>JBDHTA010000252.1:0-4788 GCA_039808465.1 Rhizobiaceae bacterium | reverse complement strand
CGAAGCCCGGAACCGCCTGATGCAGCAGCATGCCCAGCCCGTCCACCGTCTTCAGCCCGCGAGCGCGGGCCGCCGCCAGCAGCGGCGTTTCCAGCGGCACATAGACGATGTCGGTGACGATGGCCCGGTCGGGCATGACGGAAGGATCGACCGGGATCTCGGCATTGCCGTGCATGCCGAGCGAGGTGGTGTTGATGAGCAGGCCGGTCTCGGGCAGAAACTCGGCCGCCGCCGCGAGCGGATGCGCCGACACGCCGGCGCCGAACCGGTCCGCCAGATCCTGCGCGCGCGCCAAAGTGCGGTTCACGATGCGGATGTCGCGCACGCCGCGCTGCAGGCAGGCATGGATCACCGCACGCGCCGCGCCGCCCGCGCCCAGCACCATGGCCGGACCGCTCTCTGCCCAGCCCGGCGCATATTCGTCCAGATTGGCGGCAAAGCCATACGCGTCGGTGTTGCCGCCGGTGAGCCGGCCGTCCTCGAACCACAGCGTGTTCACCGCGCCGATCGCCTCGGCTGCCTCGTCGCGAAGCTCGGCCAGCGCCCAGGCCGCTTCCTTGTGCGGGATGGTGACGTTGCCGCCGATAAAGCCCCTTGGGCCGAGGTCGGACAGGAAGGCCGGAAAATCCGTCGGCGCAACGTCCACTGCCTCGTAGCTTCCGGCGATGCCGTATCGCTTCAGCCAGTAGCCATGAATCTTCGGGGAACGCGAATGGGCGATGGGGTGGCCGACGACGAAGGCCCGCTTTCCGGATTCAGCCATCCAAAGCTCCCAGCTTGCGCAGTTCGGCCAGCACCGCCAGCAGCGGCAGGCCGACAATGGTGAAATAGTCGCCCTCGATCTTCTCGAAGAGCTGGATTCCCTCGCCCTCGATCTGATAGGCGCCGACGCTCTGCAGCGCCTTTTCCCCCACCCGCGCCAGATGACGGCCGATGAAGGCGGGATCGAGCTTGCGCATGGTGAGGCCGGCGATGCCGACATGGCGCCACAGCACCTCGCCGTCGCGCGCCAGGACGGCAGCGCTGTTCAACTGATGCGTCTTGCCGGAAAGGGCCAGCAAGTGGCGGCGCGCGCCTTCCATGTCGGCGGGCTTGTGAAAGATTTCGTCGCCCAGCGACAGGGTCTGGTCGCATCCCAGCACGAGCGCGCCCGGCCGGCGCTGGCTGACTTCCACGGCCTTGGCTTCCGCCAGGATCAGGGCGACATCCTCCGGCGAGGCGCCGCTTTCTCCCAGTGGCGCTTCCAGCGCCCGCTCGTCGAGCTCGGCCGGCACTGCCTCGACGTCGAGGCCGGCATTGACCAGCATCGCCTTGCGGAACGGGCTTGCGGAAGCGAGGACGAGTTTTTCGGCCATGGCCAACGGTCCTTTCCTACGGGCCTGACGGTCGCGGCGCGACCTCGGCGCAAAACCATGTTCCCCGTCTTCCGGTTGCGCTCGATCTCGCCGTCGAAGCATGATCTTGTTCGAAAGACGCCGGGGACCTTTCAGGCCATGCTCTATCGCGACTTGTTGCGCAGGGCAACGATGGCCGCGGCCGTCTCCTCGATCGAGCGGCGGCTGACGTCGATCATCGGCCAGCCGTGCCGGGTGCAGATCTGGCGGGCATAGGCCAGTTCCTCCGAGATCGTCGCGCGGTCCACATAACCGGCCGAATCGTAGCCCGCGGTGCTGCCGAGAACGCGGTTCTGGCGCACCTGCGAAATGCGCTCGGCGGTGGCGACCAACCCTACGATCAGCGGCTTGTTCGCTGCAATGAGGCTTTCGGGCATGGGCACGCCGAGCACGATGGGGATGTTGGCGGTCTTGATGCCGCGATTGGCCAGATAGATGCTCGTCGGCGTCTTGGAAGTGCGGGAAATGCCGATCAGGACGATGTCGGCCTCGTCCATGTCGGCGGGAAGCTGTCCGTCATCGTGCTCCATGGTGAAGTTGAGCGCGTCGATGCGGCGGAAATATTCGGCGTCGAGCACATGCTGGGCACCGACGCGGCGGCCGGCGGGCGCGCCCAGATAGGACTGAAAAACGGCCAGAACCGGCTCCAGCACCGAAACGCAGGGCAGGCCCATGGAGGCGCAGCGCTCGTCGATGCGCCGCGCCAGCGTCTGGTCCACCACCGTATAGAGGATGATGCCCGGCTCCTCCTCGATGTCGTCGAACACCTTCATCAGCTGCCTTTCGGTTCGGATCAGCGGATAGATGTGCTCGATGGCGCGCGCATCCTTGTATTGCGCGGAAGCCGCGCGGCCGGCCGCCAGCAGGGTTTCGCCGGTCGCATCCGAGATCAGATGCAGATGGAAGAAGCTCTGGGGTTTGTTCACGGGATTCTTCGCTGCCTGTGGGCTCGTGTGGACAAGCGGGGACGAAGAAGCGGCCCGGCCGGCCGCGACTGTATCAGATGCCGCCTTGTCCACAATTCGGGATGCTGTAGAAGTTTTCCAGCGGCTGGGGACAAGATCGTGGGCAGCGGCAGGACGCATGCGGCCATCCACAGCGACCGAAAACGCGTGAAGCCTCCAAGCTGCTGATTCACATGCGTGAATCGGGGTTTCCCCTGGAGTTTTCCTTTCGGGAGAGGAAAGGACGCGACATTATGACGGCCGGCGCCCGACGCCGTGGAGATGGACAGCCGAGCATTCCCGATTCAAACAGAGTCATAGAATCAGAAGACTCTTTATAAATTCCTATTTGATTTAAAAGAGAGGACTGCGAAGGCGAGGACATGACCGGAAAGCGGATCGTGCTGAACGTGCTGAGAGGCGAGACGGTGTTTCCGCCGCCGCTCTGGATGATGCGCCAGGCGGGGCGCTACCTGCCGGAGTACCGGGAGACGCGCAAACGGGCCGGCAGCTTCCTCGACCTGTGCTACAGCCCCGACCATGCGGTGGAAGTGACCCTGCAGCCGATCGAGCGTTTCGGCTTCGACGCCTCGATCCTGTTCTCCGACATTCTCGTGGTGCCGCATGCGCTGGGGCGGGACCTTGCCTTCGAGGAAGGCCGCGGGCCGCTGCTGACACCGATCGCGGCTGCGGAAGTCGCCGGACTCGCCGATTTCGACCCGCAGGCGTTTCACGTGAATCTGGCTCCGGTCTACGAGACGGTGCGCAGGCTGCGGAAGAAGCTGCCGGAGGAAACCACGCTGATCGGTTTCTGCGGCGCGCCCTGGACGGTGGCCACCTACATGATCGCGGGCCACGGCACGCCGGACCAGGCGCCGGCGCGGCTGTTCGCCTACCGCGAACCGGAGGCCTTCGGCCGGCTGCTGAAGGTGCTGGCCGACCGCTCGGCGGAATATCTCGTCCGCCAGATCGAGGCCGGCGCCGATGCGGTGCAGATCTTCGATTCATGGTCGGGCGTGCTCGACGAGGCTTGCTTCGAGGCGTTCTGCATCAAGCCGGCGGCCGAGATCGTGCGGCAGGTGCGGGCGACCTATCCGGATGTGCCGGTGATCGGCTTTCCCAAGGGCGCCGGCTCGAACTACGGCCGCTATCGGGACAGGACCGGGATCCAGGGGCTGGGCCTCGACTGGACGGTTCCGTTGACGGCGGCGCGCGAGCTGCAGCGCGGCGGGGCCGTGCAGGGCAATCTTGATCCGCTGAGGCTGGTGGCCGGTGGCCGGGCGCTGGGCGAAGGCGTGGACGCGATCCTGCGGGCGCTCGGAGACGGTCCGCTGATCTTCAATCTGGGCCACGGCATCACGCCGGAGACTCCGATCGCGCATGTCGAAGCGATGGTGAGGCAGGTGAGGAGCGGACGGGGATGACGGCAGCGACGCGGGAAAGCGGCACGAATGCGCTGAAGCGGGCGGTCGTCGCGATCGCGATCTTCCTGGTGCTGGCGGCCCTGCTGTTCTGGCTGGCGCCGGCCGGCTTCTACCCCTGGGCCAAGGCGATCCATGTGATCGCGGTGATTTCCTGGATGGCCGGCATGCTCTATCTGCCGCGCCTGTTCGTCTACCATGCCGATGCCGAGAAAGGTTCCGTCCAGTCCGAGACGTTCAAGGTTATGGAGCGGCGCCTGCTGCGCGGCATCATCAACCCGGCGATGATCGTGACCTGGACCTTCGGCTTGTGGCTGGCCTGGAAGGTCTTCGGCTTTTCTGGTGGCTGGCTGCACGCCAAGATCGCCCTGGTCGTGGCGATGTCGGGCGTGCACGGTTATCTTTCCGCCGCCGTGCGGAAATTCGCCGAGGACCGCAACGAAAAGCCGGCGCGCCACTGGCGGATCGTCAACGAGGTCCCCACATTACTGATGATCGTCATCGTCGTGCTGGTGATCGTGAAGCCGTTCTAGGATCGACCCTGATCCCCGCGTGTCAGTCGGCGGCCGGACCCGGCAAAAGGCGGCTTGCTCTTTATCGGGAGCGAAGATAAAAGACAGGTCTTCCTTCCCGTCATGTGCCGCCGTTTCGAGCTACAAGCTACCGGCCGCGCTCGGCATTCGTCGCATACCGCCGAACCTTCTCCCCCAGCGGATCTCAGAGTCTATCCATGCAGGAAATGAAACTCCAGGAATTCAAGAACAAGAAGCCGACCGACCTGATCGCGTTCGCCGAATCGCTCGAGGTCGAGAACGCCAGCGTGATGCGCAAGCAGGAGTTGATGTTCGCGATCCTGAAGAAGCTGGCGGCCCAGGACGTGGAGATCATCGGCGACGGCGTGGTGGAAGTGCTGCAGGACGGCTTCGGCTTCCTGCGCTCGGCCAACGCCAATTACCTGCCGGGACCGGACGACATCTACATCTCGCCCTCGCAGATCCGGCGCTTCTCGCTCAAGACCGGCGACACGGT
>JBDHTA010000251.1:0-4791 GCA_039808465.1 Rhizobiaceae bacterium | reverse complement strand
GCCTCGCGGCCATGCCCGCCGAAAACACCTCGTTGACGGTGTTGCTCTTCACCAGCTCCAGAAACTCGTAGATGCCGCCCTCTTCCAGAACGAAGCGGCCATCCATGTACATTTCGCCGAGTTTCAGCGTCGGATCGGTGGCGATCAGCGTTTCCGCCTCCGCATCCATGACGCGCACGCCGACCGGCGGCCCGGAGCCATCGCCGAAAACGGCGGTTTCCCCGGACGCGAACGTAACCTTCAAATGCCCCTTGCGAACGATGCGGCCGATCAGGCCGTTCAAATCCAATGCCCCGATGATACCCACTGTCATGTGAACCCCCGAATACCCGTTCCCGCCAGAGGCGCAGGGACGGGCGATGCGCGGGCGGGGAACGACGGACCAGACTCTCGACAGGCAAAAATCTATGCTGCCCTTAGCAAATGGCAAGAGGCAAGATATCGCACCATGACGGAACAGAACCGCCGTGCGGAGCGAAGGTTCCCGGTTTGCGAGCAAAACCTCGCCCTATTCTCCGCCGTCATCCTCGGGCTTGTCCCGAGGATCCAAGCACGTCTACTGTATCCACTTCCGTTAATGGCTTGGTAAGGGTAGGCAGATCCTCGGGACAAGCCCGAGGATGACGAACGAGAGGGTTTCGGATTGCCCGGCAGCGGGAATTATTTGCGTTGCAGGGCGGCGGCCAGCGCGGCGCCGAGGCTGCCCTGCTGCGCCTCCGGCTTCTTGCCCTGCGGCGGCTTGCCGCCGGATTTCGGGCCGCCGGATTTGGCGTCACGCGAAGGCGAGGACGGCATGGAGCCGTCATCCTTGCGCATGGACAGGCCGATGCGCTTGCGCTTGGCATCGACCTCCACCACCCGCACCTTGACGATATCGCCCGCCTTGACGACCTCATGCGGGTCTTTCACGAAACGGTCGGCAAGCTGGGAGACATGCACCAGACCGTCCTGATGCACGCCGATATCCACGAAGGCGCCGAAGGCGGCGACATTGGTGACCGTGCCCTCCAGCACCATGCCGGGCACGAGGTCGGTGATTTCGTTGACGCCTTCCGCGAAGGTGGCCGTCCTGAAGCTCGGGCGCGGGTCGCGGCCGGGCTTGTCCAGCTCGGCGATGATATCGCGCACCGTCGGCAGGCCGAAGGTGTCGTCGACGAACTGGCGGGGATCGAGACCCTTCAGCGTCTGGCTGTCGCCCATCAGGCTGCGCAGATCCCGCCCGCAGGCGGCGACGATCTTCTTGGCGACGCCATAGGCTTCCGGGTGGACGGATGAGGCATCGAGCGGCTCCTTGCCGTCGGGGATGCGCAAAAAGCCCGCGCATTGCTCGAAGGTGCGCGCGCCGAGGCGCGGCACTTTCAGCAGATCCTTGCGGCTGGCGAAAGGTCCGGTCTGGTCGCGATGGGCGACGATCGCCCCGGCAATCGAGGCGCTGAGGCCGGAAACCCGCGCCAGCAGCGGCGGCGAGGCGGTGTTGAGATCGACGCCGACGGCGTTCACCGCGTCTTCCACCACCGCATCCAGCGAGCGGGAAAGACGGCTCTGGTCGACATCGTGCTGGTACTGGCCGACGCCGATGGATTTCGGGTCGATCTTGACGAGTTCGGCCAGCGGATCCTGCAAGCGGCGGGCAATCGAGACGGCGCCGCGCAGCGACACGTCGAGGGTCGGAAATTCCTTCGCCGCCGTTTCCGAGGCGGAATAGACGGAAGCGCCCGCTTCGGACACCACGACCTTGGTGGGTTTTGGCGCAGGCAGGCTCGCCAGCATGTCGGCCACCAGCTTTTCCGTTTCGCGGCTGCCGGTGCCGTTGCCGATGGCGATCAGTTCGACATTGTGCCTGCGGATCAGCGAGGCAAGCTCGGCCTGCGTGCCGCGCACGTCGTTCTTCGGCGGGAAGGGATAGACCGTGGTGGTGGCGAGCAGCTTGCCGGTGCCATCCACCACCGCCACCTTGACGCCGGTGCGGATGCCGGGATCGAGACCCATGGTGGCGCGGGAACCGGCAGGGGCGGCCAGCAGCAGATCCTTGAGATTGCGGGCGAAGACGTGGATCGCCTCCTCCTCGGCGCGCTCGCGCAGTTCCCGCGTCAGGTCGAGGGAAAGCGACACCGACAGCTTCACCCGCCATGTCCAGCCCGCGACCTCCATCAGCCAGCGGTCGGCAGCGCCCTTGTTGCCAATCTCATAGGCGGCGGCGATCATGCGCTCGACCGGCTTGACGGGGGCGGTATCCTCGGCGTCGACATCGATGGTCAGCGACAGCACTTCCTCGTTCCAGCCGCGCAGCATGGCGAGCGCCCGGTGGCCGGGCACCGTCGCCCAGCGTTCGGAATGGTCGAAGTAATCGGCGAATTTCTCGCCCGGCGCCTGCTTGCCATCCACCACCTTCGCCCGCATCACGGCGCGGTCGCGCATGTAATTGCGCAGGCGGCCGAGCAGATCGGCGTTTTCGGTGATGCCTTCGGCGACGATATCGCGCGCGCCATCCAGCGCCGTCTTCACGTCGGGCACATCGGCGGTGATGAAACCTTCCGCCAGCTTCGCCGGTTCGGCGGCGCGGTTGGCGAGGATGGCTTCGGCCAGTGGCCCAAGGCCGCGCTCGCGGGCGATTTCGGCGCGGATGCGGCGCTTCGGCTTGTAGGGCAGGTAAAGGTCTTCCAGTTCGGCCTTGGTCGTGGCGGCGTCGATCTTCGCCTGAAGCTCGGCGGTCATCTTGCCCTGCCCCTCGATCGACTCGGTGATCGACTTGCGGCGGGCGCCAAGCTCGCGCAGGTAAACCAGCCGTTCGGAGAGGGTGCGAAGCTGGGTGTCGTCCAGCCCGCCGGTGACTTCCTTGCGGTAACGGGCGATGAAGGGAACGGTCGCGCCTTCATCCAGCAGGCCGATGGCGGCGGTGACCTGCGCGGCGCGGGCATTGATTTCCGAGGCGATGATCGTGGCAATGATCGTAGCGGGCGCCTGATTGTCTGCGGCCATTCTGTCAAATTCCTTCTTGCGATTCGGGCTGAGAATAGCGGGGCAAGCGGGCCAAACAAAGCCGCTGCCGCCCCCTCCACAGGAAAGGCGTCTTGACCTTTCACGCCCGCCCCCTTAACCCGCAAAATACGGACACAGGAAGGGAAAAGCCATGAAGGTTCTGCTGATCGGCTCGGGCGGGCGCGAGCATGCGCTGGCATGGAAACTGAAGCAATCTCCGCGTCTGACGGCGCTTTACGCCGCCCCGGGCAATCCCGGCATCGCCGAATGCGCCGATCTCGTTTCCCTCGATGTGGACGATCACGCCGCCGCTCTCGCCTTCTGCCGCGAGCGCGCCATCGATCTCGTCGTCGTCGGGCCGGAAGCGCCGCTGGTGGCGGGGCTGGCCGATGCACTGCGGGCGGGCGGCATCGCCGTGTTCGGCCCTTCCGCCGCCGCCGCCCAGCTCGAGGGCTCCAAGGGCTTCACCAAGGATCTCTGCGCCCGCTACAATATCCCGACCGGGGCTTACCAGCGCTTCAACAATGCGCCGAAAGCGAAAGCCTATATCCGCGCGCAGGGCGCGCCCATCGTCGTCAAGGCGGACGGGCTTGCCGCAGGCAAGGGCGTGACCGTCGCCATGACCGTGGAAGAGGCGCTGGCCGCCGTCGACGATTGCTTCGAGGGCGCGTTCGGGCAGGCAGGCGCGGAAGTGGTGGTCGAGGCCTTTCTCGATGGCGAGGAAGCAAGCTTCTTCTGCCTGTCCGACGGCAGGACGGCCCTGGCACTCGCCACCGCGCAGGACCACAAGCGCGTCGGCGACGGCGATACCGGCCCGAACACCGGCGGCATGGGGGCTTATTCGCCAGCACCTGTGATGACGCCGGAAATGGTGGAGCGCACCATGAAGGAGATCATCGAGCCGACCATTTCCGGCATGGCCGCAAGCGGCTATCCCTTCAGCGGCGTCTTCTTCGCCGGGCTGATGATCACCGAAAAAGGGCCGGAGCTGATCGAATACAATGTGCGCTTCGGCGATCCCGAATGCCAGGTGCTGATGATGCGGCTGAAAAGCGACCTGCTGCCGCTGCTCCATGCCGCCGCCACCGGCACGCTGGATCAGGTTTCGGCCGAATGGAGCGACGACGTGGCGCTGACGGTGGTTCTCGCCTCGAAGGGCTATCCCGGCTCCTACGAGAAGAACACGCCGATCCGCGCCATTCCCGCAGAAAGCGGCGATGCGAAGGTGTTCCATGCCGGAACGGCCGTGAAGGACGGGCAGTTACTCGCGACCGGCGGGCGCGTGCTGAACGTGACGGCCCGCGGCAAAACCGTCAGCGAGGCGCAGGCCCGCGCCTATGCGCTTGTCGACGGCGTAGACTGGGAGAACGGCTTCTGCCGCCGCGATATCGGCTGGCGGGCGGTGGCGCGCGAGCAGGGCTGATCCTGCCTCGCGCAATGTCCGTTCTTGTGTCTTTCGCATTTCGGGACGGTCAACCGCTCCGGATTTTTCCTGCAAATGCTGCGGAATAGCGCGTTCGCTCAATTTTTACCGAAGATCCTGACCGGATCGAAACGAAGCTTCGATAGGCTCCCGCTCAAAGTCAGACGGGAGCCTTTTCCATGCGTCACAGCCTTGCTATTACCGCCGCCTTCCTTGCGCTGGCATCTCCGGCCTTCGCTTCCTCCATCGAAGCCGTGAAAATCCATAGGGGGTCCGGCAGCATCGTCGTCAAATCCTGCGGCCATTGCCCGGCGTCGGCAGCGGCGGCGAAGCGCAACAGCTATGTGGTGCCGGATCTGAAGCCCGGCACGCAGACGGTGGAAATCCGC
>JBDHTA010000250.1:0-4824 GCA_039808465.1 Rhizobiaceae bacterium | reverse complement strand
ATTTGATCGCGCAAAGCGAGCACCGTGAAGATTGCCTCAATACCGCCTGCGGCACCAAGTAGGTGCCCCGTAGCCGATTTCGTGGCGCTTACGACCACATCATGATTGCCGAACACGGATTTTATCGCGGCAATTTCTCCTCGATCTCCTACGGGGGTGGAGGTGGAATGTGCGTTCAAATGTTGAATATCGATTGGTTTCAACCCAGCACTCTGGAGTGCAATTTCCATCGCACGGGCCGCGCCTCGGCCGTCCTCTGGACCGGCAGTCATATGATGTGCATCGGCGCTTGTGCCGTATCCCACCAATTCCGCTATGGGCTTGGCACCCCGAGCGAGGGCATGTTCTAATTCTTCTATGACGATCAGACCCGCCCCTTCAGACATTACGAAACCATCGCGCTCGGTGTCGAACGGCCTCGACGCCAGTTCCGGGGTAGTATTGTAGCCGGTGGATAGTGCTCGCGCGGCGGCAAATGCCCCGAGACTAACCTTGTCAATACAAGCTTCTGCTCCGCCGCACAGAGCGATATCCGCCTCGTTGGAGCGTATCAGCCGCGCGGCGTCGCCGATGGCCTGAACGCTGGCAGCGCAGGCGGTTACAGGCGTGCCAATTGGGCCTGTAAATCCATACCTAATGGTAGCCTGTCCTGCCGCGAGGTTGGCGAGGAACGATGGCACGGTAAAGGGTGAGAGCCTCCGTGCTCCCCGTGTATCCGTTATGCGAACTGCCGAAGCGATTGCAGGAAACCCGCCTATACCAGAGGCGATAATTGTCGCCGTGCGCTCACGTTCGTAGTCGCTCGTGGGATGCCATCCCGCCGTTTCAAGAGCCTCCTTCGCGGCCGCAAGTGCAAACAGAATGAAGCGATCCATTTTTCGTTGATCCTTTGCGTCAACGATCAAATCGGGATCGAAACCGGCTTCGGAATCTTCAATCAGGCTGGGAACGATTCCCCCGATTTTCACCGGCAGATCGTTGGAGATTTCATCGGGCAAACTCCTAATTCCCGATTTCCCGTCAAGGAGTCTTTTCCAGCTTATTTCAATTCCAGAACCAAGAGGGCCAACTAAACCCATGCCGGTTACAACAATTCGGCGCATTGGATTATTCCGTTTCTTTTTCTGAGCTTATTCGCTTCACGCGATTTATGACGCGCATCGTTTCCTCTGTTGCGGCGGGGCCAGCCAGAAGAACGGTGTTTTCAGGAGTAATTGCTTCTCCTGTATTCGCGTCGATGATAACGGCGGTCCTTTCCCGTCCGGTTTTCTTGTCGCCAAGACGCATGGCTATCTCATTGGGCGCAAGGTTCCGGTTCCCCCACGCAAAAAGGGCGATTGCTACCGGATAGAAATCTCGCCCTTTATCGGTAAGGACGTATTCAAATCGAGGCGGATGATCATTGTATCGTCGCCTTTCAAACAGCCCTTCTGCCGTGAGATGCTTCAATCGCCTCGCCAAAATGTTCGCGGAGATTCCAAGGTTCTTCTCGAATTCATCGAACTTGCTCAACCCTTGAAAAGCGTCTCGGAGGATCAAAATACTCCACCAATCACCGACGCTTTCCAGCGCTCGGGCTGCGGGACATTCGGATGACAGAAAGCTTGTTCGTTGCATGGCACATCCATAATGGCGTGACTTCCATTATGCAAGTTACATATGTGACAGCGGCGACATGACGCGAGGGCTATCCGAGGCATCCGTTGCGGCGATTCGCCCGACCAGTTGAGCAGCGGCGATCACCCGGCCGGATGGCGGTGAATGCAACCCGTCCTATTTGCCGCCGATAGTATCCGGCAGCCCTAGCGCATCCCCTTTCCTGTTGCCTGTCCCGATTTTGCCTACTCTCTGATCGGCTCCGTCTCTTTTGCCGACTGGAGCCTACATTGCGCGGAGGCCGAATCCTTTGGGGTCAAATCGCTGTCGTCTTCACCATCGTCCTCGTGATGGTGTGGGCAGCGACGCAATGGACGGCGTTCCGCCTCGGCTTTCAGTCTCAGCTTGGCAATCCGTGGTTCGAGTTGGCGGGCCTACCTGTCTATTATCCGCCCGCCTTCTTCTGGTGGTGGTTTTCGTTCGACGCCTATGCGCCAGCGATCTTCGTCGAGGGCGGCATCATCGCCGTATCGGGCGGCTTCATCGCCATAACCGCCGCCATCTTCATGTCGATCATCCGGGCGCGGGAAGCGCGCAACGTCGCCACCTACGGTTCCGCGCGATGGGCCGAGGATAAGGAAATCCGCGCGGCGGGATTACTCGGTCCCGATGGCGTCGTGCTCGGCCGTCATACCCAAGACTATCTGCGCCATGACGGTCCCGAGCATGTTCTATGCTTCGCCCCGACGCGCAGCGGCAAAGGTGTCGGGCTGGTGGTGCCGACGCTGCTTACATGGCCGGCATCCGCCATCGTTCACGACATAAAGGGCGAGAACTGGACCCTGACAGCGGGCTTCCGCGCGAAGCATGGCCGTGTGCTGCTGTTCGATCCGACCAACGCCAGATCGTCGGCCTACAACCCGCTGCTGGAGGTCCGGCAAGGGGAATGGGAAGTCCGCGACGTGCAGAATATCGCGGATATTCTGGTCGATCCCGAAGGCAGCCTCGACAAGCGCAACCATTGGGAAAAGACCAGCCATTCGCTGCTTGTCGGCGCGATCCTGCATGTTCTCTATGCGGAGAAGGACAAGACCTTGGCGGGCGTCGCCAACTTCCTGTCCGACCCCCGCCGCCCGGTCGAGGCGACCTTGCGCGCCATGATGGACACGCCGCATCTCGGCGAAGCAGGCGTTCATCCCGTCATCGCGTCGTCGGCGCGCGAGCTGCTGAACAAGTCCGAGAACGAACGCAGCGGCGTGCTCTCCACGGCCATGTCGTTTCTCGGTCTCTACCGCGATCCCGTGGTGGCGCGGGTGACGGCGCGTTGCGACTGGCGCATTGCCGATCTGGTCGGCAGCCGCCACCCCGTCACGCTCTATCTGGTCGTGCCACCATCCGACATAAACCGCACCAAGCCGCTCATCCGCCTGATCCTCAACCAGATCGGCAGGCGGTTGACCGAGGAATTGACCACCTCCGGCAAGCGCCATCGGCTGCTGTTGATGCTGGACGAGTTTCCGGCGCTCGGCCGGCTCGATTTCTTTGAATCGGCGCTCGCCTTCATGGCGGGCTACGGAATCAAAGGCTTCCTAATCGCGCAGAGCCTCAACCAGATCGAGCGCGCCTATGGGCCGAACAACGCAATCCTCGACAACTGCCACGTCCGCGTCAGCTTCGCCACGAACGACGAAAGGACTGCCAAGCGGGTGAGCGACGCACTCGGCACCGCGACCGAGCTGCGCGACTCCACCAACTACGCCGGGCACAGATTGGCCCCGTGGCTAGGTCACTTGATGGTGTCGCGGCAGGAGACGGCCCGGCCGCTACTCACGCCGGGCGAAATCATGCAGCTTCCGCCCACCGATGAAATCGTCATGGTCGCGGGCACGCCGCCAATCCGCGCGACCAAGGCCCGCTATTTCGAGGATGCGCGATTTCAGGAACGCATCCTGACCCCGCCCGATCTGGTCGCCGCTCCGCTGGCGCCCAGCCCATCCGCCGATGATTGGTCCGGTCGCGTGGTTGCGGCGGAAAGCCATTCCGCGCCGGCCGCCGCAGACGGGGCCGAGGGCGATCCGGCCAATGCCGGCATCCGCCGCGAGCCGGAATTGCCCGAGCATGAGGAAATCGTCGCCCCGCCGCCATTCCCCGAACAGGAGTTCGAGTTTGTGGACGACGAGCCGGACGTTGACGCGGCCAAGGCCCGCGCCATGCGCCAGCGCATGAGGATGGTGGCGCGGCAGGTGGCGATGAACCCCGATGATGGAATCGAGCTTTGAGGACACGCCCATGGCAACCAGAACCCGCCTGAATCTCTATTTCGACCCCGCGCTCATTCCACAGATCGAGGCGATGGCGCTGCGCCGCTCGGTGGCGCTGCGCCGCAATGTCTCAAAATCCGCCATCGTGGAGGCGGCGGTCATGTCCTACCTGTCCGGCGATGCCGACGACCAGCTTGAAGCCGCCATGTCGCGCCGCTTGGATAAACTCGGCCGCCAGATCGACACGCTCGACCTGGATCTCGCCGTCCTCGGCGAGACGGTCGCGCAGTTTATCCATTTCTGGATGACCCTCACGCCGCCGCTTACAGGAGCCGCACAATCCGCCGCCCGCGCGAAAGGCGCGGAACGGTTCGAGGGCTTCATGCAGAATCTCGGCAGGCGGCTAGCGACGGGTGACAGATTCCTCAAAGAGATTTCGCGCGACATCGAGCCGTTATCTGACACAGAGGAACACGGGGAGTAAGGTGCGCAGGGCGTTAAGTCGCCCTGCGCGAAGACCAGAACTAGCGCAGCCGCAGGATTCGAACCTGCCCCGACCACCGAAGATCGAGTTGCAGGAAATATAGCGACTCCACTGTCGGACTGCAAGATCGTCAAAATAAGCCCATCCTATTTACCGCCGTTCGCCGCCGATCACCGCACGCAGCTAGATACTTGTTGAACCGGCCCAATTCCGGGCTTTCTTAATCGACCCCGATCCGGGGATAGCCTGTCGCGTCCCCGCCAGAAGCCGGGGCCGACATGACCACCAACCACCAAAGACCGGAAGCCATTGCGCGCGGCGCACGCATGTTGCGCACGGCATTGGGGCCGGCAATCGCGCTACTGCTCGAAGACCCGGCCGTGGTCGAGGTGATGTTGAACCCGGACGGGCGGTTGTGGATCGACCGCCTGTCCGAAGGGCTTTCCGATACGGGCGAGCGCCTGTCCGCCGCCGATGGCGAAC
>JBDHTA010000249.1:0-4912 GCA_039808465.1 Rhizobiaceae bacterium | reverse complement strand
GCGAATTATATGGCTGCTGTTCCGGCGGCAGTTCGCCGGGCCAGACGCCCTCGCGAACCATCTGCGCGACGTTGAGGGCGATCACCTGCCCCGCGAAGCGCGCCAGACGCGGCACGGGGCGGTCGGTTGGATAGGAGAGGATGAGCCGCCGCAGGGGAACCGGATTGCGCAGCGGCGCGGCGCACAGCTTTCCGGCGGCGAGATCCCGGTGGATCGGGGCGAGCGGAAGGATGGTCGAGCCGTGGCCGCTGCGCACGAGGGATTTCAGCGTGGAATAGCTGTCGGCCTCCACGGGCACATGCAGGGCGAAACCGCAATCGGCGGCGCATTTGTCGAGAATGGCGCGCAGGCCATGGCCGTGGCTCGGCAGGAGCAGGCGCTCGCTTTCGAGTTCCCGGAATTCCACCGCAACCTCCTGCGAAAGCCCCGCCCCCGGCGGGCCGATCAGAAACAGCACCTCCTCCAGCAAGGGCTGGACGCGCAGGGTGCGGGCCGATTTCGGATCGTAGAGGATCGCCGCGTCGATTTCGCCGCGATGCATCCAGTCCAGGAGGTAGCCGGAATAGGCGCTGACGATGCGCAGGGTCGCATCCGGATGGCTGCCGCGAAAGGCCGCGACGAGGGGTTCCGACAGGATATCGGCGACGGTCGGCGGCATGCCGATGGAAACATGGCCGCGCAACGGCGCATCCGCGTCGGAGGCCGAAGCCCTGATCTCGTCGAGTTCGGCCATGACGCGCAGGGCGTGGCGCAGCACGTCCTGCCCCTGATCGGTGACGATCATGCCGCGCCCGTGACGGTCGAACAGGCGCACGCCAAGCTCCTCCTCCAGCAGCCTGATCTGGCGGCTGAGGGCTGGCTGGGCGATATGAAGGCGATCCGCCGCCTTGGACAGACTGCCGAGTTCGGCGACGTGGATGAGCGTTCTGAGCTGGGAAAATTCCATGCTATACAATACCGCTATATCTGTTCATTAAAAAGGGTCGATGTGGAGGATGGCTGGCAAGGCTATACCGGAAAAATCCAGCCACCCCGGGAGACCTGCAAATGACCGCCGACGAAGCGATCTCCACACATGAAAGACCTCGCGATCTGGCGAGAGACTGGCCCGCCGCGCTCTACGATGTGTTGAAGGATGCCGGTATCCGCCAGATGTCCTATGTGCCGGACGCGGGCCATTCGACGCTGATCCGCCTGTTCGGCGAGGACAGCGAGGTGACCGCCAATGTGCTGACCACCGAGGAGGAGGGGATCGCGATCGCAACCGGGGCATGGCTCGGCGGCGAGCGCTCGGTGGTGCTGATGCAATCGTCGGGCGTCGGCAATTGCATCAACATGCTGTCGCTGCCGGTCCAGACCCGCACGCCGCTGCTGATGCTGGTGACGATGCGCGGCGAATGGGCCGAGTTCAACCCCTGGCAGGTGCCGATGGGGCAGGCGGCGGAAGCCGCGCTCAGGGCCATCGGCGTCACGGTGCTGCGCGCCGAAACCGGCGAGGATCTGATAGAGGTGACCGCGCAGGCGGCGGCGATGGCCTTCGAGGCCGACCAGCAGATCGCGGTGCTGATCGGCCAGCGCCTGCTTGGCAAGAAGAAGTGGTGAGGGACGATGACGCAGGCAGTGATGGATCGCCGCGCCGCGGTGAACAGGCTTCTGGCGGCCCGCGACGGCGCGCTGGTGGTGACGGGGCTCGGCTCGCCGAGCTATGACGTGCATGCGGCCGGTGACGCCGCCGATAATTATTATCTCTGGGGCGCCATGGGCGGGGCGGCGCTGACCGGCCTCGGTCTTGCGCAGGCCCGGCGGGACAAAAGGGTGATGGTCATCACCGGCGACGGGGAAATGCTGATGGCCTTCGGCGCATTGGCGACGATCGCGGTCGCCAAGCCCACGAATCTCGATATCATCGTGCTCGACAACCAGCATTTCGGGGAAACCGGCATGCAGGCGAGCCATACCGGGCGCGGCATCGCGTTCGACAGGATCGCCGCCGCCGCCGGTTTTTCCGACACGGCCGAATTGCGCAGCCTCGAAGACGTCGACATGCTGACCCGGCGCCTGCGCGAGCCCGCCGATGGCCCGCGCCTTTTCGTGCTGAAGATCGAGGCGGAAAACCTGCCGCGCTCGCTGCCGCCGCGTGATGCCGTTTTCATCAAGAATCGCTTCCGCGCCCATCTGGGGCTTGGAACCTGCTGAAATGCCGACGGGGAGGGACCAATGGCGCCAGAGCAATTTCAGAACACGGTCGGCGGCAGGCTTCAGCCCGCGCATGGCACGTTCGAATCCTTCGATCCCTTCACCGGCAAGCCCTGGGCGCTGATCCCGCTGGATGGCCCGGCCGAGGTGGAGGCGGCGGTCGCCGCCGCGAAAGCAGCCTTCCGGTCGCCGGAATGGGCGGGCCTGACGGCGAGCGCGCGCGGAAAGCTGCTGGTGCGGCTGGCGGATCTGATCGCGGAGAATGCAACCCGCCTTGCCGCGCTCGAAACCCGCGACAACGGCAAGCTGATCGTCGAGATGGAGGCTCAACTGCGCTACATCCCCGAATGGTTCCGCTATTTCGGGGGGCTTGCCGACAAGATCGAGGGGGCGGTGCTGCCCATCGACAAGGCGGGCATGTTCGCCTTCACCCGCCGCGAGCCGATCGGCGTCATCGCCGCGATCGTGCCCTGGAATTCGCCGCTGATGCTGCTGACATGGAAGCTGGCGCCGCTGCTGGCGGCTGGCAATACCGTGGTCATCAAGCCCTCGGAGCACACCTCCGCCTCGGCCCTCGAATTCGTGAAGCTGTTTGCGCAGGCGGGCTTTCCGCCCGGCGTCGTCAACACGGTCACCGGCATGCCGGGCGATGTGGGGGCGCCGCTGGTCAGTCATCCCGATGTGGCGAAGATCGCCTTTACCGGCGGCGAGCCGGGCGGCCTCGCGGTCTATCGCGCCGCCGCCGAGGGCCTGAAGACCGTGACGCTGGAACTCGGCGGCAAATCCGCCAACATCGTCTTTGCCGACGCCGATATCGGCAATGCGGTGAACGGGGCGATCTCCGGCATCTTCGCGGCTTCCGGCCAGACCTGCATTGCCGGTTCGCGCCTGCTCGTCCAGCGTCCGGTGCATGACCGGGTGGTCGAGGGTGTCGTCAGGCTGGCCGGGACGGCGCGCCTCGGCAATCCCGCCGACAGGGCAACGCAGGTCGGGCCGATCACCACGAGGGCGCAGCGCGCCAGGGTTCTGTCCTATCTCGACATTGCCCGCAGCGAGGGCGCCGAGGCGGTGCTGGGCGGCAAGGCGCCCGATGCGGCGGAACTCGCCGAGGGATGGTTCGTCGAGCCGACGATCTTCTGCGGCGTCAACAACCGCATGCGCATCGCGCGCGAGGAGGTGTTCGGCCCGGTTCTGTCGATCATTCCCTTCGATGACGAGGAGGAAGCCTATGCCATCGCCAATGACAGCCCCTACGGGCTGGCGGCGGGCCTGTGGACCGGCGATATCGCCCGCGCCATTCGCGGCAGCGCCGCGCTGGAGGCGGGCACCGTCTGGGTGAATTCCTATCGCGCCGTCAGCTACATGGCGCCCTTCGGCGGCTACAAGCGCAGCGGCATCGGCCGCGAAAGCGGGCAGGAAGCGATCGACGCCTATCTGCAAACCAAGACGGTCTGGATCGATACGGCTGGCGCGGTTGCAAACCCCTTCGTGATCCGCTGAGATGGCCATGACCGGCACGGAAAAAGCAAGGGTGGTCATCGCCGGCGGCGCGATCATGGGCAGTTGCGCCGCATGGTTCCTGCGCCGCGAGGGGTTTACCGGCGAGATCACGGTGGTCGAGAAGGATCCGACGTACCGCTTCTGCTCCACGGCGCTGTCGGCGGCGTCGATCCGCACGCAGTTCGGCACGCCGGTCAATATCCGCATGAGCCTGTTCGGCGTGGATTTCTTTCGCGGGATCAAGGAGATCTTCGGCCCTTCGGCGGATATCGGCTATGTCGAGAACGGCTATCTCATCCTTGGCGGGCCGGGCACGGCCGAGGCGCGCCGCGCCGCCGCCGCCATGCAGCGGGGCGAAGGCGCCGACGTCGTCGCCCTGACGCCGCAGGAGGTCGCGGCCCGCTTTCCCTATCTGTCAACCGGGGATATCGGCATCGGAACCTTCGGGGCGAGCGGCGAGGGCTGGTTCGACGCCTGGTCGCTTCTGTCGCTGATCCGTGGCGCGGCGAAGGATCTGGGCGTGCGGTACCTGACCGGACGCGTCGAAGGCTTCGATCTGGACGGCATGCGTATCGGCGGCGTGCGGTTGCAGGACGGCACGCGCCTTGCCTGCGACTGGTGCGTCATGGCCGCAGGCGCCGCCTCGGGCGCGCTGATGGCGGCGCTCGGCCAGCCGCTGCCGGTGACGCCGCGCAAGCGCACGGTGTTTTCCTTCCGCGCCCCGCTGAAGGCCGCCGGTTTTCCGATGCTGTTCGACTCCTCCGGCATCTGGATCCGCCCGGAAGGGGAGGGCTTCATCGGCGGCATCCAGCCGCCGCCGGAGCGCGACGTGGATGCCACCGACGATTTCGAGCCGCATCACGAGCTGATGGAAGAGGTCTTCTGGCCCGCGCTGGCGGCGCGCATTCCGGCGATGGAGCAATTGCGGCTGGACCGCGCCTGGGCCGGTCATTACGAGATCAACGCCCTCGATCACAACGGCGTCGTCGGCCCGCATGACGAGATCGCCAACCTCGTCTTCTCGACCGGGTTTTCCGGCCACGGCGTCATGCACGCGCCCGCCGCCGGGCGCGGCGTGGCGGAGCTGATCGTGAACGGCGCCTATGCGAGCCTCGACCTTACGCCCTTGGGCTATCACCGGATTCGCGCGGGCCAGCCAATGCCCGAGAGCATCATTTACTGAAGGAGAACGCCATGAGGTTTGCCGGAAAAACCG
>JBDHTA010000248.1:0-4948 GCA_039808465.1 Rhizobiaceae bacterium | reverse complement strand
GCCGAAGTCGCGGAAGCAAAGGCCGATCTCGGCGACAGCGAGCCCGCGGCCGAAGCGATGCCCGCGCCGGAGGAAGCCGAAGAGGCAAAGCCCGCGCGCGCCAACCGCGCCTCGAACGTCTCCTCCTCCGCGCCGGTCGTGACCTCGACCCGCGCCACGGAAGACGGCGACGAGCCGCCGAAGCCGCGCAAGGCAGGCTGGTGGCAGAAGCGCGGCTTCCTGTAAGCCGCCACAGCTTTCGAACCGATGGAAAACCGGCCCTCGCGGCCGGTTTTTCTTTGTGTGGATACCTGAAAGAACGATTCAACGGCTTCACAGGCTGAATCGGATATTCATTCAAACTTTTGTTTTTCTTGAAGAACGGCCCGACAAAAGCCGCATTCCTGCGGCGATCACTTTGATGCGACCGGCAGGCGGCAGGGCATTTTCAGTTTGCACTTGCGCCGCTTATCCGTAAATCTCGCATCCTGACAAAAGGCGGCCGGTTGCGGCTGGCGAGCCGCACGAACGATAGAGATCACGAGGTGCTATCCATGGCCATTTCCCTGAAACCGATCGCGGCGGCGCTTTGCGCGCTCTCCGTCAGCGTTGCGGCTCCGGCCATGGCGCTGGATGACAAGCAGAAGCAAGAATTCGGCGCCTTCATCAAGGAATATCTGATCCAGAACCCGGAAATCCTGCTCGACGTGCAGACCGCGCTTCAGGACAAGCAGGAAAAGGCGCGCACCGCCGCCGCCAGCGAAGCCGTGGAGAGCAACAGGGACGCGATCTTCGCCGCCAAGGGCGACATGGTGCTCGGCAATCCCAAGGGCGACGTCACCGTGGTCGAATTCTTCGATTACAATTGCGGCTATTGCAAGCATGCGCTCGAAGACATGAACACCATTCTCGAACAGGACAAGAATGTCCGTTTCGTGCTGAAGGAATTGCCGATTCTGGGACCGGATTCGCTGGCCGCCCACAAGGTTTCCACGGCCTTCAAGCAGGTCGCACCGGAAAAATACGCCGATTTCCATCGCACCCTGCTCGGCAGCGAAGGCCGCGCCACCGAGGAGCGCGCCATCGAGGTCGCCGCCTCGCTCGGCGTCGCGGAAGATACGATCCGCAAGCAGATGGCGGTGTCGCCGGGTGATGCCGAAGTCAAGCAGGCCTACCAGCTCGCGGGCGCGCTCGGCGTCAGCGGCACGCCCTCCTATGTGGTCGGCAACGAGGCGGTGTTCGGCGCGGTCGGCGCGGGCGCGCTCCAGGAAAAGATCGCCAATGTTCGCGCCTGCGGCAAGACGGAATGCTGAGTGCGGCGGCGTTTCATCGGCTTTTCACCAAAACATGCGGATTGCGGCTATTCTTGCGGCCCGATACGGCTGCCGGGGCTTTTCCTCGGCGGCAGGCCGGTCTATAGCTTCAAATCCGTATCCGGCTGAATGACGCGGTCTGCCGGGAAAAGAATTCGGGGCGCGCGGGGCAAACCGTCACCCCATGTCAAAAAACAGAAGACAGGGCAACACTTCATGTCTGATAAGAAGAACGGCATCGACAAGGCACTGATCCGCGATCTCGCGAACATCCTGAACGAGACCGACCTGACCGAGATCGAAGTCGAGCAGGACGACTTGCGCATCCGCGTTTCCCGCAACATCGCGACGCAATATATCCAGGCGCCGATGGCGGCCGCTCCCGTTGCAGCCGCGCCCGCGCCTGCCGCCGCTGCGGCCCCCGCAGCCGCCTCACCCGCGCTGAACCCGGCCAACACCGTCAGCGCCCCGATGGTCGGCACCTGCTATCTGTCTCCCGCTCCGGGGGCGCGCGCCTTCATCGAGGTCGGCTCCACCGTCAAGGAAGGCCAGACGCTGCTCATCATCGAGGCGATGAAGACCATGAACCAGATCCCCTCGCCACGTTCCGGCAAGGTGACGCAGATTCTGGTCGAGGACGGCCGCCCGGTTGAATATGGCGAACCGCTGATCGTCATCGAGTAAGGTTTTTTGGCATGATTTCCAAAATCCTCATTGCCAATCGCGGCGAAATCGCGCTTCGCGTGCTGCGCGCCTGCAAGGAACTTGGCATCGCCACCGTTGCGGTGCACTCCACGGCGGATGCCGACGCGATGCATGTGCGGCTTGCCGACGAGAGCGTGTGCATCGGCCCGCCGCCGTCGCGTGAAAGCTACCTGAACATTCACCAGATCGTCGCGGCCTGCGAGATCACCGGCGCGGATGCGGTGCATCCCGGCTACGGTTTTCTGTCGGAGAACGCCAAGTTCGCGGAAATCCTCGAAGCGCACGGCATTACCTTCATCGGGCCGACCGCCGAGCATATCCGCATCATGGGCGACAAGATCACCGCCAAGAAGACCGCGGAAGCCTTGGGCATTCCGGTGGTGCCCGGTTCCGACGGCGAAGTGAAGCCGGACGACGCGCTGGAAGTTGCGCGGCGCATCGGCTTCCCCGTGCTGATCAAGGCCACCGCCGGTGGCGGCGGACGCGGCATGAAGGTTGCCGGCACCGAAGAGGATCTGGAGGAAGCCGTTTCCACGGCCCGCGCCGAAGCGCTCGCCGCCTTCGGCAATGATGCCGTCTACATGGAAAAATATCTCGGCAAGCCGCGCCATATCGAGGTGCAGGTGGTCGGCGATGGCGAAGGCAATGCCATCCATCTCGGCGAGCGTGACTGCTCGCTGCAACGCCGTCACCAGAAGGTGTGGGAAGAAGCCAATTCCCCTGCCCTCAATGTCGAGCAGCGCATGGCGATCGGCAAGATCTGCGCCGACGCGATGAAGAAGCTGCATTATCGCGGCGCGGGCACGATCGAGTTCCTCTATGAGAATGGCGAGTTCTATTTCATCGAAATGAACACCCGCTTGCAGGTGGAGCATCCGATCACCGAGGCGATCACCGGCATCGATCTGGTGCATGAGCAGATTCGCGTCGCGTCCGGCGGCGGGCTGTCGGTGCGCCAGGAGGATATTTCCTTCCAGGGCCACGCCATCGAATGCCGCATCAATGCCGAGGATCCGCGCACCTTCGTTCCCTCGCCAGGCACGATCACGCATTTCCACGCGCCGGGCGGCCTTGGCGTCCGCGTCGATTCGGGCGCCTATCAGGGCTATAAAATCCCGCCCTATTACGACAGCCTGATCGGCAAGCTGATTGTGCACGGGCGCACCCGCAACGAATGCATGATGCGCCTGCGCCGCGTGCTGGACGAATTCGTGATCGACGGCATCAAGACGACGCTGCCGCTGTTTCAGGATCTGATCTCCAACCCGGATATCGCCAATGGCGACTACGATATCCACTGGCTGGAACATCATCTGGCCGAGCAGCAGGCGAACTGACGAAGGTGGCACGGCGCGGCGGATATTCGGCGGTCACTCCGGAAATCCTGCTGCGCGCCTACTCGGCCGGTCTGTTTCCGATGGCCGAATCCGCCGACGATCCGCGCATTTTCTGGGTGGAACCGGAAATGCGCGGCATCATTCCCCTCGATGGCTTTCACGTCTCGAAAAGCCTCGCCAAAGCGGTGCGCCGCAATCCCTTCGACATCCGCTTCGATACCGCCTTTGCGGCCGTGATGCGCGGCTGCGCCGAGTCCACCGGCGAGCGGCCGACGACGTGGATCAACAGCACGATCCTGTCGCTCTACACCGCCCTGCACAGCCATGGCTACGCGCATTCCGTGGAAGCGTGGGAGGACGGCGAGCTGGCGGGCGGGCTTTATGGCGTGTCGCTCGGCTCCGCCTTCTTCGGCGAGAGCATGTTTTCGCGCAAAACCAACGCCTCGAAAATCTGTCTCGTGCATCTGGTCGAGCGCCTGCGCGAGAAGGGCTTTACCCTGCTCGACACGCAATTCACCACCGATCACCTGAAGACCTTCGGCGCTATCGACGTGCCGAAAGAGGATTATGCGAAACTGCTGGAAAAGGCGATGGAATCGCCCGATCTGGAGTTTTAGTTACCCGCAGAATCCGGGGGCGGCACGTCGGAAGACTGCTTGCATTCCTTCAGCCAGACATCATAGATCGGATGCTCCACCGCGTTCAGAGCGGGGCTTTCGGCAAACATCCAGCCGGAAAAGATGCGGCGAATCTTGCGGTCGAGGGTGATTTCATCGACTTCCACGAAGGCGTCGATCTTCTGCGCCTCGGTTTCGTCGCGGGAATAGCAGACGCGGGGCGTCACTTGCAAGGCGCCGAACTGCACGGTTTCGTTGAGATAGACGTCGAATGTGGTGATGCGGCCGGTGATCTTGTCGATGCCGGAGAAGACCGCAACCTTGTTATCGATGCGCGCCGCCTGGACTTCGACGGCGGAACCGGCGATCAACGCCATGCCCGCAAGCGCAAGGCCCATGCCTCGCCCGCTGCAAAACCACCGTGAAAAATGCATCGCTTCCCGTCTCCAGACTACCGGTATAGCTTGGAGCTAACCTGCAATTATGGCCAGAGTATTTTATCGCATTTCCGAATGGAAACCGTGTCACGTTTTTCCCGGAAATGCCCTGCCCGGTGTCAGTTGCCGGGCGTCCAGGCGTCGTAATCGCCAGTCACACGCGGGCGCTCGCCGCCGACGGCGATGGAGCCCTTGGGACGGTAGGCGAAGGGCGTGCCGGTCGGGTTGGCGCGGTGCGCCTTCTCCCAGTCGCGGGCCGGGTAATTTTCCCGGCTCGGCGGCGTATCGGTGCGGTGATGCATCCAGCCGTGCCAGCCGGGCGGAATGGCGGAGGCTTCGGCATAGCCCTTGTAGATCACCCAGCGGCGCGTGCGCCCCTCGGAATCCTTGCCGCCCTGATAATAGACATTGCCGAAATCGTCTTCGCCGACGCGCTCGCCGTGACGCCAGGTGTGAAAGCGCGTGCCGATGGTCTGGCCGCTCCACCATGTGAAAATCTGCAAAAGAAGATTCTTCATCCGTATTCCCTCGGCGCCGCGGAGAACCGCCGCTTTCCATGC
>JBDHTA010000247.1:0-4953 GCA_039808465.1 Rhizobiaceae bacterium | reverse complement strand
CGATTGGATGCAGCGTCGTGAGATCGCGGGGATGGCCGGTCGTCTCGAAACGCTCGCCGATTGCTTTCAGCATCAGATCCGGGCAGCCGAGGCCGCTGGAGGAGGAAACGGAAACCACGGCGCCATCGGGAATGAGGGCGGAGGCTTCGGAAAGGGAAATATGCTTGCTCATGGGTCTCAAAATCCGGGTTCGATGCGCACGGCCTGACCGGTGGCGGCGGCCTGCACCACCGCAAGGCCGGTCGCGAGCGACCAGACGCCATCCTCGCCGCTGCACAGCGGCTTGCCTTCACCGGCAATGGCGGCGTGGAAATCCCGCACCGTCGTTTCGTAGAGATCGCCCGCCGCGACGGGCAACTCCTGCTCGCCGTCGCCATTGCGCAGCGTCACGGTGCCGACCGGGTGCTGCGTCATGCAGTTGCGGGCGATGAGCGAACCTTCGGTGCCATGCACCTCGAAGCCGCTTTGCGCGTGTTTCAGGGTGAAGCCATCATGGAACTGGGCGATCAGGCCGGATTTGAAACGCAACACGCCCATAACGCCGTCTTCCAGCCCGGCTTTCGCCATGCCGCCCTGCTGGCTGAAGGCGATGGCTTCCATGGGATCGTCGCCCAGCACGAAACGCAGCGTGTCGGTGTCATGCACGGTGATATCGAGAATGACGCCGCCACCTGCGCCCGGATTGTCGAGCCGCCAGCCTTGCAGATGCTGCGGCAAATACCCGGCGTGGAATACGCGGGCGGCCAGCGGACGGCCGATCCTGCCCGCGGCAATCGCTTCGCGCATCGCCCGATGCGTGCCCGCGCCGCGCAGATGGTGGTTGGTCGCCATCACCACACTGGCGGCCTTCGCGGCCTCGACCATGGCGCGGGCATCCTCAAGGCTGGTCGTCAGCGGCTTTTCGCAGAGGATATGCTTGCCCGCTTTCGCGGCGGCAAGCGCCTGCTCCCGGTGCAGTTCGTTGGTGGTGGAGATATAGACGGCATCGATATCGGGATTGCCCACGAGGTCTTGCAGCGACATCGTGGAGTGTGGAATACCGTGATCGGCGGCGTATGCCGCGCCGCGCTCGGCGCTGGTGCTCATCACCGAAACGATCTCGCCGCCCGCCGCCCGGATGGCGCCGATCACCCATTCATGGGCGATGGTGCTCGCCCCGATCAAACCCCATTTCGTCATACCGCGCTCCTCCATGCCTGTCTGTTTCTGCCCGCGCCGCAGCTTTCGCGCACCACGAGGCGCACCGCGCCCGCCAGCGCTTCCGGCTCCGGCTTTCCGGCATTGATCTGTTTCAGCAGCAATTGCGCCGCCCGGCCGCCCATGCCCTGCGGATCGACGGACACCGTGGTCAGCGCCGGGACGGCGGATTTCGCCTCGATCACATCATCGAAGCCGACCACGGCGAAATCCACGCCCGGTTCCCGCCGCTTCATGCGCAGGCCGTCGCAGACGCCGAAGGCAACCGCATCGTTGAAGCAGAGCGCCGCCGTCGGCGGTTCCGCCAGCGCTAGCGCCCGCTGCACGGCGTCGACGCCGCCCGCCCGCGACGGCGCGGAGCCGATCTCCAGTTCTTCCGCAAGCGCAAGCCCGGCCTCGGCCAGCCCCTCGCGATAACCCGCCAGACGCTCCTCGAATACGGCGGTATCGGGAAAGCCGCCGAGAAAGGCGATGCGCGCATGCCCGAGCCGCGCCAGATGCGCCACCGCCGCCCGCGCCCCGTCGCGATTGTCCGAGATCAGCGACGACACCTTCGCGCCCGCGATCTGGCGCACCACCACCACCACCGGAATGCCGCTCGCCACCAGCGGCTTCAAATCTGCCGCCTGCGTGCCGCGCGCAGGCGAGATGATCAGGCCAGAAATGCCGTGCTCGCGCATGGAGGCGATGACCTCGGCCTGCCGCGTCAGGCTTTCGCCGGTATTGGCGAGAAACTGCACGTAACCCGCCGACTGCACCACCTGATCGACGCCGACGGCCAGTTCGGCGAAAAAGCTGTTGGTGAGATCGTTGACGACGATGCCGACGATGCGGGAGGAGGCGGTCTGGCGCAGATTGGCGGCGGCGCGATTGTACACATAGCCGAGATCGCGGATGACCGCGTTCACCTTCGCCCGCGTCGCCTCGTTGACCAGCGGGCTGCCCTGCAACACCAGCGACACGGTCGACTTCGACACGCCCGCGGCGTTGGCGATATCGATGACCGTGACCCGTCCCTTGCTCATGGCTTCCTCCAAATTCGCCATCAGTTAATTGGATCGTTCCAAATTTGTCAAGCGATAGCGGAATATTTTTCGTCGTGCAGCCTATTGGGCTTGTTGATGTATCATAAAATTCAATGAAAATCCGTGTTCATGCCGATGAAAATTCAGAATCGAAAAATCGGCTTGAAATTTGGAACGATCTAAATTACACCGCAACGAACCGCTGAGGAGGGCATTCCATGCCAGGCTTGAATCTTCCCAAACCCGATGGTTCCGTCGAGCGCTACACGCTGATTGGCACGCCCACCGAACGGCCCGCTTCGCCGCCGGTTTTCAACCGCATCGCCTATGCCGCCGCGCATGTCGTCTCGGACCCCCGGCGCGAGACGGACCCGTGGGGCCGCCCGGCGGTGGATTGGGAGGGCACGCTGGCTTTCCGCCATCATCTGTGGAGCCTCGGCTTTCGCATCGCCGAAGCCATGGATACCGCGCAGCGCGGCATGGGGCTGGACTGGGCGGGCGCGCAGGAGCTGATCCGGCGCGCGCTCGCCGAAGCCAAAACCGTCGAAGGCGCCGATCTCGCCTGCGGGGCGGGAACGGATCATCTTGCCCCCGGCGACGCCCGCTCGCTGGAGGATGTGATCGCCGCCTATGAAGAACAGGTGGGCTTCGTCGAGCGCCATGGCGGCCGCGCCATCATGATGGCCAGCCGGGCGCTGGCGCGGGTGGCGAAATCGGGGGAGGATTACGCCCGCGTCTATGGCCGCATTCTTTCCCAGACGGAGGACAAGGTGGTGCTGCATTGGCTGGGCGATATGTTCGACCCGCAGCTTGCCGGTTACTGGGGCGGGGCTTCCTTCGAGGAGGCGCTGGAAACGGTGCTGGCCATCATCGGCGACAACAGGCAGAAGGTCGAGGGCATCAAGATCTCGCTGCTCGACAATGCCCGCGAAATCGAACTGCGCCGCCGCCTGCCGGAAGGGGTGCTCTGCTTTACCGGCGACGATTTCAATTATGCCGGACTGATCGAGGGCGACGGCGCCCGTTACAGCCATGCGCTGCTCGGCATTTTCGATGCCGTCGCGCCGCAGGCGTCGAAGGCGCTGGCCAGCCTGGCGGCGGGCGATACCGCGACCTTCCGCGCCGTCATCGAGCCGACGGTGCCGCTGTCGCGAAAGATCTTCGAGGCGCCGACGCAATATTACAAGGCGGGCGTGGTGTTTCTTGCCTGGCTGAACGGCCATCAGGCGCATTTCACCATGCCGGGCGGCCTGCAATCGGCGCGTGGCCTGAACCATTACGCCGATGTTTTCCGGCTGGCCGACAAAGCCAATGTTCTCGACAATCCTGACCTGGCGGCGGCGCGAATGTCGCATTTCATGGCGGTAAATGGCGTTGGAGAATAAGGGTGCACTGCGAAGGTTTTATCGCAGTGCGGAAAAAAATTCCAAAATGATCAATTTTTACGCAAGCGCGGAACCACGATTTATAGTCGCGGCTCCGTGCGGGTTTTCAGGGGTGAAACAACTTTTGCGAGAAATCGCAGCCTGCTCAGGCATAGGCAGGCTGGTGTTCGCGGCTGGCGAGAAGATCGCGAATGGCGCGTTTGACGTCCGCGGCTGAATCGAAATGCTGCTCATCGAGGTCGTGAACGTGGAATTTGACGGCGATGAACTTCAGCCGGTCTTCGTCCGGAACGACGATTCCAACGGGGACACCAGCGAATTCAATAACTTGCTTTTGCATAAGGCACACTCCATACGCGCCTGCAACGGGCAGGCGGCGCGAATTTTCGATCGAGTTTCCGAATTTCGGCTCAGAACGTCATTCGACAGGAAATACGGGAAAGCTGTTTTTCGCTTTTCACCGTAAGCGCCGACCACGCGAGGGTGGACGAAATGCGATGCGTGTAAGTCATGGTCACTCTCCCTGGTTGGTGCTGCGCATTGATGCCAAGCCGATCCCATACAAATCGGCTGTCACATCATCTAGTCCAATCCTGTCTCTCATTCAATGGCCCGGACTGTCTAAATAGAATTTTTTTCCATTTCGTGACGGAAACAAGGCTGTGCCATGACGTTTTCATGCGGACGGATCTGCGTTTGCGCAATTGCGGGCTTTTTCGCCCTCTGCCATCGGCCTTTTTCTGCGCCGCGAGGGGGTGTTTTGGTGCCGGAACGAATCACTTCGGCCTATTTCGCCTTTGCTCAAGATTTGGATGGCGTCTTTCCGCCGCTGCTTTTATGAGAGTGCGCAACGCAACCTCACCGAATGGCCCGCGAGTCCGCCCATGACGCACCCCGCTTTCAATCCGCTGGTTCAACGCCTGTCCGCGCCGCCGGTTCCCGCCGTGCTGGCCTGGGCCAAAGCCTATGACGGCAGCCGCGGCCCGCGTATCGATCTCAGCCAGGCGGTTCCCGGCTATCCGCCGCATCCCGATATCCTGAAAAGCCTCGGGGAAGCCGCCGCCTCCGCCGCCTATACCGGCTACGGCGATATCGAGGGCGAGGAGGATCTGCGCGCCGCCTATGCGCGCCATACCGGGCAGATCTACGGGGCGCCGATGGCGGCGGAAAACATCCACATCACCTCCGGCGCGAATCAGGCCTTCATTTCCACCCTGATGGCGGTTGCGGGGGCGGGCGATACCGTGGCGCTGACCGATCCCTTCTATTTCAACCAGGAAATGACGATGGCGATGCTGGGGGTCGAGTTGGCGACGATCCCGTGCAACCCGCAAAACGGCTTCCTG
>JBDHTA010000246.1:0-4982 GCA_039808465.1 Rhizobiaceae bacterium | reverse complement strand
GAATGGGCGAGGTAGAGATAGTTCTGCCGCTCAGTCACATGGTCGGAAAACTCGTTCGACACCGCAAAGCCGAGGCGGAAGGGCTGGCCCCTGGCGTCGATCACGTAGATGCCCGCCATTTCCGGCTCCTCGCCGTGATCGAGCGCGAAGGAGGGCGAGACCAGCGGCTGTCCGGGCGCGGTCAGGCCGAGGCCGTTGCCCTTGTAGAACCATTCCGGCTGCACGCCCGCTTCGCCGGGCGCGGGCTTGCCGCCCTCGAGCCCCATGCGGAACATCTTCATGGTGTCGGTCGCGCCGACTTCCACCTTCTTGACCTCGGCATGCATGCCGTCGCGGGTGGCGGCGGAGCCGAGATGGGTGAGGCCCGTGCCGGTCAGGTGCAGATGCGCGGGATCGGGATGGGTGATCGGCGGCAGGAAACGGCCGTCCCGGGCAAGGGCTGCCGGATCGTGTTCGGCGCCGAGCCCGTAACCGGCGATCACATCGGCGGCGCGGCGGCCGGAATTGGCGGCTTCCAGCGCCAGCGCGTGAACGCTCGCCGCGCCGTTGACCTCGCGCAGCGGCTGGCTGCCGTCGTCACGGGCAAGAACGATGATGGCGCCATCGGCGCCGGAGATTTGGGAAAGCAGCACGGTTCCGGCTCCCTCGAACAATGGAAATGAAAAGGAGACCGGATGCGGGGGCAAGCCCGCATCCGGAAAGGCGGGAGATTACTTCTTGCCGCGATATTCGTCCGGCAGGTCGATGCCGAAGTGACGCTTGTAGATGGTGTTCAGCTCGTCGGAGGCGATCTTGCCCTTCACCCACTCGTCCAGCCAGCCCTTCAGCTCCGGCTCGTTCTTGCGGATGCCGATGGCATAGGGGGCGGCGCTCATCACGAACTTGATTTCGAGATCGCGGGAGGGGTTGGCGAGGTTCACCTGGCCGATGACCGAGGCGGCGGCGGCGATCAGATCCTGCTGGCCGGTGGCGACGGCGGTGTTGGTGGTGGCGTCGTCCTCATAGCGCACGATGTTGACGCCATCGATTTCGGCCACGCCCTTGCTCAGCGCCTGGTCGGAGGTGGTGCCGCGCGTCACGGCGACCGACTTGCCCGAAAGGGCGGCGAAATCGGGCACTTCCTGCGACTTCGGCGCGCCGATGACGGTCGGCACCACGCCGTAGGGCTCGGAATAATCGATCACCTTCTTGCGCTCGTCGGTGATCGAGAAGGAGGCCATGACCACGTCGGCCTTGTTGGTGAGCAGGAAGGGCACGCGGTTCGGGCCGCTGACCGGCACGATTTCCAGCTCGACGCCGAGATCCTTGGCGAGCTGGTTGGCCGCCTCGACATCCGAGCCGGCCGGCTTGGCGTCGGCATCAAGCTGGCCATAGGGCGGCGCGCCGAGATCGATGGCGATGCGGATCGTGCCGCGCTCCTTGATGTCGGACAGCGAATCCGCCTGCGCCACGGTGGCGAGCAGGCTGGTTGCGGCGAAAAGTACGGCGGCGATGGAACGTTTCATTCGTATCCTCCTTGGAATGAACAGGGTTGTTGAGGGAAATCAGAGGCCGTTGCCGATGAAGTTGCGAAGCTCCGGCGTTTTCGGCGTGTCGAACATCGAGCCGTCGCCGGTTTCCCAGACGACGCCCTGATGCATGAACACGATCTGGTTGGCGACGCGCTTGGCGAAGGCCATTTCGTGAGTGACGAGAACCATGGTCATGCCCTGCTTCGCCAGCGCCTCGATGGTTTTCAGCACTTCGCCGGTCAGTTCCGGGTCGAGCGCCGAGGTCACCTCGTCGAACAGCATCAGCTTCGGCTCCATGGCCAGCGAGCGGGCGATGGCGACGCGCTGCTGCTGGCCGCCGGAAAGCTGCTCGGGATAGGCGTTCGCCTTGTCCGACAGGCCGACCTGCGCCAGCACGCGCTGGGCGACTTCATGCGCCTGCGCCTTGGAAAGCCCCCGCGTCAGGCGCGGCGACAGCGTGATGTTTTCCTCCACCGTCTTGTGCGGAAAGAGATTGTAGGACTGGAAGACGATGCCGACTTCCTTGCGCAGCTCGCGCAGGTTGGTGCCGGGCTCGTGGAGGCGGCGGCCGCACACATGCAGCTCCCCCGCCTGAATGTCCTCGAGGCCGTTGACGCAGCGCAGCGCGGTGGATTTTCCCGATCCCGAGCGGCCGATCAGCGCCACGACGCTGCCGCGCGGCACCGAAAGCGACACGCCCTTCAGCACTTCCACGGCGCCATAGGACTTACGGACATTGTGAAATTCGACGATATTGGTCATGAGCGTCATCCTGTCAGGCGCGTTTCAGCTTGCGTTCGAGACGGCGGGCGTAATGCGACAGCGGGTAGCAGAGCGCGAAATAGAGCGCCGCCGCGATGCTGAAGACGATGAAGGGCTTGAAGGTGGAGTTGTTGATGAGGCGGGCGGTGTAGGTGAGTTCCGCGAAGCCGATCACCACCGCATAGGAGGTGTTCTTGACGATCTGCACCAGAAAGCCGATGGTCGGCGGGATCGAGATCTTCACCGCCTGCGGCAGAATGACATGCCACATGCGCTGGGTGCGGGTGAGCGCCAGACATTCGGCCGCCTCCCACTGCGCCTTCGGCACCGATTGCAGGGCGCCGCGCCAGATTTCGGCGAGATAGGCGCTGGAATAGGCTGTCATCGCCATGCCGGCGGCGACCAGCGCGGGCAGGTTGAACCCTGCCACCGATATGCCGAAATAACAGAGAAACATCAGGATCGGCAGCGGAATGCCCTGGATCAGCGCGATATAGAAGCTGAGACAGCGCCGCAGCGCCTTCGACTGCGAAATGCGGCCGATAGCGATCGGCAGGCCGACGACGGTGCCGCCGACGAAGCCCATCAGCGACAGGATGATCGTCCAGACCGCGCCCTGAAGGATAAGCAGATAATGCGCAAGGGTGAGTGACGTGCCCATGATATCCTCCGGCCGGTTAGAGGGGCGTGCCGAGACGGCGGCGGCGGGTGAAGGCCATCTGCGCCGCCATTTCCATGGCAAGCCGCATCAGCACCGACAGCGCCAGATAGACGACGGCGACGACGATATAGATCTCGAACCCCCGGAAGGTGATCGACTGGATGCCGTAGGCCGCGCCCGTCAGCTCCTCGACCGAAATCTGCGACATGATGGAGCTGGCCAGCATCATCAGCACGAACTGGCTGATCAGCGCCGGGTAGACCCGCTCCACCGCCTGCGGCAGCTCGACATGGAAGAGAACCTGCGCGCGGCTGAGCGCAAGACAGTCCGCCGCCTCGAACTGGCCCTTGGGGATCGATTCCATTCCGGCGCGGATGATCTCGGCGGTATAGGCGGAAACATTGACGACGAGCGTGAAGATCGCCGCCTCGAAAGCCGGAACATGCAGGCCGAGCGCGGCCAGCCCGAAAAACAGCCAGAAGGCCTGCACGACCAGCGGCGTGTTGCGGATCAATTCCACGTAAGAAGTGGCTAACGCCGACATAGTACGTTTTCCGTGGACGCGCGCCACGGCAAGCGTAGCCCCGGCAATGAAGCCGAAAATGATCGCGAAGCCGGACAAAAGCACGGTTCTCCACGCGCCTTTTGCCAGCTCCGGCCAGTATTCAATGACGGAACCGAAGTCGAATTCGTACCCCAATGCAGCTCCTCCCTCTAGATGCTGCCCCGCCCTGCTTGATCATTAGAGCGGGTGGCCTGCGGAATGGCCTTGACGAGTCCTTGCTAACATGATCGTATAGTGCATGCAATAGTCATTATGAGGACGGTCATGTCGCTTGAGGAAAATCCAACCATTGTGCTGAACCCGGCCGATAGCGTGGGCGTGGTGCGGCGTATCCTGAAGGCGGGCGAGGGCATCGGTCTGCCCGGCGTGACCGCCGTCGAAATGATCCCGCGCGGTCACAAGGTGGCGCTGCGAGCGATCGCCGCAGGCGAGGAGGTGCGCAAGTTCGGCCAGGTGATCGGCGTCGCCAGCCGCGACATCCTGCCCGGCCAGCATGTGCACCTGCAAAACCTGTCCATGGTCGACAGCCATCAGGACCATCAGTTCTGCGTGGAAAACCGGGGGCCGGGCCTGCTGCCGGAAGCCGAGCGCGCCACCTTCATGGGCTATGACCGCGGCTTCGGCGGCGCGGGCACGCGCAATTACATCGGCATCATTTCCACGGTGAACTGTTCCGCCACGGTGTCGCGCTACATCGCCGAGCATTTCAACCGGCTGGGCGGGCTCGACGGTTTCGACAATGTCGACGGCGTGGTGGCGCTGACCCATGGCGGCGGCTGCGCCATCAACACCAAGGGCGAGGGTTACGAATATCTCACCCGCGTCATCAAGGGCTATGCCACGCATCCGAATTTCGGCGGCATCCTGATGATCGGCCTTGGCTGCGAGACCAACCAGATCCGCCCCATCCTCGACCATTACAAGCTGGAGGAGGGCAACCGCTTCCGCACCATGACCATCCAGCAGCTTGGCGGCACCCGCAAGACCATCGACGCCGCCATCGCGATGATCCGGGAGATGCTGCCGGACGTGAATGCGGCGCGGCGCACGCCGCAGCCGCTGTCGCGCCTCAAGGTGGCGCTGGAATGCGGCGGCTCGGACGGCTATTCCGGCATCACCGCCAATCCGGCGCTCGGCGCCGCCTCCGACATGCTGGTGCGCCACGGCGCGACGACGGTTCTGTCCGAAACCCCGGAAATCTACGGGGCCGAGCATCTGCTGACGCGGCGGGCGAAAACGCCCGAGGTGGCCGAAAAGCTGCTGTCGCGCATCGAATGGTGGCGCGATTACACGGCGCGCAACAAGGCGGAACTCAACAACAATCCCTCGCACGGCAACAAGGAAGGCGGGCTCACCACCATCCTCGAAAAGTCGCTGGGCGCGGTCGCCAAGGGCGGAACGATGCCGCTCAACGCCGTCTATGAATATGCCGAGCCGGTGACGGAGCAGGGTTTCGTGTTCATGGATACGCCCGGCTACGATC
>JBDHTA010000245.1:0-5018 GCA_039808465.1 Rhizobiaceae bacterium | reverse complement strand
TTCTGCTGCGTCACCTGATCCATGTTGTTGACCGCGACATTGATCTCCTGCAACCCGGCCGACTGCTCGCGCGAGGATGCGGAAATATCCTGAATCAGCTTGTTGACGGAGAGAACCTGCCCGGCGATGCGGGTCAGCGCGCTGCCGGTTTCGCCAACCAGCGTCACGCCCTCCTGCACCTGCGCGCTGGAGGCGGAAATCAGCGCCTTGATTTCCTTGGCCGCCTGCGCGGAACGCTGCGCCAGCTCGCGCACTTCCTGCGCCACCACGGCAAAGCCCTTTCCGGCTTCCCCGGCGCGGGCCGCTTCCACGCCCGCGTTCAGGGCGAGAAGATTGGTCTGGAAGGCGATCTCGTCGATGACGCCGATGATCTGGGTGACCTTGCCGGAGGAATCCTCGATGCCTTCCATGGCCGCGATCGCCTTGCGCACGACGGTATTCGAGCGGTCGGCATCGGCGCAGGCTTCCGTCACCTTGGCGGCGGCGTCGGCGGCGTTGCGGGTGCTGGTGTGCATCTGCTCGGCGATTTCGTTCATCGCGGCGGCGGTTTCCTCCAGGCTCGCGGCCTGCTGCTCGGTGCGGCGCGACAGATTGTCGGAGCTGCGGCCGATCTCGCCGATCCCGGCATTCAGCGAATGTACGCTGGTGTTGAGTTGCAGGATGGTGGCTTCGAGGCTGTCCATGGTCTCGTTGAAATTGTCGCGCAATTCCACATAGGACGGCGGGAAGGCTTCATCGATGCGGGCGGTCAGGTCGCCCCGCGCCAGATCGGCGAGACCGCGGCGAAGCGCCTCGACCACCCGGCGCTGCTCTTCGGCGGCGCGGGCGCGCTCCGCCTCGGTGCCGCGCCGCTCGCTTTCGCTCTGCTGGCGCTGCTCGGCATTGGCGGCTTCCAGGCGGCGGCCATCGGCGAGACGATGGCGGAAGACATCGAGGGCGGTGGCGACCTTGCCGATTTCATCGCCGCGCTGCTGGCCTGCGACGGGCTGTTCCAGTTGCCCTTCCGACATGCGGCCGACATCGCCGAGCAACGCCGCCATCGGCTTCTGCACGAAGGTGCGCACCGCAAGCCACAGCGAGCCCATCACCGCCGCCAGAATCAGCAGGCCGCCGAGGACGAGGATCTTCGTCTGCTCGTTGACGACGGAGGAGACCGCCGCCGTGGGAACATCGACGGCGACCGCCCAGCGGGCGTTCAGGCCGGGCAGCTCGAACGGATATACGACGCGGTAAACCGTACCGCCATCGGCGCCCGCGACATCGTGCAGCGTCACCATCTCGCCATGGCCGATCGCGGCCTTGACGCTTTCGGCGCCCTCGGCAGCGTAATCCTGCATCATCTGCGCCTTGTCCGGCGCGGCGAGCCATTTGCCGCTGCCCGAGAGCAGATAGACGCGGCCTTCGCCGAACGGCCGTTCCGATTTCAGCGAATCCGCCAGCGTGCCGAGCGCGATATCGAAGCCGACGACGGCGGCGAGGCGGCCCTTGGTCAGCACCGGCTGGGTGACGGTGGTGATCAGCAGATCGTTGGCGGAGGGCTCCTGATAGGGTTCGGTGGCCGCACCCTTCAAACTGGTCGCGGTGAGCCGGTAGAATTCCAGCGAACGGTCGACGGGCGGCCGTATCAGTTCCAGCCCGCTTGCGCCGCGCACCCAGTAGGGCGTGAAGACGCCGTCGGCATTGGTGCCCTGTTCTGCATTGTCGGCAAGGCCCGGCTGGCCGTCCAGCCCCTGTTCGCTATCGACGACCCACGCGCCGAAGACGAGATCGAATTTCTCCACCTGCGCGGGCAAAAGGGTGGTGATGGCGGCGCGGTCGAGCCTGCCATTGTCCAGACCCCGCTCGATCGTGCCCGCAAGGCCAAGCGCGGCGGAAGACAGCGCCTCGATCTTGCCGCTCATCGCCTGCGCGGTGGCCTTGGCTTCCGCTTCCGCCTGCTTCAGCGTGATGCCCACGGTGCGCTCGCGCACCTGAAGGATGACGACGAGGAAGGTCAGAGCCAGAAAGCAGGAAATGGCGATCGCGCTCACCGAGAGCAGCTTGACGGCCAGCGGCATGGATTTCTGGCGCGCGGCGGAAGTGGTGGCCATGAGGGTCGGTCCTGTTTCGCCTGTTTGCGGCGATGATTTTATCGAACGAGGTTTCGCGACCGACGCTGCGGCATTTATATTAAGATTTGATAAAACTCCTTGCAAACAAGGGGCCACCGCCCGGAGATCAGCAGGCGAAGGCGACGGGATGATTGCCGTCCGGCTGCCGCAGCACGTCCATGCGCACATTGTAGATGCGCTGGAGGGCATCGGGGGTCATGACGTCCTGCGGGGTCGAGATGGTCAGCACCCGGCCCGAATGCAGCGCCACGATCAGGTCGCAGAAGCGCGCCGCCATGTTGATGTCGTGCAGCACCGTCACCACCGTCATGCCGCCCTCGCGGGCGAGATTGCGCACCAGCGACATGACCTCCAGTTGATGACCGATGTCGAGGGCGGAAATCGGCTCGTCCAGCAGCAGGCAATCGGCATCCTGCGCCACCATCATCGCAAGCCATGCCCGCTGGCGCTCGCCGCCGGAGAGCGTATCGACCAGACGCTCCGCAAGCGCTGCAATCCCGGTCCGCTCGATGGCTTCCTCCACCTTGTCCCGGTCCTTCGCGCCAAAACGGCCAAGCGCGCCGTGCCAGGGATAGCGGCCGAGCGCCACCAGCTCGCGCACCCGCAGGCCGGGCGCGACCGGCGTATATTGCGGCAGATAGGCGAGACGCCGGGCGAAGGCGCGGGCGTTCCAGCCTTCCAGCGCCTCGCCCATGAAGCGGATCGCGCCCTCGCCCGGCGCCTGCTGGCGCGCCAGAAGCTTGAGCAGCGTCGATTTTCCCGAGCCGTTATGGCCGACAAGGGCAATCGAGCGCCCGGCGGGCAGATCGAAGGTCAATCCCTGAAGCAGCGTCTTCGCCTTCAGGCTATAACCGACGCCGGAAAGCGAAAAGGCCGGAGGCGATGAAACGGAATGGCTGGGCGGCATGGGACGGCTCTGAACTGGAGTGGGGAAGTCGTGTTTTCCGTATTTTCGGCCTGCGGTCAAGGCGGCTTCGGCGCGATTGCGCTGTTCCCGAAAACTTGATAATTGCACGCATGTTTTTCGAACGGAAGGAACCGGCATGTTCCAGCCAAGGATGCAGAACAGCATCGAGGGGTTTTCCATCATCGGCGGTCTGCGCCGCAAGGTGTGGCACGGCATCGTCGCCGACCTCTGGGATGTGGAATGCGCCGCCTATGCGGGCGGTCATTATCTTGCCCGCGACCCGCGCCTGTTCATCCTGCTCGATCATCACGGCGCGGGGCGTCCGCTGGTCAGGCCTTCCCCGTCGGCGCGCGGCGGCTTGCAGGACAGGTCGGTGAGCCCGGTCTCCTATATTCCGGCGGACATGGATCTGTGGGTGGATATTTCCGATGTCCGCACGATCCGCCATCTCGACATTCATTTCGATGCCGCCATCATCGCCTCGCGGCTTGGCGAAGATATCGACCCGCAACGGCTGAACACGCCGCGCCTGCTGTTTTCCGACGAGCGCATCCTGTCCCTGTCGCAGCTCATCGCCGCCGAAATGGCCGCGAGGACGCAATTGCACGATCTCTACGGGGACGGGCTGGCGCTGTCGCTGCTCATCGACGTGCTGAAGGTGACGAAGGCGCCTGTCCGCAAGCGCGGCGGGCTGACGCACTGGCAATTGCAGCGCGCGCAGGATTTCATCGCGGGCAATTGCGGCCGCGCCATCCGCCTTCAGGAACTCGCCGACCTTACCGGCCTGTCGCCCTCGCATTTCAGCCATTCCTTCAAGGCGTCCACCGGCAAGACGCCGCATGACTGGCAGATGGAGGCGCGGCTGGAGCGCGCCAAGCGGCTGCTGGCCGAAAGCAGGCTGGGGCTGGCCGAGATTTCCGCCGAGTCGGGTTTCAGCGATCAGGCGCATTTCACCCGCGCTTTCCGCAAACATGTCGGAACCACGCCCGGAAAGTGGCAGAAATTGCGGCAATGACGCCCAAGAAAATGCAATGACAGCCGCGGACGGCAATCCAGCGGAATAAATATGAGTTAGTCGCTCACCTTATTTCGGCCGCCGATGGCGGCACAGGATGGCGAAGGGGCGCGTAACGGATGGCAATGCCGATCGGAACATCGAAAATCAGGCGGGTATTGAGCGCGACAGTGGCGCTGACCGCGATCATGGCGGCTGAAAGCGCGCTGGCGCAGGACAGCGCCACGACGCTTGCGCCGATCGTGGTGGAAGGCAATGGCGCCGCGCAGCAGGCCGCCAACGGCCCGGTAAAGGGCTATGTGGCGAAGAAATCCACCGCCGGTTCGAAATCCGACACCGCGCTTGGCGATATCCCGCAATCCGTTTCCGTCATCGGGCGGCAGGAGCTGGACGATCGCGGCGTCGTCAACAAGGTGGACGAGGCGCTGCGCTACACGGCGGGCGTCGCCGCCGAGCCGTTCGGCACCGATCCCGACACCGACTGGCTCTATATCCGCGGCTTCGACGCCACCCAGACCGGCATGTTCTTCGACGGGCTGAACCTGTTCTCCTACGGTTTCGGCGGTTTCCAGATCGATCCCTTCGCGCTGGAGCGCGTCGACGTTCTCAAGGGCCCGGCCTCGGTGCTCTATGGCGGCGGCAATGCCGGGGGCCTGGTCGACCTCATCCGCAAGCGGCCGACGGACGAGCCCTATTACTACACCGAGATCGGCATCAATTCGAACGGCAACGCCTTCTCGGGCTTCGATATTTCCGACAAGCTCGGCGATAGCGGCGTCGCCTCCTACCGCCTGACCGGCAAGCTTTCCGGCGGCGACAATTATTCCGATCACAGCGAGGATCTGCGCGGCTTCATCATGCCGCAGGTGACGATCCAGCGCGACGACGCCACCAAGATCACGCTCTGGGGCTATGCCTCCGGCCTCGACCAGACGCATACCGGCAACGGCTTCTTCCCCTATTTCGGCACCGTCGCCGACGCGCC
>JBDHTA010000244.1:0-5039 GCA_039808465.1 Rhizobiaceae bacterium | reverse complement strand
GCGCTTGCCGCGAACGGCCGCAGGGTGCGGCTCTGCTTCTGCCTCTCCCCCCGCATCGTCGTGCTCGCCGTCGCGGCGGACAGTCAGCCAGCAAGCATGCGATAGGCGGCATAGAGGACGATAAGAGCGATGGCGGCGGCCCCGAGAATCAGGCCGAGACGCTTTTCGACGAATGCCTGAATCGGCTCGCCGTAACGGCGCAGCAGGAAGGCGAGAAGGTAGAAGCGAAAGCCCCGCGCCGCGACCGCCGACAGAACGAAATGCCAGAGCTTGATATGCGCGGCGCCCGCAAGGATCGTCACGACCTTGATCGGCGGCAGATGCGCAAGACCCGACGTGACCAGCAGCAGGTTGAGCTGCCCTTCGGTAACGTGGGACTTCAGATGCTCGAACGCGTCCAGCTTGCCGTAAAAGGCGAGCACCGGCTTGGCCACGGCCTCATAGGCATTGTAGCCGAGCAGCCAGCCCGCGACGCCGCCCGCCACCGACGCGGCTGTCGCGATGAGCGCGTAGCGATAGGCCCTCTCGGGCCGGGCAAGCGCCATCGGCAGAAACAGCACATCCGCCGGAACGAGAAAGATCGAGCTTTCGACGAAAGCGATGAGCGCAAGCCATACCGCGGCAGCCTTGCGTCCGGCAAGCGAGAGGGTCCAGGCATAGAGTGTTCGTAACATGGGATTATGCGTCTGCCGGAAGCGGGGAAGAAATCTGGCGGACATGCCGCCTGCGGCTTGGTACAGGCTTCGCGGCGCCAACTCAACCCGCGCCAGACGGTATCGCCTCTGATGGCAGGGCAATCGCATCTGGAAAACCCCTCGCCTCAAATCCCTCCCCACAAGGGGGAGGGATTTGAGCTTGCCGCCCCCTTGGCATTCAAGAATCGAAGGAAAAGCAAGCCTTTGACTTTCTCCCCCCTTGTGGGGGAGATGCCGGCAGGCAGAGGGGGTTTTCCAGATGCGATTCCCTTGCCCCTGACGGCAAGACAAGCGGACCTTCCCGATATCTCCGGCGCTTCATGATGCGACATCTCCTCACATTGAGATGGATCAAGGACCGGAATAACATGATTTTTATAATCATATTATTGTCACGGTCATCGCGATCCATTGTTGTCACAGGCTGCCGGAATATCATGCTCGCACCTTTCCTGATCATGCTGCGCGAGGGGCTGGAAGCCGCCCTGATCGTCGGCATCATCGCCAGCTATCTGCGCCAGACCGGGCGCGGCGCCTGGCTTGCAACCATCTGGGCGGGCGTGCTGCTCGCCATCGCGCTTTCCCTCTTCACGGGCGCGGCGCTGCTTCTCGTCAGCGCCGAGTTTCCGCAGAAGGCGCAGGAGGCGTTCGAAGCGGCGGTCGGTCTGGTCGCCGTCGGCGTGCTGACATGGATGGTCTTCTGGATGCGCCGTGCCGCCCGCTCGATCAAAACCGGCCTGCAAGCCGATATCGAACGCGCCATGACCGCGCCGGAAGGCGCTACCTGGGCGCTGCTCGGCATGGCCTTCTTCGCGGTGGCGCGCGAGGGACTGGAATCGGTGTTCTTCCTGCTGGCGATCTTCCAGCAGAGCCCCGGACCGGCCGCGCCGCTGGCCGCCCTTGCCGGTGTTGCGGTCTCCGCCGCCCTCGGTCTCCTGATCTACTGGGGCGGCGTGCGCGTCAACCTCAGGCTCTTCTTCCGCTGGACCGGCATCTTCATCCTCTTCGTCGCGGCGGGGCTTCTTGCCAGCGTGCTGCGCAATCTGCACGAGGCAGGCCTGTGGTACAGCCTGCAAACCATCGTTTTCGACCTCTCGGAAAGCCTGCCGGTCTCCGGACTCCCCGGAACCCTGCTCTCCGGCCTCCTCGGCTACGACGACACGCCGACGCTCGGCGAGGCGCTGGTCTGGGCCTTCTATCTCGCCGTCACCCTGTTCTTCTTCCTGCGGCCGCATCGCGCCCCCGCCCCGCAGGCCGCGAAAGGATAAGCCATGCCCGATCCGATCAAGCCTTCCGTTCCGCCGCGGCTGATGCCGCTCGCCGTGGCGGGTTCCGCCCTTCTGGTGGTGGCGGGCGCGGGCCTGTTCTACTATGCCACCCAGACCGCCAGCGGGCCGGAGCGCGGCGATATCCACAAGGTCGTGGTGGGGCAGAAGAGCTGCGACCCGATGGATTTCACCCTGCCCGCCGGGCGCGCAACCTTCGAGATCCACAACGCCTCCGACCGGCCGATCGAATGGGAGATCCTCGACGGCGTGATGGTGGTGGAGGAGCGCGAGAATATCGCCCCCGGCTTCCATTCGCTGCTGACGGCGAAACTCAAGCCCGGCAGCTTCGAGATCACCTGCGGCCTGCTGTCGAACCCCCGCGGCAAACTCACCGTGACGCCCTCGGAAAGCTCCGAGGCCGAGCGCGCCGCCCCGCCGCTTACCGCCTTCATCGGCCCGCTTTCCGAGTTCAAGGTCTTCCTCGCCACGCAATCGGCGGCGCTGGTGAAGGAGACTGCGCGGCTTTCAGAGGCGATCACGGCCGGAAATGTCGAGGACGCCAGGGCGGCATGGCTTGCCGCCCGCCTGCCCTACAAGCGCATGGAGGCGGTCACGGGCCGCATCGCCGATCTGGAAAACGCAATCGACCCGCTTTCCGATTACCTGGAGAAACGCGAGGCGGATCCCGCCTTCACCGGCTTCCACCGCATCGAATACGGGCTCTGGGACAAGGGCACCACGGAAGGGCTTGCGCCTGTTGCCGAGCGGCTGCTCGCCGATGTCACGGCGCTGAAGGACCGGCTGCGCGGCCTGAAGCTTGCCCCGGAGGATCTTGCGGGCACCGCCGCCCGGCAGGCCGAACGGCTGGCCACCGCCCAGATCGCGGCGGGCGAGGATCGCTGGTCCGGCGCGGACCTGGCGGATATCGAGGCCAATCTCGACGGCATCGCCAAGGGCGCGGGCCTGCTCGTGCCGCTGGTCAGGGAAGCCGCGCCGGATGTTGCCAAGGCCTATGAGGAGCGCCTCGCCGCCGCCCGCGCCGCATTGGCCGCGACGGCCGGGACATCGTCCGGCTACCCGCCCTATGGCGATCTCGACAAAGCGGCGCGTGACCGGCTGGCGGCCGCCTTCACCGATCTCGACAAGGCGATCGCCGCCCTGAACCCCGCAATCGGACTGGAATAGGACGATGACGCAGCAAGACGACAAGGTTTCCGCAACCGGGCTGATCACGAGCCGCCGGGGCGCGCTGGGCGTGATCGGCCTGATGGCCGCCTGCCCCTTCGCGGCGTCCATGCGCCCCGCCCTGGCCGAAATGCCCGCGCGCCATGTCACCGACGCCCCCGCCTTCAACCGCGCCTCGCCGCAGGACCGGGTGGCGTTTTACGGCCACCATCAGGCGGGCATCACCACGCCCCGGCCCGCCAACGGCATGATCGCCAGCTTCGCCGTGGCCGTCACGACGCCGGACGAGCTGGACGATCTGTTCCGCCGCCTCACCAGCCGGATCGTCTTCCTCACCAGCGGCGGGCCGGTGCCGGACCTCGACCCGAAGCTGCCGCCCGCCGATTCCGGCCTGCTCGGCCCCGTCGTGCATCCCGACGCGCTGACCGTGACGGTGTCGCTCGGGGCCTCCCTCTTCGACGCCCGACCGTGGCTTGCGCCGCTCAAGCCGAAGCGGCTTAAGCGCATGACGCGCTTTCCCAACGACGCGCTGGACGCGAGCCTCTGCCATGGCGACCTGACGCTGCAAATCTGCGCCAACACGCAGGACACCACCATCCACGCGCTGCGCGACATCGTGAAGACCCTGCCGGACCGGCTGATCCTGCACTGGAAGCAGGAGGGCAACGTGCCCGTCGTCGCCCCCGGCCCGGACGGCACGACGGAGAGCGCCCGCAACTTCCTCGGCTTCCGCGACGGCTCGGCCAATCCCGACGCCGCCGACGCGGCGCTGATGGACCGGCTGGTCTGGGCCGGGCCCGCGCATGGCGAGCCGGACTGGGCGCTCGGCGGCAGCTATCAGGCGGTGCGCATCATCCGCAATTTCGTGGAGCGCTGGGACCGCACGCCGCTCGGCGAGCAGGAGAAGATCATGGGCCGCGTGCGCGTGAGCGGCGCGCCGCTTGACCGACGCGGGGCGAGCGAATTCGACGCGCCGGACTACGCCCGCGATCCCGATGGCCTTTCGACCCCGTTCGACGCCCATATCCGGCTTGCCAATCCGCGCCGTCCGGAAACGGAGGAAAACGTCATCCTGCGCCGCCCGTTCAACTATTCGAACGGCGTCACCAAGTCCGGCCAGCTCGATCAGGGCCTGCTGTTCATCTGTTATCAGGCGGATCTGGACAAGGGCTTCATCGCCGTCCAGCGCCGCCTCGATGGCGAACCGCTCGAGGAATACATCAAGCCTGTCGGCGGGGGATATTTCTTCACCCTGCCCGGCGTGCCGGACGCCTCGGACCATCTCGGAAGCACGCTCGCCGCCGCGGCGCGGGCGCTCGCCGCCGATCCTACCCAAACCAAGCAGGGAGACTGACATGAAACCGAGACTCCTCCTGAGCGCCGCAGCATTCGCGCTCTCCATGACCGGCACGGCGTTCGCCCAGGTGGACGCGCTGGCGCTGGTCGAGCCGATCACCGAATACAAGCTCTACGTCACCGAGAAGACCGACGAGCTGCTGAAGGGCACGACGGAATTCGTCGACGCCGTCAAGGCCGGTGACGTGGAGAAGGCCAAGGGGCTCTTCGCCAAGGTGCGCATGCCCTATGAGGCGATCGAGCCGATCGCCGAACTCTTCAGCGATCTCGACGTTTCCATCGACAGCCGCGCCGACGATTACGAGAAGGCCGAGCAGGATCCGGAGTTTCCCGGCTTCCACCGCGTCGAATACGGGTTGTGGGAGAAGAACTCCACCGAGGGGCTGGGGCCGGTCGCCGACAAGCTGCTCGCCGACGTCAAGGAACTGCACACGCGCATCGACGGCCTGACATTCCCGCCGGAAAAGGTGGTGGGCGGCGCGGCCGTGCTGATGGAGGAAGTGGCCGCGACGAAGATCTCCGGCGAGGAGGACCG
>JBDHTA010000243.1:0-5042 GCA_039808465.1 Rhizobiaceae bacterium | reverse complement strand
CGGGCTGATCGCCATGCTGCTGATGCCCCTCGGTCTCGATCAGCTGCCCCTGAAAATCATGGGCTGGGGACTGGAAATCGTCATCCTGATCGCCAAGACCGTCGCGGGCTGGGGCGGCGAACTGGCCTTCGGACGCCAACCGCTTCTCTTCCTGCCGCTGGCCGTTATCGGCATGATCCTGCTGCTGCTCCTGCGCACGCGGCTACGCTACACCGGCCTGCCATTCCTTGCCGCCGCGCTCGCCGTCACAATGGCCACCCCGCCCGCAAGGCCCGACATTCTGGTATCGGAAGACGGCCGCCTGGCCGCTATCGTCAACACAACCAGCCTGAGCAGCAACAGGAACAAGCCGGAACGCTTCCTGTTCGAGCAATGGCAGCGCGCCCTGACGATCTCGGATCACCAGCCACCGCTGCCTTTCGTCAGCGCCTTCCCATCCGGCAGGCCGAAAAACCGCAGCGACCGCAAACCGCTTTCCCCGGAAGAACTATCCGAAGCCAAAACCCTGCTTCAATCGATAGCGCAAGCGGCACCCGGCCGCCGATTCGCCTGCATCAAAGGCAAATGGTGCTACCTGCCCCTGCCGCAAGCCAGCGTCATGACGCTGGAAGATGGCCGTTATATCGGCTTTGCCTGCGACAATGCCCGGCTCGTCATCACGCAGACGCGCTCGAAAGTCACCCTGTGCCGCTCCGGCGCCATTGTGCTGGATGTAACGACGCTGCGCCGCACCGGATCGCTGGGCATTACACTGACCGGCGATGCAGAACGCCCTTTCCGCCTGCGCCCCTCTTACACAACGGCCTTGCGCCCATGGACGGTGAACCGCGCCTATTCCTGGCGTTCGGATGATTATTCCACCGGCATTCCGCCTGAAATCGCCGCCCTGTTCAGTGATAACGGCGAATGAGCCCGACAAGCTTGCCCTGAACCTTCACGCGCTCGGAGGAGAAGATGCGGGTTTCATAAGCCGGGTTTGCCGCTTCCAGCGCAATGGACGCGCCCTTGCGGCGAAAGCGCTTCAACGTCGCTTCCTCGTCATCCACCAGCGCCACGACGATATCGCCCGGCGTCGCGCTGCTGCCGTCGCGGATGATGACGGTGTCGCCATCGAGAATGCCCGCCTCGATCATCGAGTCGCCCTTCACCTCCAGCGCATAATACTGGCCCTGCCCGATCATTTCGGCCGGAACGGTAATTTCATGCGTGTTGTTCTGGATGGCGGAAATCGGCACGCCAGCGGCGATGCGCCCCATGACCGGCACGGAAACGGAACCCGCCGCATCGTTGGCGGCCGTCTTTTCCGTAATCCTGGATGGCGATTGCGGCTTGCCGAGGCTTCCCTCGATCACGCTTGGCGAAAAACCCCGCTTCTGCTGCGCGGCGGCTGCCGAATAGGCTTCCGGCAGCTTGATGACTTCCAGCGCCCGCGCCCGGTTCGGCAGGCGGCGGATGAAGCCCCGCTCCTCCAGCGCCGTAATCAGGCGATGAATGCCCGATTTGGACGCCAGTTCCAGCGCATCCTTCATTTCATCGAAGGACGGAGGCACCCCGGATTCTTTCATCCGCTCGTGGATAAAGAGAAGAAGCTCCTGCTGCTTTCGTGTCAACATCGCGCCCACCGATCCTGTGAAACAAATACAGAACAGACACTATATGTTCGTCCTGTGTTCCGCAAGAGGGTTAACACGCATTTATAGTCGGTATTATTCCGCTGCGCTCAACTTCCCGTCACGTTTCGGCAGTTTCCAGTTGGGGCGCGGGAAATGGCAGGTATAGCCGTTAGGATACCGCAGCAGGTAATCCTGATGCTCCGGCTCCGCCTCCCAGAAATCCGAGACGGGCTCGACTTCGGTGACCACCTTTCCCGGCCACAGGCCGGAGGCGTTCACATCGGCGATGGTGTCTTCCGCGACGCGCTTTTGCGCCTCGTCGGCGTAATAGATGGCCGAGCGGTAGCTGGGGCCGCGGTCGTTGCCCTGGCGGTCCACCGTCGTCGGGTCGTGAATCTGGAAGAAGAATTCGAGGAGATCGCGATAGCCTAGCAAGGCGGGATCGAAGATCACCTCGATCGCCTCGGCATGGTTGCCATGATTTCGGTAGGTCGCGTTCGCCACATCGCCGCCGCTATAGCCGACCCGCGTGGAGATGATGCCCGGCAGCCTGCGGACCAGATCCTGCATGCCCCAAAAGCAGCCGCCAGCCAGAACGGCGCGTTCCGTCGCTATGCTCATTTCATCCTCCGTCGGTAACAAATCCAGCACGATAGATGGGGCGTAAACGCCCGGAAATCAATGCGGCAAGCCCGTCTTCGGGCCAAGGCACCGGCAATTTTCGCCCTTCCCCTTTCCGGGCATGCTTCGCGCTCTATCTTCTTCCTCGATCCAGAACGGACCGGAGAACGACCATGACCACGAGGAAGATTCGCGGCGCAGCCTGTACGCTTGCCCAGTTCGCAGCCCGATACGGCATGAAGGAGGAAGATGCCGAGCCGATTTTCGTCAAGTTCGGCCCCTCGACCATCGATCTCGACATTCTGATGCGCGCCAAGGGCAGGCAACCCGTCGAAGCGCAGGCGGAGCAGGCATTTTGAGTAATATGGCGAAATTGTGTCGCCGCCAGGGGTAACCCTTGACTGATTCCGGGGCTGTGCAAATATTGCGATGAAAGGCAATGAATGCCGGAGGATGTTTTCATGACGAAATCGCAGATCCGGAACTCCGTTTTCGCCGATGCCGAGCAGCTTTCGCCGGATAGTCTTCCCCGCGCGCTCAAGGGCCTGCCGTTCAAGGCGCAGATGATGATGCGCAAGCTCGCCTATCTGGAAAAGGGATCGCTGGCACTGGAATTGCCGGACGGCCGGCGCTTTCTGCTCAAGGGCAGGATGAACGGACCGGCCGCCGCCATCAAGCTCAACAACTGGAAACTGCCGCAGCGCGCCCTCACCGGCGGCACCATCGGCGCGGCGGAAAGCTATATGGACGGCGACTGGGAAAGCGAGGATGCGGGCGCCTTCATGGAGCTGTTCCTCGTCAATGAAAACATGGGCTCGTCCATCTCTAACGGCGCGCGCGGGATCCTCCGGCTGATCGAGCGCTTCCGGCACTGGCGCAACGAGAACACCCGCTCCGGCTCCCGCCGCAACATCGCCGCCCATTACGACCTTGGCAATGAATTCTACCGGGAATGGCTCGATCCGACGATGACCTATTCCTCGGCGATCTATTCGACGGGCGCCGAAGATCTCACCGCCGCGCAGACCGCGAAGTACCGCAGCCTTGCGGAAGCGGCGGGCCTGCGCGCTGGCGATCATGTGCTGGAAATCGGCTGCGGCTGGGGCGGCTTCGCCGAATTCGCCGCCCGTGAAATCGGCTGCAACGTCACCGGCCTGACCATCAGCCGCGAGCAACTGGCCTATGCGCGAGAGCGCATGCGCAAGGCCGGGCTGAACGACCGCGTGACCCTGAAATTCCAGGATTATCGCGACGAAACCGGCCTTTACGACGGCATCGTCTCCATCGAGATGTTCGAGGCGGTGGGCGAAAAATACTGGCCCGCCTATTTTTCCAAGGTCGAGCAATGTCTCAAGCCCGGCGGCCGGGCCGGATTGCAGATCATCACCATCAAGCCGGAATCCTACGCCTATTACCGCGACAATCCGGATTTCATCCAGAAATACGTCTTCCCCGGCGGCATGCTGCCGACGCGCGAGCATCTGGTTTCGCTGGGGCGCGGCGTCAACCTGTCGCTGGTGAAGGATTTCGGCTTCGGGCTGGATTACGCCCGCACGCTCGGCGAATGGCGCGAGCGCTTCCGCGCCGTCTGGGAGCGGGTGCGGCCGCTCGGCTTCGACGAACGCTTCCGGCGGCTGTGGGAATTCTATTTCTTCTATTGCGAAGCCGGTTTCCGCGCCCGCAACATCGATGTGCGGCAGGTGATATTCGCCAAGGGGTAGGCGCGATCCGCCACGCTCTGCCGCTTGCCTGTCCGCAAGATTTATTTTGCGGCTTTGGCGGAAGGAGCGAAACAGAATTTCTTGATCTTGCCCGCTTGTGCACGGAAAAGAGGACACCTATTCTATCCTCAAACAAGAAGGCATGAGTCATGGCGTTTCATCCGTCTGTCCTCGAAGCGATCGGCAACACTCCGCTGATCCGTCTGAACGCGGCATCCGAGGCAACGGGCTGCACCATTCTGGGCAAGGCGGAATTCCTGAACCCCGGCCAGTCGGTGAAGGACCGCGCCGCCCTGTTCATCATCCGCGATGCCGAACGCAAGGGCCTGCTGAAACCCGGCGGCGTCATCGTCGAGGGCACGGCGGGCAATACCGGCATCGGCCTGACGCTGGTCGCCAAGGCGCTCGGCTACCGCACCGTCATCGTCATTCCGGAAACGCAGAGCCAGGAAAAGAAGGACGCGCTTCGCCTTCTCGGCGCCGAGCTGGTGGAAGTGCCCGCCGTCGCCTACAGGAACCCCAACAATTACGTGAAAGTCTCCGGCCGCCTTGCCGAGCAATTGGCGAAGACCGAGCCGAACGGCGCGATCTGGGCCAACCAGTTCGACAATGTCGCCAACCGGCAGGCGCATATCGAAACCACGGCCCCGGAAATCTGGCGCGATACCGATGGCAAGGTGGACGGTTTCGTGGCCGCCGTCGGCTCGGGTGGCACGCTGGCGGGCGTGGCGGCGGGCCTGCGCGACTTCAGCGGCAATGTGAAGATCGCCATCGCCGATCCGCTGGGCGCCGCCCTTTACGATTTCTATACGAATGGCGAGCTGAAAAGCGAGGGTTCCTCGATCACCGAGGGCATCGGCCAGGGCCGCATCACCGCCAATCTCGAAGGCTTCACGCCCGATTTCGCCTATCAGATTCCCGATTCGGAAGCCCTGCCCATCCTGTTCGACCTGACGGAGAAGGAAGGCCTGTGCCTTGGCGGCTCCACCGGCATCAATGTCGCGGGCGCCATCCGCCTTGCCCGCGATCTCGGTCCCGGACACACCATCGTCACCGTGCTCTGCGACTATGGCAACCGCTACCAGTC
>JBDHTA010000242.1:0-5089 GCA_039808465.1 Rhizobiaceae bacterium | reverse complement strand
ACGCCGCGCTGGCGCGGTTCTGGCGGTTGGCGATCAGGTCGTCCACGACGGCCGGATCGGCGAGCGTGGAGGTATCGCCCAAAGCGCCGAAATCGTCCTCGGCGATCTTGCGCAGGATGCGGCGCATGATCTTGCCGGAGCGGGTTTTCGGCAGGCCCGGCGAAAACTGGATCTTGTCGGGCGTGGCGATCGGGCCGATTTCCCGGCGCACATGCTTGATGAGATCCTGCCGCAGCTCCTCATTGCCTTCCGTTCCCGCCATCAGCGAGACGTAGCAATAGATGCCCTGACCTTTCAGCCCATGCGGATAGCCGACGACGGCCGCTTCCGACACCAGATGGTGCGAGACCAGCGCCGATTCGATTTCCGCCGTGCCGAGACGATGGCCGGAAATATTGAGCACATCGTCGACGCGGCCGGTGATCCAGTAATAACCGTCCTCGTCGCGGCGGCAGCCGTCGCCGGTGAAATATTTCCCCTTATAGGTGGAGAAATAGGTTTCGATGAAACGCTTGTGATCGCCATAGACGGTGCGCATCTGCCCCGGCCAGCTATCGGTGATGCAGAGATTGCCGTCGGCGGCGCCCTCGACCACATTGCCCTCGCCATCCACGAGCTGCGGCTTGATGCCGAAGAAGGGACGGGTGGCGGAGCCCGGCTTGAGATCGGTCGCGCCCGGCAGCGGCGAAATCAGGATGCCGCCGGTTTCCGTCTGCCACCAGGTGTCGACAACAGGGCACTTCTGCTCGCCGACGACGTTGTAATACCATTCCCAGGCTTCCGGGTTGATCGGCTCGCCGACCGATCCCAGCAGCCGCAGCGAGGAACGCGAGGAGCGCTTGACGAACTGATCGCCCGCCCCCATCAGCGCGCGGATGGCGGTGGGGGCGGTGTAGAAGATATTGACCTTGTGCTTGTCGATCACTTCCCAGAAACGGCCCTGATCCGGGAAGTTCGGCACGCCCTCGAACATCAGCGTCGTCGCCGCATTGGCGAGCGGGCCGTAGACGATGTAGGAGTGGCCGGTTACCCAGCCGACATCGGCCGTGCACCAGTAGATATCGCCATCGCGGTAATCGAAGACATATTCATGTGTCATCGAGGCATAGACGAGATAGCCGCCGGTGGTGTGCAGCACGCCCTTCGGCTTGCCGGTCGAGCCCGAGGTATAGAGGATGAACAGCGGGTCTTCCGCCTTCATCTTCACCGGCGGACAATCCGGCTTCACGGTGGCGATTTCCTCGTGATACCAGAGATCGCGGCCCGGCGCCCAGCCGGTCTTGCCGCCGGTGCGGCGCACCACCAGCACCTTGTTGACGATGACATGGTTCTTGGCGGCGATATCGATGGCGGTATCGGTGTTTTCCTTGAGCGGGATCGGCTTGCCGCCGCGCACGCCCTCGTCGCAGGTAATGACGAAGGTGGATTCGCAATCGACGATGCGGCCCGCCAGCGAATCCGGCGAGAAGCCGCCGAAGACGATGGAATGCACCGCGCCGATGCGCGCGCAGGCCAGCATCGCATAGGCCGCTTCCGGGATCATCGGCATGTAGATGGTGACGCGGTCGCCCTTCTTCACGCCATGCTTCTTCAAGACGTTGGCGAAGCGGCAGACATGCTCGTAAAGCTCGTTATAGGTGATCTTCTTGTCGATATAGGGATTGTCGCCTTCCCAGATGATCGCCGTCTTCTCGCCATGCGTCTTCAGGTGGCGGTCGATGCAATTGTAGGAAACGTTGGTCAGACCGTCCTCGAACCACTTGATCTGAACCTTGCCGGAAAACGAGGTGTTCTTGACCTTGGTATAGGGCTTGAACCAGTCGATGCGCTTGCCGTGCTTGCCCCAGAAGCGCTCGGGATCCTCAATGCTTTCCGCATACCAGCGCTGATAGGTGTCGTTATCGATCAGCGTGCGGCTTCTTGCCGATTTGAGAACCGGATAAAGCTTGGCAGACATGAACTCCTCCCCATGTTGATGCCGAATATCGATGTGATCCCTACATATCAGGTCGGGCCGCCGCGGCAATTAGACAAAGGTCATTCACCGGAGCATTTCCGGGAAAAGTGGGAACCGGTTTTCCGTTCGGAAATGCGAAAACGAGGAATTGGAGCATTTTCAGGAAAAGGGACCGCCGGTTTGCGTCCGGAATGCGTAAAAAGGGAAGAATTGCATTTCTGCGGCAATGCGCGTATAGAGCTTGCCGAACTCCCGGAAATTTGTGGCTAGAACCCACGTCCCGCGACACCGGCGCGGGCGGACAGAAGGATTATATCCATGGCTCAACAACTGCTCATGCCGAAGGCGACCGCCGTCTGGCTTGTCGATAATACCGCCCTGTCGTTCGACCAGATCGCCCAGCTCTGCAAACTGCATCCGCTCGAAGTGAAGGCGATTGCGGACGGCGAGGCGTCGCAGGGCATCAAGGGTCTCGATCCCATCGCCACCGGCCAGCTTTCCCGCGAGGAAATCGCCCGCGGCGAAGCCAACCCGAACCACAAGATCAAGCTTTCCGACCCCAAGGTGCGCGTGCCGGAATCCAAGCGCAAGGGCCCGCGCTACACGCCGGTTTCCAAGCGCCAGGACCGTCCGAACGCTATCCTGTGGCTGGTGCGCAACCATCCCGAACTCAAGGACGCGCAGATTTCGCGCCTCGTCGGCACCACCAAGTCGACCATTGAGCAGATCCGCGACCGCACCCACTGGAACTCGGCCAACCTGACGCCGATGGATCCGGTGACGCTGGGTCTTTGCAGCCAGATCGACCTCGATTTCGAAATCGAGAAGGCCAACAAGGGCCGTCCGCTGCCGACCGCCGCCGAACTCGGCGCCACCTTGCAGCCCGCCGAGGACACCGGCCACTTCACCGGCTATCGCGACGATCGCGAGGAGGAGAAGGAAATCGACGCCGATGCCGTCTTCGCCAAGCTGAAGTCGCTGAAATCGACCCGCACGGACGACGAGGACGAAGACGACCGCTTCTGAGCGATCCCGTCCACTCTCCGAACGACAAAAAACCCCGGTGCCACGCGCCGGGGTTTTTCGTATCAGCTCAGCGTAAAGCCGCGCTCGCGCATCACCGACTGGATTTCATCGAGAATGGCGGGATCGTCGATGGTGGCGGGCATCTTCCATGGCAGGCCGTCGGCGATCTTCTGCATGGTGCCGCGCAGGATCTTGCCGGAACGTGTCTTCGGCAGGCGCTGCACGATCATCACCGTCTTGAAGGCGGCGACCGGGCCGATTTCCTCGCGCACCAGCGTCACGACTTCCCGCTCGATTTCCGCAGCCCCTCGCGCCGCCTTGTTCTTGATGACGAGGAAGCCGCAGGGGATCTGCCCCTTCAGCGCGTCAGCGACGCCGATGACGGCGCATTCGGCGACATCGGGATGCATGGCGCAGACTTCCTCCATCGCCCCGGTCGAGAGCCGATGCCCGGCGCAATTGATGATGTCGTCGGTGCGCGCCATGATGTAGACATAGCCATCTTCATCGACATAACCGGCATCCGCCGTCTTGTAATATCCGGGAAATTCTTCGAGGCAGCCGCTACGGAACCGCTCATCCGCCTTCCAGAAACTGACGAGATTGCCGGGCGGCAGCGGCAGCTTGACGACGATATTGCCGAGCGTGCCGGATGACACCTCATGGCCCGCATCATCGAGCACGCGGATGGCGTAGCCCGGCATCGGCACGGTCGGCGAACCGTATTTCACCGGCAATTGCCCGAGCCCCAGCGGATTGGCGGCAATCGCCCAGCCGGTTTCCGTCTGCCACCAGTGATCGATGACGGGAATGCCGAGAACCCGCTCGGCCCATTTGATCGTCTCGGGATCGGCGCGTTCGCCCGCCAGAAACAGGGCGCGCAGGCCGGAGAGATCGTAGCGGCGCACATGCTCGCCATCGGGATCGTCGCGGCGGATGGCGCGGAAAGCGGTCGGCGCGGTGAACAGCACCTTGACGTCATATTCGGACACGACGCGCCAGAAGGCCCCCGCATCCGGCGTTCCCACCGGCTTGCCCTCGTAAACCACCGTCGCATTTCCGGAAAGCAGCGGCGCGTAGACGATATAGGAATGGCCGACGACCCAGCCAATATCCGAGGCCGACCAGAACACTTCGCCCGGCTGCATACCGTAGATATTGCGCATCGACCAGCGCAGCGCCACCATATGCCCGCCATTGTCGCGGATCACGCCCTTAGGCTGGCCGGTGGTGCCGGATGTGTAGAGAATATAGAGCGGATCGGTCGCCAGAACCGGCGTGCAGGGCACCCGCGTTCCCTTTTCCTTTTCGGCCGCCACGGCGCTTGCGAAATCGAGATCGCGGCCCTCCAGCATCGCCGCCTCAAGCTCGGGCCGTTGCAGGATGAGGCAATGGCGCGGCTTGACCCTGGCCATCTCGATGGCGTGATCGACCATCGGCTTGTAGGCGACGGTGCGGCCCGGCTCCAGCCCGCAGCTTGCAGCGATTACCAGTTCCGCCTCGAAATCATCGATGCGCGTCGCCAGTTCATGCGCGGCAAAGCCGCCGAAAACGACGGAATGGATGGCCCCGAGACGGGCACAGGCCAGCATCGAGAAAATCGCCTCGGGAATCATCGGCATATAGAGAATGACCCGGCTGCCCTTGCCAATGCCGAGATTGACGAGCACGGCGGCCACCGCCTCGATTTCCCGCCGCATGCCGGCATAGGTATAACGGCGCTTCACGCCCGCCATCGGGCTGTCATAGATCAGCGCGGTCCGCTCGCCATTTCCGGCGTCGACATGCCGGTCGACGCAATTGTGACAGGTGTTGGTCTCGCCCCCGGCAAACCAGCGGCCATAGACGCCCGCTTCGGGATCGAACACCTTGCCGGGCGCGCGAAACCAGTCCAGCGCCCCGGCTGCCTCCTCCCAGAATCCCTCCGGATCGCGCTCCCACGCCGCATAGATTTCGGCATAATGGCTTTGCATCTCTTCCTCCCGACAGCAATGCAAGCTTCTCCCAAAGCTTAGCACCATTTACCGGCGAAAGGCATGCGATGAAAAGTCAGACCAAAGCCCTACGCAAAAAGGCTTACCGCGCCCCGAAGATTGCCGAGCCGAC
>JBDHTA010000241.1:0-5100 GCA_039808465.1 Rhizobiaceae bacterium | reverse complement strand
AATGGCGAAGGAAATGAGCGAGATCGCCTTGAAGACGAAGGGAATGTTCGATTCCTCCTGCATCAGGTGCGTCCTCCCGACGTGCGAATTGCTGCCTGATGATAGATGGCCACCGCGATGATGCTGGTCACGAACAGGACGACGGCGATGGCCGCGCCGAACTGCCAGCGCCCGACCTCGGCGATCTGCTGATAGATATGAATGGGCAGCACGATCACTTTCCAGCCGCCCATCAATGCCGGCACCACGTAGGAGCTGATCGAAAGAGCGAACACGAGCAGGGTGCCGGCCAGGATACCCGGCATCGACAACGGCAGGATGATGGAAAAGAACGCCTGGAAGCGCGAAGCGCCAAGTGCGCGCGCCGCTTCCTCCAGCGACGGATGGATCGCCTTGATGATGCCGATCAGCGAAAGCACCATGAAGGGCAAGGTGATCTGCACCAGGCCGACGACGACGCCGAATGTGTTGTACATCAGCGGAAGCGGCTTCGACACCAGCCCCATGGAGAGCAGGAACCCGTTGATGAGGCCGTTGTCGCCCAGGAGAACCATCAGGCCGAACATGCGGATGACCATGTCGAGTTGCATGGCCGACAAAACCAGGATCATCAGCAGCGTGTTGCGCCCGGGGTTGACTGTCTTGGCTATGACGTAGGCCAGCGGATAGCCGAATATCAAACTGATCGCCGAGACTATGGCTGAAATCCATACCGAACGCAGGATGGCCTCGTAGTAGGGGGCCCGCGTAAAAATGCGGACGAAATTGTCCAGGGTGAGCTGGCTGGAAAGCCCAATCACGCCGGCAACCGACTTGTTGAAGGAGAGCCCGAGCAGCGAAGCGACGGGGATCACGAAGAAGATGATGAATGTCAGGGCGGCCGGAACCGCCAGCCACCAGAGGCGGTTCCGTGGAGCGACACGGCTGGGGTCGACCCGCCGCTCCGCCCGTGCCGCGCTATGCGTTCCGACTGTCGTCATCGACTCATCCCCGGTTCCTGGCCTGACATCGCCACCTATTCGGCAGCGATAGCCTTTGGGAGCCGGATGTCGTCATAGCCGAGCAGTTCTTTTTGGGGCGGCATCGGGAACGTGTATTTGCTCTGCGACAGGTTGGAGCGCACCAGCGCTGCCGCAATCGAAACGGCCGTTGGGATCGGGTCGACCACGGGGACGTCGATACCGCGAGCGAGGAGTCCCTCGCGCAAGCTGGCTGCGCAACCCATCAGTCCTGTGCAGCCGAAGATCAGAGCCTCGGCGCCGTCCTCTTCAACGGCGCGGACCCCCTCCTGCACCAAAAGGGCCTTGGTGCGGTCAAGATCCAGTTCCAGCTCGAGAACCGGGATGTCGACGCTGCGCACCGAGGCCAGCTTTGTGGACAGACCGGCAATCGCGGCCGTGTTCTCGAAGGCGGGGCGCAGCCGACGCATCACCGTCAGCACCGAGAAGCGATGGCCCAACATGGCGGCGATGTGCATGCCCGTCTCGCACGGCCCCAGCACGGGGATCGTGGAGACCTCTCGGGCCGCGCGCAGGCCGGGATCGCCCATGCAATCAATGATGACGGCATCGACACCTTCGCTTTGCGCCCGGATGACCTCGGCAACGGTGCCCGGAACCGAAACGGCCGCCTCGAACTCACTTTCGATCGAGCCCGGACCCGTGCGGATCTCGGCATGGCTGACTGTGACGCCCGCATATTCCAGCGCCTTCAAATCGGAGAGCTTGCGGAAGCCCCGCGTCACGATCGGGGAAACAACGCGGACTTCGACGGAATCGGCTTTCACTACTTTCCTCCCTTGCATCTCATGTTGCTTGACGGTGCAGCAGACACGCCGGCTGCGGAAGCGCCGGCGATGAATAGGTGGCGAACTGATTCGGATGGGGAGCCTAGGCAAGCAGATAGGGAAAACCCATCCGAAAGGATAGGTGTCTAGAAAAAAGCTGTTTGAATCTTAGCGGTTGCGGGAGGCCCCCGCGGGCAGTGGTTTTTCTACCCGGCCGTTTTCAGTCCGGGCGCGGTTTGACTGCCGCGGCCTTGCGGATAAGCCTCGCCCGAAATGAAGGAAATGCGTCAGGGCCGCCTTGACGAATTCAACGAGCTTTCCGAGGTGCCGATGCCATCAACCGCAACACCGTCGTACACAAGCCTGCGCAGCAGACTTGCGACTGCCTGGCAGCTGTTTCTCAACTACGCCTACGATTACCGCCGCTTCCGCAGCGCCTCCTTTATCGAAGGATCACGTACGCGGGAAAACCGGCGCGCCCATATCCATCTGCTCGCCCATACGCTTGAATACGGCATGGCGCTCTCCGATCCGCGCAAGGGGTTCGGAATGGAAAAGGTCAGGATGCTTTGCTCGGAAATGCGGCACTACGTTTCGGCATTTGGCCGCGACGAGACGGTGGAGATGGCGCTCGCGGTGCTGGCGTCCCACATCGCCTTTACTGCCGCGCAAGGGGCGGATTCCTCTGAAGCCCAGGCGCTTCTCGACCCTTTGCTGGCCGAGACGGGACCGGTCTCGAATACCGTGCTCGGCGGCACCGAACAAGTGCGCGCCGCTGACATCGCCAGGCATGCGCGCATCGACTTCGTATCCTTCATGGAAAAACGCAACAGCGTGCGCCAATATGCTGCGGACCGGGAGGTGGAGTTCGAGAAGGTCGAGCGCGCCGTGCGTGCCGCCCAACAGACACCATCGAGTTGCAACCGCCAGACCTGCAAGGTCTACGCCTTCACAGACAAGAACTCGATCGCCCGAGTCCTGTCGCATCATGACGGCAATCGCGGCTTCGGAGATCAACTCGGCGGCGTCTTCGTCGTGACCGTCGACCTGTCGCACTGGAACTCGGTGGGGGAACGCAACCAGGGCTGGGTGGATGGCGGTATGTTCGCCATGACGCTGGCGCTCGGGCTGCACGCCGAAGGACTGGGTGCTTGCATGCTGAACTGGAGCGCCCCGCGCGAACGGGACATGGCCCTGCGAACCTGCGTCGGCATCCCCGGCCACGAGATCGTCATCACCCTGATCGGCTTCGGACATATGCGCGATGAATTCAGGGTCCCTGTTTCCCACAGGAAGTCTCTCGACATGGTCTTGCGGCACGAACCGCCGCTGAACTGATCGGCACGCGCCGAAATCCCTGCATCTCGCGTTTTCGCAGCGATAGATGCAAGCTTTCAGGTGCTGGACAACGCCGACGCTTCCGAAAACGATTGCGCCTGCACGCCGGCCAAGATTCCACCGCGATCGAGCCTGAATACGGCTCCCTTTTTGGCATTTCGCATTAAAATATTACTCCGATGCTCCCCGCTATGAAACCGTGTGTACCGACTGGGCGTTGACGCCGTGCTCATATGCAACGGCCGTTCCGCGGCTTTCACAGAGGGATTTTCGAGATGTCTCCAATCAGGTTTCTGGCGGGCGCGGCGCTTGCGCTCGGCCTTTCGGTCGCTTCTGCAAGCGCGCAGGTGGTGGTTTCGTCCAAGATCGACACGGAAGGCGGCGTGCTCGGCAACATCATCGAGCTCGTGCTGAATGCCAACAAAATCGAGACCACCGACCGCATCCAACTCGGCGGTACGCCGGTGGTCCGCCAGGCGATCCTCGCCGGCGAGATCGACATTTATCCCGAATACACCGGCAATGCCGCCTTCTTCTTCCAGAAGGCGGACGATCCGCTCTGGAAGGATCCCGCCAAGGCGTATGCGGAAGCGAAGAAGCTGGACTACGACGCCAACAAGATCGTCTGGCTCACGCCGTCGCCCGCCAACAACACCTGGGCGATCGCGCTGCGCAAGGACGTGGCCGAGCCGAACAAGCTCGTCACGCTCTCGGATTTCGGCAAATATGTTTCCGGCGGCGGCCAGGTCGTGCTGGCGGCGTCGGCGGAATTCGTCAATTCGGCGGCGGCGCTGCCGGCCTTCGAGACCGCCTACGGCTTCAAGCTGAAGCCGGACCAGCTCATCACGCTGTCGGGCGGCGACACGGCCGCAACCATTGCCGCCGCCGCCAACCAGACCAGCGGCGTCAATGCCGCCATGGTCTACGGCACCGATGGCGGCATCGCGCCGTCCGGCCTCGTCGTGCTCGAAGACGACAAGCATGTCCAGCCGGTCTATCAGCCGGCGCCGATCATCCGCGAGAAGGTGCTGAACGAGTATCCGCAGATCGCCGACCTGTTGAAGCCGGTGTTCGAAAAGCTCGACCTGGTGACGCTGCAGCAGCTCAACGGCCGCGTGCAGGTCGGTGGCGAGCCTGTCAAGACGGTGGCGGAAGACTTTCTGAAAAAGAACGGGTTCCTGAAATAGGTTCCCCGGTCGACTTCGCAAGGGCGTTGACTTGACGCTCTTTCCAACCCCACGCTGGGCTGCCTGCCGTGCCGCCTGCGAGGCGCGGATGGCCGGCAGGCCGGAAGGAGGTGGCGTCATGTGCTGCGCCTCAAGCTGATGCGCCCGCATTTCGACAAGCTCGGCGTGGTGATCGCGGCGCTCACGGCCTACGGGGCGTGGGTCGCGCCCTTCGCCACCTTCCGCGCCAACCGCATCGTTCCCGGCGAGGCGCGTTCGATACTGGCAGCGCTGCCGGCGGCGCCCGGCTGGCTTTTGGTGGCTATCATCGTCGTGGCGGCGATGATAGCCCTCATGAAGACGCCGCTGATCCTGCGCCTTGCCGCCAGCGTCGCCGCACTTGCCGCGCTGGCGCTGCTGATCGGCGTGGCCGGGACGCACCTCACCCCGGAAGGCAACAGCTTCGCCCGCGTCTCGCCGGCTTCCGGTTTCTGGCTTCTGGTCTTCGCCTTCACGCTCCTGCTCGCCGACGTGCTGACCCGGTTCGCCTTGTCGCCATGGGCGCGGATCGGCCTTTTGTTCCTCGCGGCGCCGGCCATCGGCCTTCTCCTGGTCTCGGGGAGTTGGGACAGCCTTTCCATCTTGAAGGAATATTCCAACCGCGCCGACAGTTTCTGGGCCGAGGGCGGCAAGCATGTGACACTGGCGCTCGGCTCGCTGGCGGCGGCGGTGGTGGTCGGCCTGCCGCTCGGCATTCTCTGCCATCGGGTCGAGCCCTTGCGGGCCGGTGTGCTCAATGTGCTCAACATC
>JBDHTA010000240.1:0-5173 GCA_039808465.1 Rhizobiaceae bacterium | reverse complement strand
CGCGCAGGCACGTTTTGCCGCTGAAAGCGCGGCATCCCTAGAGGAATTGCGCATCGCCATCGGCTCGTTTACCGGCTGCAACCTCAAGAACAGCGCCCGCAGCACCGTTTCGGCCAGCGGAGATGTTTCCGGCGGCGTGATGGTCATCGGGCCGATGCCGAATGCCGACGACGACCGCGAGGGCCTGCCCTTTGCCGGGCGGCCGGGCCAGATGCTCGACAGGCTGCTTGCCGCCATCGGGCTTGAGCGCGAACGCGTGCTGCTGACGCATGTGCTGCCGTGGCGGCCGCCCGGAAACCGCATGCCTTCGCAGCCGGAAATGGATATCTGCCGCCCCTTCATCGAGCGGCAGATCGCGCTGGCCGAACCGAAATCCGTGCTGCTGCTCGGCAATTTCACCGCCCGCTTCTTCTTCGGCGGCGCGGAGAACATCCATGCGCTGCGCGGGGAATGGCGCGAGATTTCGGCGGGCGAGACCACGGTTCCCGCACTCGCCACCCTTCATCCCGTCGACCTGATGGCCGCCCCCATCAACAAGCGGCTCGTCTGGGCCGATCTTCTCGCCTTCCGGGCGAAGGCCGCTCCCGTCAGATGACGAGGAAATCGGCGTTGGTCAGCGCCAGACCGGCCGAAAGCGTGGCGAAATGCACCGCGCCGCCCGCCGCATTGCCGTTGCTGTCGTAAATCAGCTTGCCGGTATCGGTTTCATAGATGATGCGGTCCAGCCCATCCTGAGCGACACCGGCGGCATTGGCCGTAAACGCCTGCGCATTCAGCACGCCGGTTGTCTTCAGCGCGGTGAAGATCGCGTTTTCCAGCCGGATCGTGTCGTCCTTCACCGAGAAATCGGTGATCTTGTCGACACTGGTGAGCGCGGTGTTGAAGACGAAGTTGTCGCGGCCGGAGCCACCGGTCAGCGTGTCGGCGCCGAGGCCGCCATTCAGGAAATCGTTCCCGGCGCCGCCGTTCAGGGTATTCACGCCGCTATTGCCGGTCAGAATATTGTTCAGCGCATTTCCGGTGCCATTGATGTTGGCCGAGCCCAGCAGGGTCAGGTTTTCAAGCGACCCTTTCAGATGCGCGGTGGCCAGAAGGCTGAAGCTGATCGTCGACTGGACGGTATCGACGCCCAGATTTCCATCCACCTGTTCATCGATCGAATCACCGGCATTGTCGACAAAATAGGTATCGTTTCCGGCGCCGCCGCGCATCTTGTCCGCGCCCGCGCCGCCGTTCAGAATATCGTCGCCGCCGCCGCCGCGCAGGTCGTTATAGCCCGACGAGCCGGTCAGCTTGTCATCCTGCTCCGTACCCTGCGCGCCCTCGATGCTGATCAGCGTGTCGCGCCTGCCGAAACCGTCGATCGCATAACCCGCGCCGAGATCCACCGTCACGCCATTGTCTCCGCCCCCTCTGTCATCGCGGTGATAGCGCACCGTGTCGAACCCGCCGCCGCCATCGATGGTGTCCTTGCCGCCGAGGCCCATGAACTGCTCGTCGAGGGCGCTGCCCACCATCTTGTCGGCGAACTGGGTGCCGCGATAGGATTCGAAATTCTTGAACGTTTCCGAATTGCCGTAGGCATCGATGACCGTGCCTTTCGCCGCGTTCAGGTCGATGCCGCGAAAGGCGGCGGGATCGAGGAAGGCATTGGCAAAGGACAACTGGTCATAGCCCGCGCCGCCATCAAACGTATCCTTGCCAGCGCCGCCATCGATATAATCGTCGCCCGCGCCGCCATTGATCGTATCGTCGCCAAGGCCTCCGAACAGGTCGTCATGACCAGCGCCGCCGTTCATCAGATCGTTGCCGCGGGAAATCCATCCGCCCAACTGCCACGGGTTCATATGGGGCGCGTTGTCGGCGAAATCCTCCATCGAAATGGCAAGGCCGCTCCAGGACATGACAGCCGTCTTGCCGTCTTCGAGCAGAATCTTGATCGTCTTGATCGTGCCTGTGTCCTTCTTGCCTGCGGGGTCGAAACCGGTTCCGCCGACCTGCGCGACGAGACCGTTGGAGAGCGTCATCGTGATCAGTGTGGAACTGGGTTTTCCCCTCAGCTCCGCATCGTCAAGATTGAACAATTCATCGAAAAACGGATTGTAATCGAGATCCGGAAAGACCGGCACACCGAGATGATAAGTGAACTTTGCCATTTTTGCCTCCCCGCAACAACAGTCTGAATTTTATATTTCCGACCCGTGTAACTTTCAAATAACATTTTTCAGCGCACAAGAATTTTTCCGGAAAATACAATTTCCAGCGCCATGCGTTTTCCGCATGGCAGACGCGCATGGCCCCGCCTTGCCAAATCCATGTTGCAGCGCAATATGAACCTCGTGTCTTGGGAGGAAACTTGTTCAAAAGGAACCAAGGCCATGAAGCAGCGTCTTCGCCCTATCCATTCCGGCTTCGAAACCCTGCGCCTTGCCGGAAGCGCTTACCGCACCAGCCGCGATTACCATCGCCTGGGCTCCCTCACCCATGAGCAGTTGACGGCGACCGGATACCGCATCGTGCCCCGGCCGGCATCCATCTTCTCCGATTTCCGCTCGCGGTAAGTCACCCCCGGCGGGCGAGAAGCCGTTCCTCATGATCCGCGCCCTGCGGCATATCCCGCAGGGCCGCTTCGAAAGCCTGATCGATGGCGGCGAACTTGATCGCCTGCCACGCGGCGTATTCCCGCAGGAAATCGGTGGAGAACCATGCCGAAGCCGCGCGCGACGGTTCGTTCCAGCCGATGCAGCCCATCTCCGCCGCCTTCTTCAGCACCCGTTGCAGATGGGTGCGCGACAGCATGAAGGTTTCCGCCATGCGGCGGATATCGATGCGGCCGATATCGATGCGCCCTTCCCTGGCGGCGGCGGGATCGAGGCGGGCGATCAGCTCGTCGAGAACCAGACCGCCCGATTCCGTCCACAAAAACACGGCGATGCGCCCCGGCGGCTCCCGCCAGGCGGGATCGGACAGGCAGGCGCGGGCGGCAAGCGGCTGGGCCGCGCGCAGCAATTGCGGCTCCCTCTGCATCGCCGCGGCGCGGCCGCCGCCGTCGAGCATATCCAGCGCCATCAGATTGGCGAGGAACCAGCGCATCATCGCCGCATGGGCCATGTCCGTGACTTCGAGGCGGCGGTAGCGCCGCCCCGGCACATCGGCATACTGGGCGAAGCGGTAGGTCACCATTTCGTCGAGATAGTTCAGCACCGTGTTGCGGCTGGCCCCGCCGATGCCGGTGATCAGCTCCTTCAGCCGCACCGTCGTCAATCCGCTTTCGGGATCATCGGGATCGCCTTCCAGATAGAGCGCGAAGGCGGCCTGGCTGAGAAGCCAGCGCTGCTGCGAGGTCAGGGCCCGCGCCAGGCGCGGCGTTTCATCGTGAACGGCGCGGAGATTGCGCGCCAGACAAGCCAGGGCGGCAACGAAACCGGGATGGCCGGACAGAGCTTCGGCGGTGAATGCCATGGCACATCGCTTTCGTCCGCGAAGGGGCGCATCCATAAGCTGCACCGCTTGGCGGCAATCTCTAATTTCAGTTTATAAACAAGCCTATATCACAACCGTAAACTGGAATGAATGGGTTGAAAACGACAGGATTTAGCGTGCGGCATCGAATTTTCGCCGCTATCTGTCGCAATCGACAGAGCGCGGCGCTGGCGCCCATGCGCAGAATGCCGCCATACGGACGCGCGCTGCCATCGCCGGCCGGCAACGCGCTTCACAGGCCGAAAGGACGACAATGCTGGGCAGCCTTTTTTCCATCGCAAGCCTGATGGTTTCGACGCTGATGATGATGATCGGCTTCGGGCTGATGAGCTACCTGCTGCCGGTGCGGGCGCTGGCGGAGCATTGGTCGACGCTGACGATCTCGGTGATCGCCACGGGCTATACGGTCGGCTTCACGCTGTCGTGCGTCGTCACGCCGCTTTTCGTCAAGCGCGTCGGGCATGTGCGGGTGTTCGCGGCGCTGATCGCGCTGCTCACCGTCTCCATCCTGCTCTGCGCGCTGGTGGTGGAATGGCGGGCATGGGTGGCGTTTCGCGCCATGTCGGGCTTTGCGATCGCGGGGGCCTACCTCATCATCGAAAGCTGGCTGAACGAGCGCGTCACCAACGAGAATCGCGGCGCGCTGTTTTCCGTCTACATGATCGCCTGCCTCGTCGGCTCCATCGGCGGGCAGTATCTCGTGCCGCTGGGCGATCCCAGCACCACCCAGCTTTTCATCGTCTGCGGCATCATCTTCTGCCTGGCGATCTTTCCGACCGCGCTTTCGAGCGCGCAATCCCCGGCCCCCATCGCCACCGCCCGATTCGACCTGCTGAAGCTCTACCGGCTGTCGCCCATCGCCTTCGTCGGCGCTTTCGTGGCGGGCAATCTGGCGGGCGCGTGGAACAATCTCGGCGGCGTCTATACCCAGACCATCGGCATGACCACGGCCGAGGGCGCGACGCTGCTCGCCGCCGTTCTGGCCGGAGGCGCGCTGGCGCAGATGCCGGTCGGGCGCATCTCTGACCGCATCGACCGGCGCCTGGTGATGGCGCTGTGCGGCGGCGCGGGCGTCATCGCCTGCCTCGGCATGGCGCTGGTCAATACCGAGCATCTCTACACGCTTTACGTCACCGGCTTTTTCGTCGGCACGGTGCTGCTGCCGATCTACGCGCTGAACTCCGCCCATGCCAACGACCGCGCCGAGCCGCACGAATACGTCACCACCGCCAGCGGCATCATGATCCTCTACGGTCTCGGCACCGTGGCTGGACCGCTCGGCGGCGGCGCGATGATGGAAAGCTTCGGCCCGGGCGGGCTGCTGCTGTTTCTGGCGGCGGGCTTCCTCGCCTATGGCGGCTATGCCGCGTGGCGCATGCGCCAGCGCACCGATAGCGACGACAAGACCGGCTTCCAGTCGCGGCCGCTGCCGATGCAGGGCGCCGATGCCGTCACCAGCCTGACGCCTTCCGACAGCGATGCGACGATCTAGCCGGGCTGCATCTTCTCTTCCCGGCGCTTCATGCCGAGCTGGCGCTCGCGCCAGATGATGAAGATGCCCGCCGACACCACGATGGCCGTGCCGATCAGCATCGTGGCGGCGGGAACATCGCCGAACAGCACGAAGGCAATGGCGCTGCCGAGCAGGATCGAGGGGTATTCGAAGGGCGCGATGGTGGAAACATCGGCA
>JBDHTA010000239.1:0-5227 GCA_039808465.1 Rhizobiaceae bacterium | reverse complement strand
CAAGCGCCATGGATTGTGAAAACAGGCCCTTGGCCGCTTCCGGCATCCAGTCATGGCGCTTGCCGCCCAGCGACCAGAGTTGCAGCACGAGGCGCGCCCATTCCAGCCAGTGGCCGGGCGTGGTGCCGGAGGGGCGGAACATCTCGTTGCCGCGGTAATTCTTGTCGATGTCCCAGTCGCGGGTGAAATGCTCGGCCACCCGCCAGCCGACCGAACCGGCGCAACGGCGGATGACGAGATCGGCGATGCGCTCGGCCTTGTCGAGATAGGCGCGCTCGCCGGTCGCCTCATAGGCGGCCATCAGGGCTTCGGTTAGGTGCATGTTGGAATTCTGGCCGCGATAGGCGCCGCCGTCGATGTCGCTCCAGTCGGCGTTGAACTCCTCGGCGATGGCGCCGTGCTTTTCTTCCCAGAATTTCCCGTTCAGGATTTCCGTCACATCCGCCAGCATGCGGTCCGCCAGCGGATGCCCGGCGGTCTTGGCCGAGGCGGCGGCCAGAAGCACGAAGGCATGGCCGTAGCCCTGCTTGCTGCTGTCGACCGGCCCCTCGTCGTTCAGCGACCAGAAATAGCCGCCATGCTTTTCGTCGCGATGGCGGTTCCACAGGAAAGTCATGCCGTGATCGACGATATCGTCAGCGCCCGGACGCCCGAGCAGGCTGGCGATGGCAAAGCAATGCACCATGCGCCCCGCGATATGGATGGGGCGCACCTGCGCGGCCGCATTCAGCGGCTGACCGGAGCGGTCGAGATCGTTGAAGCCGCCCTTGGGGTTGACGGCGCGATACTGGAAGAAATCGAACAGGCCATCCGCCTGCCGCCACAGCCAGCGGCGGTGATAGGGCCGTTCGCTCCAGAGCGCGCCCGGCGCCTGCGCCTGTGAAATTTCCGCCATGCCATGCCTCCCATTCCTGTTGCGTAAGATATAGCGATCCCTTCGCCGCCTGTCATCCGTTGCCAAATCGATTCAACATGTTGGGAAAGCGATTCAGGGCGATGGTTTACCGCCTTGTTTTTGCATTGAAATGCCGGAGCTTCTCTGCCAGCATCCGCAACACGATTGACGAGGAGACCGATCATGAGCGCCGATGCCGCGCCAAAGCCGCAGGAGAAGGGCATTCTTACCTTTCTCGACCGTTGTGACGCCTTTTATCCCCCCGATGCGGTGAACGGCACCATCGAGCAGCAGCGCGGCTGGTACGATGCGCTGTGCGGCGAATTCTCGCCGCCGCTTCCCCCCGGTCTGGTCAGGACCGATGCGCGGGCCGGCGCGGTGCCGGTGCGGCATTACCGTCCGGTGGAACTGCGCACCGACCGGCATCTGCTCTACCTGCATGGCGGCGGCTTCGTCGTCGGCTCGCTGGAAAGCCATGATGCCATCTGCGCCGAAATCGCCGACGGGGCGGGGGCGGAACTGACGGCGGTGGATTATCGCCTCGCGCCCGAACATGTCTGGCCGAGCCAGACCGACGATTGCCATGCGGTGCTGACGGCGCTTCTTGCCGAGGGCAGGGAAGTGATCCTGATCGGCGACAGTGCGGGCGGCAATCTCGCCGCCGGGCTCGCCATCCGCGCCCGCGACGAAGGGCTTTCCGGGGTGGTGGCGCAGGTGCTGATCTATCCCGGTCTCGGCGGCGACCTCACCACCGGTTCCTATGCGGAAATGGCGAACGCGCCGGGGCTGACGACGGCGGATGTGGTCTATTATCGCGACATCCTGAAAGCGCCGGAGAACCATCCCGTCGCCCAGCCGCTGAGCGTTGCAGACATGCGCGGCCTGCCGCCCGCCTATATCACCACGGCGCATTTCGATCCGCTGCGCGATGACGGCGCGGATTATGCGGCGCGGCTGGCAAAGGCGGGAATCGAGGTCTGGTATCGCGACGAGCCGCAGATGGTGCACGCCTGGCTGCGGGCGCGGCATATGAGCGAGGGGGCCGCGGAAGGATTTCGCGTGCTGGTGAATGCCGTCAGGCATTTCGCGGGGGTGCGGTAGGCGTCCCCCGGAGTCCTCTTTCCATCGTTATCGAGGCTTGCCCCTAACCCTCTCCCCGCTTGCGGGGAGAGGGGACTTGCCCTGCAAACGGGTATTGGTTGAGGAGACGGTGCGGCATACCCCTTCTCCCCGCGAGCGGGGAGAAGGTCGCGGCAGCGGGATGAGGGGCTGCTTCCTTACATGAAATCGCGCGGAATGCGCTTCTCGAAGGTCTTGCGGAACACTTCCTTCTCGCCCTCGAATGCCACGATCTCGGCGCTCGTCACCCACTCCGTCGCGGTGCAGGAGAGGCGGGCGGTCGAGATGGTGCGGGTCGCCCAGCCGTCGCGCTGCATCTCGCAGGTCCAGGTGGACTGGCCGGTCATCGACAGCGGATCGTCCGGGCCGATGGTCCACAATTCCTCGCGCACCTGACGGGTGGAAAGCCCGGTGCCGGGGCGCTCGGAAAGGCCGGTATCCTCGAGGATGCGGTATTCCGTGCGGTTGGCGGTCAGATCCTTCGTCACCGAGCGGCGCGTCGCCCCCGGCGCATGGTCGATATACTTCGGCAGCGGATCGGGATTGTCCGGCTCCTTCACCGTGATCTTCTCATGCGCGCCGAGCAGCGGCAGGGCGAGGCCGAGCGAGGCGAGGTCGAGCGTGACGCCGGGATTGGTCGGCGCGGGCAGGATCATCGGCCAGTAGGCGGTGGAGATGGCAAGCCGGATGCGGTGCCCCTTGCGGAAGCGGTAGCCGCAGGCATCCAGTTGAATGCGGATCGTCACCTTCTCGCCTTTCGGCATCGCCTTCGGGTTTTCATAGCCGTCGCGATGGGCAAGGTTCAGCACGCCGAAGGCAACGCGGGTGGCGGTGCCATCCGGATGCACATCGACCAGACGGGCGCAGAGATTGGCCCAGTCGCCATCGCAGGCAACCTCCACGGCGACGACCGGGCGGCCGAGAATATCGACATCCGCTTCCAGCACCTCGGTTTCGATGACCAGCGAACCGGCATCGTCGCCGCGCTGGTCGAGCGCCATTTCCGCATCGGGCTTGAGGGTGAAATATTCGCCCGAGGCCGTGCCGGTATCGAGCGGCGAGCGCAGGTAACGATCATGGCCATTGGCGCCGGGAATGGGGTTCCCGGCGATCAGAGCGCCGAACTGGTCGGCGTAGTAGCTTGCCGTTTCCGGCTCGCTCCAATCCTGCTTGCCGATCCAGAAGCCGGGGTCGAAATCGCGGCGCGGCGCGGGGCGGATATCGTCCATGATATAGGCGCGCACCTGCGGCATGGTGTCGATGCCGTTTTCATCGCCGCGCAGCCAGCGGTTCCACCAGGCGATTGCCTCGCCGATGAAATCGGCGCGGGGCTTTGGGTAGGCGAAATGCGGATATTTGTGCACCCAGGGGCCGATCAGCGCCTTGGCCTTGCTGCCCAGCCCTTCGATGGCGCGCAGCGGCGTGTTGCGATAGCCATCCGCCCAACCGGCGATGACGATGGCGGGAATCTGCACGTCGTCGAAATTCTCGCTGATCGAGCCGTGTTTCCAGAAGGCGTCGCGGCGCTGGTGCGACAGCCATTCTTCCATGAAATAGGGCTCGTTTTCGAGGCGATGCATCCACATCTCGCGCCAGCGGTCACCCACCAGCGCCGGATCGGGCGAGCGCGACTGGTAGCCGAGCATGGTCGCCGCCCAGGAAAGCTGCGCCGAAAGATGCGTGCCGTTCTTGTAATGAATGTCGTCGTTGTAGCGGTCGACGGTGGTGGCGATGGAAATCACCGCCTTCAGCGCAGGCGGGCGCAGGGCCGCCGTTTGCAGGCAGTTGAAGCCGCCCCAGGAAATGCCCATCATGCCGACCGAGCCATTCGACCACGGCTGCGCGGCGATCCAGCCGATCAGCTCGCAGGCATTGGCGAGTTCCAGCGGCGTATATTCGCCATCGATGACGCCATCGGATTCGCCCGAACCCCTGATATCGACGCGCACGCCCGCGATCCCGGCGGCGGCGAATTCGGGATAGGTGGAATCGTCGCGCAGGCAGGTGCCGTCATGCTTGCGGTAGGGCAGGAATTCGAAAACGGCGGGCACCGGATCGTTTTCGGCATTGTCAGGCATCCAGATGCGCGCGGCGAGCCGCGTGCCGTCTTTCAGCGTGATCCACTCGTTTTCGATGACGGTGAAGGGGCGTTTCCCGGTCATGGTGTCTTGTCACTCCGTTCGGGAGCGCCTGCGAGCCGCAAACGCCCCCACCTGTTATAAAACTTACGCGTCCAGCCAGACGCGGCTGCCGATATAGCCGTTCGACATATCGTTGCCGATATCGTCGACGTAACCCTTCACGCTCTGGCTCTGCGCCATCACGTAATCGTTGAAGACGGGCAGGATCAGGCCGCCTTCGTCACGCACCATCAGCGCCATGGTGCGGTAGAGCGCCTTGCGCTTGGTCTCATCCAGCTCCGAGCGGGCCTGCAACAGCAGCTTGTCGAAATCATCGCGCTTGAAGCGGGTGTCGTTCCATTCCGCCGTCGAGAGATAGGAGGTGGAGTAGCGCGAATCCTGCGTCGGACGGCCGCCCCAATAGGTCGCGCAGAAGGGCTGGGCGTTCCAGACATTCGTCCAGTAGCCGTCTTCCGGCTCGCGCCGCACCTCGATGTCGATGCCCGCCTTCTTGGCGCTTTCCTGGAAGAGAATGGCGGCATCGACCGCGCCGGGGAAGGCGGCGGTGGAGGTGCGCAGCAATACCGAGCCTTCATGGCCGGACTTCTTGTAGTGGAAGGCCGCCTTTTCCGGATCGTAGACGCGCTGCTCGATATCGTCGGGGGCGAGCGCATAGTTGCTGTTGACGGGGTAATCATTACCGATGGAGCCGTAGCCGCCCAGCGCGGTATCGAGGATCGCCTGCCGGTCGATGGCGTATTTCAGCGCGAGGCGCAGGTCGTTATTGTCGAAGGGCGCGGTGTCGCAATGCATCAGGAAGGCATAAAAACCCTTGCCGGAGTTGCGGACGATCTCCACCTTCGGCGCCCGCTTCAAAAGCGGCACGGTCTTCGGATCGATGGTGTTGATGAAATGCACCTGGCCGGAGGAGAGGGCGGCGACGCGCGCCGTCGTGTCGTTCATCACGATGATCTCGATGCTGTCGACATAGCCGCGATCCGAACGCCAGTCGTTCGGGTTCTTCTCGAAGGTGGCGCGCACGCCCGGCTCGAAGCTCTTGAGAACATAGGGGCCGGTGCCGATGGCGGCGTTC
>JBDHTA010000238.1:0-5240 GCA_039808465.1 Rhizobiaceae bacterium | reverse complement strand
TTAACGCCCCGGCAGCACCCGGTTCGGCGGGCGGTGGCCGTCGAAGAAGGTGCGGATGTTGATGATCACCTTGTCGCCCATGTCGATGCGGCCCTCGATGGTGGCCGAGCCCATATGCGGCAGCAGCACCACCTTGTTCTCGTTGGCGAGCTTGACCAGCTTCGGATTGACGGCGGGCTCGTTCTCGAACACGTCGAGCGCCGCACCGGCAATCTTGCCTTCACGCAGGCATTTGATCATCGCCGCCTCGTCGATCACGTCGCCGCGCGCGGTGTTGACGATGACGGCGCTCGGCTGCATCAGCGCCAGCCGCCGGGCAGACAGCAGGTGGAAGGTGGCGGGCGTCGAGGGGCAGTTCACCGAAACGATATCGACCCGGGCCAGCATCTGGTCGAGGCTGTCCCAATAGGTCGCTTCCAGTTCGTCCTCGGTCGCCGGGTTGACGCGCTTGCGGTTGTGATAATGGATGGAAATGCCGAAGGCCTTGGCGCGGCGGGCAACGGCGGTGCCGATGCGGCCCATGCCGATGATGCCGATGCGCTTGCCCCAGATGCGCCGCCCCAGCATCCAGGTGGGAGACCAGCCTGCCCAGTCGCCGGGCTTGTCGGTCAGCACGCGGGCGCCTTCCGCCAGCCGCCGCTGCACGGCGAGGATCATGGCGATGGTCATGTCGGCGGTGTCTTCGGTCAGCACGTTCGGCGTGTTGGTGACGGTGATGCCCTTGCGGGCGGCCGCCTCGACGTCGATATGGTCGGTGCCGTTGGAAAAGCAGGCGATCAGCTTCAGGTCCGGCCCGGCCGCCTCGATCAGCCCCGCGTCGATCTGGTCCGTCACCGTCGGCACGATGACGTCGGCGCTCTGCATGGCGGCGGCGATCTCGGCGCGCGAGCGTGGCGCGTCGTCGATGTTCAGTTCGGCCTCGAACAGTTCGCGCATGCGCGTTTCGACGGCATCCGGCAATTTGCGCGTGATGTAGACCTTGGGTTTTTTCTTGTTCGTCATCGGGAGGCCAGCGTCTTGTTCAGAGGTCTTTAACCAAGTCGGGCGATAATTCACCCGTTCACGGCATTTTCTATCACTCCCGGTCGCGAAGACAAACAAAACTCGCAGGTAGCCTGCGCAATTTGTGTGGTTCACCCGGAAAGTACCAAAAATTCAAATGCATGGCCGTGACGCTCTTGAGGCAACGGAAGCAGCCAATGAATGTGATGCGTCATTTCGTGTTCAGAACCGGGATTGCCCTGTCGCTGGGCCTGAGCCTGCTTGCGGGCGGGGCGGAGATGGCTTTCGCGCAATCGGCCAAGGGAGCGAGCGGCCTGCCGCTGCCGCGCTTCGTCAGCCTGAAATCCAAGCGCGTCAACCTCCGCATCGGGCCGAGCACCGATTACGCGGCTTCGTGGATGTATACCAAGGCCGGTCTGCCGGTGGAAATCATTCAGGAATACGACAACTGGCGGCGCATCCGTGATGCCGACGGCACCGAGGGCTGGGTCAACCAGGCGCTGCTGTCGGGGTCACGCACCGCCGTCGCCGCGCCGTGGATGCGCGGCAAGGGCGAGGCCGTCTATGTCAACATGCGCCGCGATCCGATGCCGTCCTCATCCGTCATCGCCAAGCTGGAGCCCGGCGTGGTGTTCGAGGTGAAGGAATGCACCGGCGACTGGTGCCGCGTCGACGCGGGCGGCGCCGAGGGCTGGGTGGCGCAGAGCGAGGTCTGGGGCGCCTATCCCGGCGAAGCCTTCAAATAGGTTTAAACCAGCCCGGCCTTTTTGGCCGCCTCGGCCAGCGAGAGCATCGGGCGCGGGCCGATCTGCTGGATGACGATGCCCGCCGCAAGGCAGCCGAAGCGGCCGCAATCCTCCAGTGAGCGCCCCTGCGTATAGGCATGCAGGAAACCGGCGGCGAAGAGATCGCCCGCGCCGGTGGTGTCGACAAGCTGGTGAATGGCGGTGGCGGGAACGGGAATGCGCTCCTCGCCGCGCACGATCACCGCGCCTTCCTCGCTCATGGTGACGGCGGCAAGCTTGCAATCGGCGGCGATCTTCGTCAGCGCCAGATCGAAATCCTCGGTTTCGTAGAGCGACAGCGCCTCGTCGCGATTGGCGAAGACGATATCGACGGTGCCCGAGCGCATCAGATCAAGGAATTCGCCGCGATAGCGCCCGACGCAGAAACTGTCCGACAGCGTCATCGACATTTCGCGGCCATGGGCGTGCGCGATGCGGGCGCAATCGAGAATGGCTTCCTTGGCGCGCGGCGGATCCCAGAGATAGCCCTCGAAATAGGTGACCCTGGCTTCGGCGACGACCTGCTCTTCCACATCCTCGGGGCCAAGCTCGACGCAGGCGCCGAGATGGGTGTTCATCGAGCGCTCGCTGTCGGGCGTCACGAAGATCATCGAGCGGGCGGTGGGCGCTCCCGCTTCCAGCGGCGCGGTCTGGAAGTAGACGCCCTGGGCGCGGATATCATGGGCGAAAATCTCGCCGAGCTGGTCCTTCGCCACCTTGCCGAAATAGGCGGCGCGCCCGCCGAAGCTCGCAACGCCCGCCGCCGTGTTGCCAGCGCTGCCGCCGGAGGCTTCCACCGCCGGGCCCATGCGCGAATAGAGCAGTTCGGCACGCTCGCCATCGATCAGGTTCATCGCGCCCTTGGTGATGGCGTTGTCGGTGAGAAAGCTGTCCTCGCAACGCGAGATGATATCGACGATGGCATTGCCGATGGTCAGAACGTCGTATGTCGCCATGAACGGAAAAGTCCCGGGTAGAGCCGCAAAGGAGATGGGCGCCATGCAGCGCCGCCGGGGGCCGGTCATAGCGCATTTCGCCGCTATTGGAAGAAAAAACGTGCGGCGCGGGGGCGCAAAGCCGCTTCACAGCGCGGCGCTCCATGCTTAAACCCGGCGGTCCCGTTCCGAAAGCTTGTCCCATGGCCGCCACCCTCTTCAATGTCCTGCCGGTTTTCCTTCTGATTCTCATCGGCTGGCTGGCCGTGAGAACCGGCCTTCTCGGCGATGGCGTCGGCGAGGCGCTGGGCGAATTCGTCTTCAAGATCGCCGTGCCGGTGCTGCTGTTCCGCACCATCGCGGAAGCCGAATTTCAGGGGCAATCGCCCTTCCGGCTCTGGCTCGCCTATTTCAGCGGCGTCGCGGTCACCTGGGCGGCGGGGCATTTCATGGCGACCCGCCTCTTCCGGCGCGATTCGCGCATCGGCGTGCTGGCGGGGGTTTCCTCGGCCTTCGCCAACAATGTCTTCATCGGCCTGCCGCTGGTCGGGCGCATGGTCGGCGATGACGGCATCGTTGCCCTGTCGATCCTGCTGGCGGTGCACCTGCCCGTGATGATGATTGCCGGAACCCTGCTGATGGAGCGCGCCGAACGCCGCGAGACCGGCGTGGATCGCGGCGGCGTGGTCTCCGTGCTGCGGCAGGTGGGGCGCAACCTCCTGCACAATCCGCTAGTGATCGGCCTTGCCGCCGGTGCCGTCTTTCATCTCGGCGGCGTTCCCATGCCCGTGACGATGAAAACCATCGTCGACCAGATTGCGGCGACGGCGGGCCCGGCGGCGCTGATCTCGCTCGGCATGGCGTTGAAGAAATACGGCGTGTCCGGCAATCTCGGCATTTCCGCCACCATGTCGGTGCTGAAGCTGATCCTGCTGCCCGCCAGCGTCTACGCCGCCAGCCGCCTTCTCGGGCTGACGCCGGAATGGACAGCGGCGATGGTGCTGACCTCCTCCGTGCCGACCGGCATCAATGCCTGGCTGATCGCCAACCGCTTCGGCGTCGGCCACAGCCTTGCCGCCTCGACCATCACCATTACCACGGCGGCCGGTGTGCTGACGGTCACTGTCTGGAGCCTGCTGCTCGGCGGCGCGCCGTAGAGGTTTCCCGAAAAGGAAAAACCCGGCGGCGATTTCTCGCGGCCGGGTTTTCTGAAAGCGGTGATGCCGGATGGATCAGTTCGTCGCCGCCAGCGAATCCGGGGAATCGGGCGCGGGCAGTTCGACCGGGCTATCCGCCATGGTGTGCAGATAGAGGATCAGGTTGGCGCGCTCGTCATCCTTCTTCACGCCCGCGAAGCCCATGGCCGTGCCGGGAACGAGCTTCTTCGGCGCCAGCAGGAAGTGGTTGAGGTGATCGAAATCCCACACCACGGAACCGCCCTTGGAAAAGTCCTTCATCGCGGCGGAGTAGGCGAAGCCCTCATGCGAGGCGATCGGACGGTTCACGAGGTTGTACAGGTTCGGGCCGGTCTTGTTTGGACCGTCCTTGGTGTCGGTATGACAGCTCTGACACTTCTTGAAGACGGCTTCGCCTGCCTTGGCGTCTGCATTGGCCAGCAGAGCGGCGATCGGCGTCATGGCCGCGGCTTCCGCGCCGCCGCCGCCTTCGGACGCGCCTTCCTCGGCCACGATCGCGAAGCCCGGCTTCTCAGGCGTTTCCGCGTGGAAAATCCCTTCGGAGGCGATGGACACGGACATAAGGACGAAGCAGGTGCCAAGCAGCGCGCCCAAACCCATGTTCACATAAGAATTCATCTGGAAATGCTCCCCTTGGCATCCCGGCAGGTCACGCACCGGCCCCATCTTGAAATCGCGCGGAACCTATGTCTTTTGATCCGCAGTTGCAACAACCAATATCATCATCACGATGAGACTTTTTGCCACTTTTTTCTGAACATTAGAAGGGTGCACCGTGCGAGACGCGAATTTTGACGAAACTTTGGTTCTGATCCCCGCGCGCATGGCGTCGACCCGGCTGCCGGGCAAGCCGCTGGCCGATATCGGCGGCCTGCCGATGATCGTGCAGGTGGCGCTGAGGGCAAGGGAGGCGGATGCCGGGCGAATCATCGTCGCCACCGATCACGAGGATATCCGCGCCGCCGTCCAGGCCGCGGGCTTCGACGCGGTGATGACCGGCGGCCACCACCAGTCCGGCTCCGACCGCATCTTCGAGGCGCTGCGAAGCGCCGATCCCGAAGGCAGTTTCCGCACGATCATCAATGTGCAGGGTGACCTGCCGACCATCGAGCCGGAAACCATCCGCGCTGCGCTGCGCCCGCTGGAGGAGCCCTCGGTCGATATCGCCACGCTGACGGTGGAAATCGAGGACGAGGAGGACAAGCGCAATCCGAACATCGTCAAGGTGGTCGGCTCGCCGCTGTCGCCAACGCGGCTGAGGGCGCTCTATTTCACCCGCGCCACCGCGCCGCACGGGGCAGGGCCGCTTTATCATCATATCA
>JBDHTA010000237.1:0-5373 GCA_039808465.1 Rhizobiaceae bacterium | reverse complement strand
AATGCTGACGCCGCCGACGACATGGCCGAGCCGCCGGTCAAGAAACGCCCTGACGCCGGGATGAAGCTCTGTCTCGTGTGTGGTAAGAGGAATAGCCGTCATTCTGTTATCACCTTCTCGTCATGTCCAAAAAATGCTGCCGGGCGCGATCACGGTGCGATCTTCGTTTCGCCGCTCAGCCGGGCCAGCGACATCGCCAGACGCAGCAGAAGCCGGTCCTCGCCTTGCCTTGCAACCAGTTGGATCGCGCGGGGAAGCCCGTCATTCCCAAGCGTCAGGGGCAGGGAGAGCGCGGGGTTTCCGGTGAGGTTCCATACGGACAGCAGCGGATATTTCGGCCCGAGATCGTCCAGATTGCCGGATGCGTCGAGCATCGGCGGCGCGTCCGCCACGGAGGTCATGATGAGATCGGCATGCTCGAAGATCGCCTGGCTCGTTACCCGGTAATCCTCGATCGCCGCCATCAGTTCGCGATATTCCCATGCGGGAATCCGGGTGGCCGTCTCATAGATGCGCCGGGTGTAGGGGCATAAGTCCTGCCCATGCGCCTCCATGAAGCCCGGAACGAGTTTTTCGACGGCGGCGTAATGATCGGCCGCGAAGATCCAGTCACCGCCCCGGGTGTGGACGCGGGGCGGTTCGGGGAGGCGAAGCCGGTCTTCGCCGACATCGGCGACGCCCGATTGCCGCAGAAGCTCCAGCCCCGCCGAAAGCACCGACCCGTCATCGGGATCATTCGCGAGAAGAGCCACCCGCAGAGGGCGTCCGGCTGCCGCCGCCTCAAAAGGCCGTAAGGGTTCTCTGTCTCCGGCAAGCACGCGCCACGCATAGGCAAGATCATTCACATGCTTCGCCAGCGGCCCGAGATGGGAGCGCACGGGAGAGGCGCGCCAGGCCTGCCGGTTTTTCACCCGCCCGAATGTCGGCTTCAGGCCATAAAGCCCGCAATAGGCCGCTGGCTGCCGGATCGATCCCACGGAATCGGTGCCGAGACCGAAGGCTCCGAGACCGGCTGCCGTCGCCGCCGCCGCGCCCCCGCTCGATCCGCCCGCCGTGCGAGCCGCATCATAGGGATTGCGCGCGGGCGGAACTGCCCGGGTCGCGGTCACCATGGACAAGGCGAATTCGGAGGTATTGGTTTTTCCCAGAAGAACGCACCCGGCTTCGCGCAGCGCCGAAACAAGCGGCGAGTCCGGCCTGCGGTTCCCTGCGAAGGCAAGCGAGCCGTAGGTCGTCGGCAGCCCCTCCATCTCGATGGTGTCCTTGACCGAAACCGGGACACCCCAGCCGGGCAGCCGTTGCCACCCGGCGTCGTTCGCCGCCGGATTGTCCCGCCGCCACGATGCCCAGCGCCTTTCCGCCTCTCCCGCCGCCCGCAAGGCGCCGTCATGGTCGACGGATACGAAGGCGCCCAGCGCATCGTTCAGCCGGCCGATGTCTTGCAGGACGGCTTCGGTCACCTCGACCGGCGACAGGGTTCCGGTGGAGTAGCCTTCGAGAAGTTCCCGGGCGTTCAGTTCCGGGCTGGAGCCCGATACGATCGGTCGTGACATATCAGCCTGCCATGCTTGCGGCTTCGTGTTGCACACGCGACAGCAGCTCGTCGCGAACCTGCGCGCGAAGAATCTTGCCGCTCGGGTTTCGCGGAATTTCATCGACGAAATGGATGCGGCGGGGACGCTTGTAGTTCTCCAGATCCGACTCCATGAACAGCCTGTCGACGGCAGCCTCGTCGAGCCTTGGGTGAGACCGCACGACGAAGGCAGTGACGATGCTGCCCCAGACGGCATCGGGAGCGCCGATCACGGCGCAATCCACCACGTCATCGCACTGGTTGATGACGTTCTCGACCTCCACGGGCTGAATGTTCTCGCCCCCGCTGATGAACATGTCGTCCAGACGGCCGCTGTAATAATAGTTTCCATCGGTGTCGTAGCGCAGGCCATCGCCGGTGCGGAACCATTCTCCGGCGCATTTGTCCCGTTTCATCGTCTCGCCATTCGGGCCCCAATAGGTCTCGAAGACGCCCGCATTGCCCAGATGAACGATAAGCTCGCCCAATTCGCCCGGCTGCACCACATCCTCGCTATCGCCGCCGGGGCGCACGATGCGGACGCGGAAATCGCCCGCCATCCGCAATGTGCCCGGCGCAACCGCCCGCATCGACGGGGTCACGAAGGGGATGGAAAGTTCCGTGGTGCCGTAGAACTCGCTGATCGACGCGTTGGGAAATGTCGCATACATGGCCTCCAGCAATTCGGGACCGGCCGCGGCGCTGCCATAGGTGATATAGCGCATCGAGGGTATCGCTTCACCGTCTGCGAGGTTGATCATCATCTTCAGCAGCGTCGGGGAGCCGATCATGAAGGTCAGCCCCTCCCGGCGCATCAGGGCAAGCGTTTCCTTCGTCACCTTGCGCACGGGATAATAGGTGCCGTTGACGAAGAGCGTCTGGAGATAGACCCAATGGATCCCGACGGTATGATACAGGGGGGCGGCGCCGAGGGTTTTCGTGCCGCTGTCGAAGGCCGGGCCGACGCTCATGATGTAGGTGACGAGCCGATGGTAGGTGGCCTTGTGCGAGATGGCCACGCCTTTCGGCCTGCCCGTCGTGCCCGAGGTATAAATGATCTGGCTGAACTGCGTCTCCTCGAGATCCGGCAGCGTCTCCAGCGGATCGTGCGAGAGATAATCGTGATACGCCAATGCGTTGCCGCGCGGCGCCCCCTCGCCCGCATCAGCCCACAGCAGCCCCTCGATATCCGCGGTATCCTGCCGAGTCTCGGCGAGATCGACCCTGTCATCGAGAATGACGGCGCGGGCGCCGGAGTCGCGGATGATGTACCTGATCGCCGCGGGCTTCATCCGGATGTTGAAGGGCACGGCCACCGCCCCCAGAACCTGACTGGCCATGAGAACCGTCACATGTTCGGCCGAATTCTCCATGCCGATGCAAATCCGGTCGCCGGAGCGGACACCCTGCTCCGTCAGCCAGCCTGCCAATCTGAGTACCCTCTCATAGAACGCCGCGTAGCTCAGACGCACATCGCCGTCCACAACCGCCTCGCGCGACGGGAAGCGCTCCACTGCGTCGCGCAGAATATCTCTGATCAGCATAAGTCCCATTCCTCCTCGGGGCCATTGCAATAGAATAAACTGCGGGATCATCGGAATGCTCCAGCCCGTCCCGCATCGGATCGAGACGCCGCGCATCCACCCCTTTTCCGGTTCTGGATGCGCGGCAAAGTAGAGAACGGCGGGTTGTCAGACCAACTCAGCCTTTCTTTTCATTGAGGCCGCGCAACTGCGCAACGGCCTCGTCGGTCTGGAAATACCCATGGAAATCCAGCTCGGTAAGCTGCTCGAGCGTCTCGTCGGACAGGTTCACCGAATCCCTGACGATCCGCTTCAACGCCCGGAAGAGCTGCGGCGGTTTCGCCGCCATCTCCTCCAGCCATTCGCGGGCCCGCGCCTGCACCTGATCGGGCTCGACGACTTCGTCGACGATCCCCATCGAAAGCGCCCGGTCGGCCCCGAAGATGTCACCCTTGAACAGAATGCTCTTGGTGTTCTTCTCGCCGATGCGGCGCACGAGCTGCTGAATGCCCTTGGCCATCGGAAGAAGGCCGTGGTTGATCTCCGGCATCCCGAACTTCGCGGTGCGGGAGGCCACGCTGAAATCGGCCAGCGCGACCATTTCCATGCCGGTCCCCACCGCGGTTCCGTTGACCGCCGCCACATAAGGGCAGTCGAGCTGCGCAAGGCCGGTCTTGAGGCGGGAGCCGAGGCGGACCCGCTCCCTGCCGAGTTCGCGGGTGATCACCGCGAACTCCTTCACATCGCCGCCAGCGCAGAAGAAACGGTCGCCCCGGCCGGTGACCAGAACCCCGCGAACGCTCTCGTCGAACTTCAATTCCCGCAGGGTCGAAACCAGATCACGCAACAGGGCATTGTTGACCGCGTTGGCCGGAGGATTGTCCAAGGTCAGCGTAACGATACCGTCCTTGCGGGTTATTTCGAGCATGCTTCCCATGATCGGCGTCATCCTCACTTCGCGGCCGCGGCGGGTTCGAGAACCCGTTCGGCTTTGGCCTTGGCCGCAGCCTCGAAAGCTTCGACTTCCGCGTAGTGCGCCGGGCGGGCGGCGCGAATCTCGGCCAGGTTTTCGTCGGCGGAGCGCACCACCAGCCGCTTGTCCTTGAACGTCGGAATGACGTATTTTCCGAACAGCTCGATCGATTTGATCAGCTCCTTGTGCGGCAGGCCATCGATACGCATCACGAGGGCATCGGCGCCGAGGTCGGCAAAACGCTGGACCTGCTTGATGCACTGCTCGGGATCGCCGACAATGAAGCCCGTCGAATCTTCCAGCAAGTACCTGGTGTCATGGAAATCGACGTTTTTCACGGCGCCCATATATTCGTAGTCCTTGGACATCTTCGAAAGCTGTTCGTAAGCGCCCGTCGACAGAACGGTCGTTTCGGTCAGCGTCTCGGCCCATTTATAGGCTTCGGCGCTGGTTTCGGCGCAGTGCATGCCGCCGCCGACCGCGACGATCTTCTCCGCATTGACCGGATAGGTATGAACAGCGCCCGCCAGGGCCTCGTCGTAGATATCGAGCATGTTCCTGACGAAATCGAAGCCGAGATAGTAGCCGCCCATCATGGCGCCGATCCCGAGCTGGGCCGCCTGACGGACCGAGTCGGGGCTGCCGGTGGCCATGAACATCGGGATCGAGCGCTGAAGCGGCTTCGGAACCAGCCCGCGAGGCGGGATCTTGTAGTGCTCGCCGACGAACGAGAAGGTGTCCCTGCTCAGCGCGCGGCGAATGACCTCGATTCCCTCGATCATCTCGCCCTTGTTCTTGGTCGGATCGACTTCGAACGCATGGAGCGCCAGCAAGGTATTGCCGCGTCCGACGCCAAGCTCGATGCGGCCATTGGAGAGAATATCCTCCGTGGCCACCCGCTCGGCCACGCGCAGGGCATGGTTGATGCGGGTGGGCAGCAGCGTCACCAGATGGGAAAAACGGATTCGCGAGGTCTTTGCGAACAGATAGGGATACAGCACCTCGGGCGAGGAGACCGACGCGGTGCCGATCGCCAGATGCTGTTCGGACGTTCCGAAGGCATCGAACCCAACTTCTTCAGCCGCCAGAACCTCGTCGACGAGTTCGTTGTAGCGATGCTGGTGCGTTTGACCGGGCTGTGTTTCGCCCTCGCTCATGAAGATGAAACGCATTCTGTTACCCTCCTTCTGGGTGATATTCTATTTATTGATCATTCAATTTTTTGAAGATGCCAACGCCTCTTCCGTCCGGCACGAAACCGTGCACGGGAACGCGCCGCCAACCCGCAAGCCGCGAATGGCGAT
>JBDHTA010000236.1:0-5497 GCA_039808465.1 Rhizobiaceae bacterium | reverse complement strand
GCCTGATATTGCCGGACAGGCGCGGCGCCATTTCCTTGAGAACCGCCGCGACGCCGATCAATGTGGAGGTATGCAGGTCGTGCCCGCAGGCATGCATGCGGCCGTCGATCCTGCTCGCATAAGGCAGGTTCGTTTCCTCGTGAATGGGAAGAGCGTCCATGTCCGCGCGCAACAACAGCGTCGGGCCCGGCTGCCCGCCCTCGATGAAACCAACGACGCCGGTGCGGCCCACACCCGTCCGATGCTCGATACCGAGGCGGCCGAGTTCGCGCGCGACGACACCGGCCGTGCGCTCGACGTCGAAGCCGATTTCCGGATGGGCGTGAATGTCACGCCGGATCTCGATCAGACGCGCTTCCTGTTCTGACGCCAGATCATCGATAAGACGGTCGATATCGTTGATTTCAATATGCATTGTTTTGCCGCTTGCGGATATTGACAGGGAAATGCCGGAAAAGCCCGTGCGGCATCTCCGGCACTCGATCTTCAGTTGTTCGAAGGCGTCTGGTCGCTCTTGAACCACTTGATGCTGAGCGTCTTGACCGTTCCGTCGTCAATGGCGGCCTGAATGGCCTTGTCGAACTGCGCCTTCAGCTCGGTATCGCCCTTGTGGAACGCGGCAGCCGCGCCCTTGCCGAAAACGCCGCCGCGCACGCCGGTCCCGACGATCTTCATATCCTTGAACTCGGGCTTTTCCATATCGGCCATCATGATGGGATGGGCTGCGAAAACCGCATCGATACGTCCGGCCAGCAGGTCGAGGTCATGCTCTTCCGTGGAGGCGTACTGGCGGACTTCGACCACGTCCTTCAGGTATTTTTCCAGAAAGACCACATTGCTGCTGCTGCCCTGAACGCCGACGATCTTGCCTTGCAGGACAGGCTTCCACTTTTCGAGCACTTCGGCAAACTTATCCGGGTTCGCGGAAATGTTCACCGCTTCGCCGGTGCCCGGCAGATCCGCGACAGGCGTGCCCGCCATCGCGCCGAAACCCATCAGCCCGAGCTGGTAGGGGATCGAGAAATCGACCATCTTCTCGCGTTCCGGCGTAATCGACATCGCGGCCATGATGACATCGAACTTGCGCGCCTGAAGCGCCGGAATGACGCCATCCCAGGCCTGCGTCACGATTTCGCATTTCACTTTCATGCGCTCGCAGAGATCGTTCGCGAGATCGATTTCATAGCCTTCCAGCGTGCCATCCGCGCGGGCCATGTTGAAGGGCGGGAAGGCCCCTTCCGTTGCGATGCGCAGCACCTTGTCCTCAGCATTCGAGACCGTTGCCGCCGTCAAGGCCAGCGTTGCAGCCGCAACCCCGATGATCCATTTCCGCATGATCGTCTTTCCTTTGATGTCAACATCTGCCTGCCGCCAAAAGCCGGAGGCGTTCCATATTCGAATCCGGTTCCGCCTGATGCCGCCGCCGCGCCATCACGACGGGCGGGCAATCGACAATCCCTGCCTGTCGAAGCGATAGATCCAATTCATGTCGGGCGAAAGATAAATATCCTGGCCGATCGTCAGCGGATAATCGCCGCCGGTGCGCACGGTCATCATGCCGAGGGGGCCGAGATCGACATGCGCGAAGGAATCGGCGCCCAGACGCTCGATCAGGGAAACCGTGCCCTTCCACCGGCCTTCCGTGGTGGACACGCCGAAATGTTCGGGCCGGATGCCGATCGAATGGGCATCGTATTTTCCTGCTTCCGCGCCATCGATGAAGTTCATTTTCGGCGAACCGATGAAGCCTGCCACGAAACGGTTGACCGGCGTCCGGTAGAGGTCGAGAGGGCTGCCGAACTGCTCCACATTGCCCGCGTTCATGACCGCGATGCGATCGGCCATGGTCATCGCTTCCACCTGATCGTGGGTGACGTAGATCATGGTGGTGCCAAGCTTCTGATGCAGCTCGGAAATTTCGAGACGCATGCTGACGCGCAACGCCGCGTCGAGGTTCGACAGCGGCTCGTCGAACAGGAAGGCCGATGGCTGGCGCACGATGGCGCGGCCGATGGCAACGCGCTGGCGCTGGCCGCCGGAAAGCTGGCGCGGCCGCCGGTTCAGGTAGTTGAGGAGATCGAGGCTACGGGCGGCCTCGCGCACCAGCCTGTCGATGACATCCTTTTTCTCGCCCGCCATTTTCAGCGGGAAGGCGATGTTCTGGTAGACCGTCATATGCGGATAAAGCGCATAGGACTGGAATACCATCGACAGCTTGCGCTTGGCCGGGGCGATATTGGTCACATCCTGCCCGTCGATGAGGATATGGCCGCCGGTCGGCTCCTCCAGACCGGCGATAAGGCGCAGCAGCGTGGACTTGCCGCAGCCGGAGGGGCCGACGAAGACGACGAATTCGCCATCCGGAATCTGAAGGTTGACATCCGGGAGAACCGTCTGTTGGCCGAATGACTTCTTGATGTTGCGTAGTTCGATGGAACCCACAGTCGTTCCTCCTTATTTCACCGCGCCGAAGGTCAGGCCGCGGACAAGCTGTTTCTGACTGATCCAGCCGAGGATCAGGATGGGGATGATGGCAAGCGCGGAAGCAGCCGAGAGCTTCGCCCAGAAAAGACCCTGCGGGCTCGAATAGGAGGCGATGAACGCCGAAAGCGGGGCCGCCTTGGCAACCGACAGGTTGAGTGTCCAGAAGGCTTCGTTCCATGCCAGGATGATGTTGAGGAGCATGGTCGAGGCCACCCCCGGAAGCGCCATGGGCAGCAGGATATAGATCAGCTCCTTGCCCGCCGAAGCGCCATCCATGCGGGCGGCTTCGAGGATATCGACCGGAATGTCCTTGAAATAGGTGTAGAGCATCCAGATCATCAGCGGCAGATGCCCGATCAGGATGATCGCCGTCAGGCCGGTCAGGCTGTCGAGGAAGCCGGTGCTCTTGTAGATGAGATAGACCGGAACCAGCGCGCCGACCGACGGCAGCATCTTGGTGGAAAGCATCCACATCAGCAGCGGGCGCGTGCTGCGGCCCGGCTGGAAGGCGAAGGACCATGCCGCCGGAACCGCGAAGAACAGCCCCAGCACCGTCGAGCCGACGGATATGATCACGGAGTTGCGGAAGAACAGCAGGTAATCGGAGCGTTCCTGAACTTCCGTATAGTTTTCCAGCGTCCAGCTCGGGATCAGGGTCGGCGGAAACGAGATCGCTTCCACCTCCGTCTTGAAGCTGGTGAGCACGGTCCACAGGATCGGGAAGAACAGCAGGAAGGCGACAGTCCATCCGGCGATGGTAAAGATGGTCTTGTGCAGCGTTGCGGGGCGCAGGTTCATCGTCGCTCTCCTTACGTCGTCAGGTTCTTGCCTGCCGAACGCAGGGAGAAGATTGCAACCATGTTGGCGAGAATGACCGCGATGATGCCGCCCGCCGATGCGGCGCCGATATCGAATTGCAGCAGGGCCTGCCCGTAGATAAGGAATGGCAGGTTGGTGGAGGCCGTGCCCGGCCCGCCGCCCGTCGTCACGAAAATCTCGGCGAAGATGGAAAGGATGAAGATCGTTTCCATGAGGATGACGACCGCGATGGCACGGCTGAGATGCGGCAGCGTCAGATAATAGAACCGCGCGAAGGCGCCTGCGCCGTCCATGCGGGCGGCTTCCTTCTGCTCGCCGTCGAGCGATTGCAGCGCCGTGAGCAGGATCAGCGTCGCGAAGGGAAGCCATTCCCACGTCACGATGATGCCGATCGACAGCAACGGAAACTCGCCGAGCCAGTCCACCGGCTTCAGCCCGAGCTTCAGCGCAATCCACGCGAACAGGCCGTAGCCCGGATGCATGAACATGTTTTTCCAGACAAGCGCCGCGACCGTCGGCATGACGAAGAACGGCGCGATGACCAGCAGGCGCACGATCCCCTGCCCCCACATGGGCTGGTCGAACAGCAGCGCCAGCAGCACGCCGCCGATGACGGTTGCCGCCAGCACGCCGAACACCAGAAGCAGCGTATTCTTGATCGCCTGCGCGAATGCCGGGTCCGTGACGAAATAGGTATAGTTTTCGAAGCCCGCGAAACCGCCCACGGCAGGGTTCATGAGATTGTAGAATTGAAACGAGAACCAGAGCGTCATCAGGAGCGGGATCAGCATGCCGATGATCAGCACGACAACGGACGGCGCCAGAGCAAATCGCCCGGCGAGGCGCATCTGTTTTCCAGCCATGGGAGAATCCTATTCTGTCTACCGGCATCCGGCGCGCCGCCCGCATGGGAACGGCATATCGGAACCCCGCAACGGGGTTCGTCCGGCCTGTCTGCCAAAGGGAGACCCGGCCGTGCAAGACACGGCCGGGCGCTTGGGAGGCTGTTACTTGTAGTAACCGGCCCTCTGCATGGTGCGCTTCACGAAATCCTCGGATTCCTGCAAGGCCTGCTCGGGCGTCTTGCTGCCTGCGAGCGCGGCGGCGAGATTCTGGCCGACCGTGGTGCCGATTGCCTGGAATTCAGGAATATGGATGAAGCCCGCGCCGACATAGGGCACCTCGTTGATGGAGGGCTTGTCGGGATTAACCGAGGCGATTGCCGCCAGCACCTGATCGGAGAACGAAGACGCGACCTTCTGGTACTCGGGCGACTTGTAGGTCGAGGTGCGGGTGCCGGGAGGCGCAAGCAGCCAGCCTTCACGCTCGCCGACCAGTTGAACGTAGGATTTCGAGGTCGCCCACTTGATGAACTTCTTGGAGGCTTCCTCATGCGCGGTCGAGTTGACCGGGATGGCGAGCGACCATGCGCCGCTCCAGCCCGCCGCCTTCGGGTTGATGGCGGTGACAGGATACGGCGCGAACGCCGTCTTGTCGGAAACCATCGACTCCTTCGGGTTGAGCAGGTAGCCCGCCGTCACGGTGGCGTCGATCCACATGCCGCACTTGCCGGTGCTGAACAGCACGCGGTTTTCGTTATAGCCGTTGGACGAGGCGCCCGGAGGGCCATACTTGTTCATCAGGTTGAGATACCAGCCCAGCGCCTCATGCCAGGGCTTGGAGGTGAGCTGCGGCTCCCACTTCATGTCGAACCATTCGCCGCCGAAGGCGGCCACGAAGGTCGAGATCAACGGCGTGTTTTCGCCCCAGCCCGGCTTGCCGCGCAGGCAGATGCCGTAAACGCCGTTGGCCTTGTCGTCGAGCTTCTCGGCGAAACTGGCGATATCGTCGAAGGTCGGCTTGGCGGGCATGGTCAGCCCGGCCTTTTCGAACAGATCCTTGCGGTAGTAGGTCATCAGGCTTTCGCCGTAGAACGGCGCGGCATACATGGTGCCGTCGACGCTGATGCTGGAGCGCGTTGCCGGAATGATATCGTCGTAGTCGTAATCTTCGCCGAGGTCATTGAGCTGCATCAGCCAGCCCATCTTGCCCCAGAGCTGGGTCTGGTGGGAGTTGACCGTGATGACGTCGTACTGGGCCGCCTTCATCGAAATGTCGGTCGCCAGCTTCTCGCGCAGGGAGTTTTCTTCGAGAATGACCCAGCGGACGTTGATGCCGGTTTCCTTCTCGAATT
>JBDHTA010000235.1:0-5558 GCA_039808465.1 Rhizobiaceae bacterium | reverse complement strand
AACCCTCGTCAAGCCCGAAGCCTTCGCCTACCTCAGAAAGTCCGGGGCGCTGGTGGCTGAGCAGAGCCGGTCGCGATCTGCACGGTGTCCCACATGGACGGTCTCCGAAGACGAGTATCGTAGGTTCGACAACTGCTATGTCACCTACGCGCTGCTTTCGAAAGAGACGGGAGTCGGCGTCAAAGGGATCGGCGTCCGTCTTCGTGAAGCCGGAATCGATCCCGCCTTCCCTAGCAAGGACACGATGCAGTTCATCGTGAGGCGAGCGGACCTTGTGCGTTGTCCGGAACTGGCGGCGGGTTCAAGCGCTTTGTGAGGCCAGCATGCCGCGCCGGGCCATCGCCGCCCGACAGGATATGGCCCGTAGTTGCGGCCGAAGCGTAAGCGGCTTCGACAGCCACAGGCGCACTTTCAGCGACCCGACCGGCCTACCCCAAAGACTACTAATTTCCGAAGGCTACATAGGGCGAAGGCATGCCCGTTTCCGGACATGCCTTCAGAAGATGTTTAGACTCTTTCGGCGTCTCGAGATTTCGAGCCCAGCTTCATCGTGATGTCGCCACCGACCGAGTAGCTGTGATAATAGGGTGTTGATCACTCAAGTCAACCGAAAACGATGACAGCCAAATCCATATTCCGCGAATCCCTCGCCTACGACTACTTCGACTTCGTTGCACGCACGCCAAGACCAGCAGAGGGACATTGGATGGTCGGCGACATCGGACGTCTTCACCCCGACTTGCTACGAGATAGCATAAAGGAGGCGGCTGAGGGAGCTGCAAAAGGAGGAGAACGCGACCGAGCTTCTATCTTAAAGATCTACACCAGGAAGGCGAAGGAAATGGCTGCCATGTACCCCTTCCTCTTCGCTCTCAAAGGTGGGCTGCGCAACCGTTTCGCCGATGAACTGTACCTTCGCTTCGGCACTGACGAATGGTGGAAGGATATCCGGGCAGCCATGGCTTCAGGGCATGCACCGAATACAGTCAAGGTCGTCAACCAGGTGCCGATCTCTAGTCACTTCGCCAACTACGTCGGCGACATCCTGAAATACATAGATGGTGATAGCCTCCGTCGGACAACAACGTTGAGCATGACCTGCGGCCTTCAACTTCTAACGGCCGCGACCTTCGGACAGCTTCGATATCTCCTTGGCAACAATTGGCACGAGTTCGGCTCAATCTTCGTCGGCCGCAAAAAGGGGCCCCGGCAGATTACGAAGAACGACTTCATGAGTCTGACTAAAACCATCATGGAGGTTCGGAACGATCTTTACCATCATCGCCCCATCTCGAACCAGCAAGCATGCGTGGATGCGTGTGAGCGTTTGATGGATCACCTAGACTTTCACTTAGGCTCGTTCGACGCCGAGCTTTCAAAGTCGACGTATGTCCGGCCCGTCTTCTCGATCGCGCATAGCGATCGGCATGATGTCCAGCCTCCGACCGATCCCATCAAAAAATTCGTAGTCATGCTCACTCCGGCTGCTACGGGACAGTCAGTTTAGGCACAGCAGCTCGACGGGATCATATCAGTCGGCGGACTGCGGTTTCACTGATCCGCTCCTTGAGAACGTCCGCGCTGCGGGCCGCGGCACCGCGGACGACGCTTCCGTACGTTAGCAACTGAAGGCGGCCCAATTTAAGCGCCGCAGTATGCCTGCGGTCTCTCATCGCACTCGGTCTCTGCGTGCTTTCTGATGCACGACATTAGTCGCCAATAAAGTCGAGAGCCTGCCGAACCGGCCCCTGCGGCCAGGGGTGGGTTCCTCGATCCCGCCGGCTTTCAATTAGACGTGAACTGTTTGGGACAAATTCATGTGGCCGCTGGGACATTTCCAGTTGGCCGAACGAAGTAATTTTGAAGCGCTTTGGGACAAAATCACTGGCTGCCTAGAGATGGAATGGAGGCGCCCACGTGGCGCCTCTTTTTTTGCCGTGGGTTATTTGCGGAACTGCTTGGGCGCTATGCCGTTACCCCGTCTCACCACATCATGAAGGAGACGGCGCGTGGCCTATGTCAAGACGAGGGATGGAATCGATATCTATGTGAAGGATTGGGGTCAGGGCAGGCCGGTCATTCTCATTCACGGCTGGCCGCTCTCGGCGGACATGTGGGATCCGCAGGCGATGGCGATCGCGGAGGCAGGATACCGCGTCATCGCCTATGACCGCCGCGGGTTCGGGCGCTCCGGGCAGCCGTGGAACGGCTATGACTACGACAGCCTGGCTGACGATCTCGCCGATGTGATGCAGGCAACAGGCGCTACCGACAACGTCACGCTCGCCGGGTTTTCCATGGGCGGCGGCGAAGTTGCCCGCTATATGAGCCGTCACGGCGGCAAGGGGGTGATCTCGGCGGCGCTGATTGCCTCCGTCGTTCCCTATATGCTGCAAACGGCGGATAATCCCGATGGCGTGCCGCAGGACACGTTCGACGGCATCGCCGCTGGTATCCGCGAGGACCGGGCCAGCTTCTTCCGCCGCACCTTCTTTCCGCAATTTTTTGGCGCGGGACTGTTGACCCAGCCGGTCAGCGACGAGGTAATCGACATGGCAACCGTCTGCGCCATGCAGGCGGGGCTGAAGCCGACGCTGGCCTGCGCCACGGCATTCTCGCAAACGGATTTCCGGCCCGATCTCGCCTCTTTCCGGGTTCCGACGCTGGTCATTCACGGCACGTCCGACAAGACGGTTCCGATCGACACATCCGGCCGCCCGGCCGCCGCCGGAATCGCCGATGCCATGCTGATCGAATATGAAGGCGCCCCGCACGGGCTGAACGTGACCGATAGCGACCGCCTGACGGGCGATCTGCTGGAATTTCTGTCGCGGGCCTGACCGGCCATCGGGAAGCCCGCGCCTCCCGGCCGGTCACTTGCCCTGACGCTCGCGCTTCAGCTTCGCCCACCAGTCGAGGCGCTTGCGGATTTCGCGCTCGAAACCGCGCTCCGGCGGATCGTAGAAGGTCTGCGGCCCGAGTTGGTCCGGGAAGAATTCCTGCCCGGAAAAGGCGTCGGGGTAATCATGGTCGTATTTGTAACCGGCGTGATAGCCGAGTTCTTCCATCAGCTTGGTCGGGGCGTTGAGGATATGCTTGGGCGGCGGCACGGAGCCGGTCTGGCGCGCCAGCGACAGCGCCGCATCGAAGCCCCGGTAGGAGGCGTTGGATTTCGGGGCGGTGCCGACATAGGTGATCGCCTGCGCCATCACCAGGCGCCCCTCCGGCCAGCCAAGCCGCTCGAAAGCCTGCCAGGCCGTCACCACCTGCACCAGCGCCTGCGGATCGGCCATGCCGATATCCTCGGAGGCGACGCAGGTCAGGCGGCGGAAGATCGTGGCCGGATCCTCGCCCGCCACCACCATGCGCGCCGCCCAGTAGAGCGCCGCATGCACATCGCTGCCGCGCAGGCTTTTGTGGAAGCAGCTCAACAGGTTGTAATGGCCGTCCTGCGCCTTGTCGTAGATCGGCATGCGCTTTTGCAGCACGCCCGCCAGCGCCTTTTCGTCCAGCGGTTCGGCGGGATCGAGTTCGAACAGATCCTCGGCCATGCCGATCAGGTAGCGGCCATCGCCATCGGCAAGCGCGCGCAACGCCTCCCGCGCCTCCGGCGTTACCGGCAACGGCTTGCCGCGATATTGTTCCGCCCGCTGCAACAGCAGCTCCGAGGGCTCGCCGGTCAGCGGCTCCAGCGTGAATACCTTCACCCGCGACAGCAGCGCCGAGACCAGCGAAAAGCTCGGATTTTCGGTCGTCGCGCCGATCAGGATCACCGTGCCGTTTTCGACATGCGGCAGCATGGCATCCTGGGTGCTGCGGTTGAAGCGGTGCAATTCGTCCACGAACAGCGCCGTCTGGCGGCCCATGGCGCGGTCGCGCTGGGCTTCATCGAACACCTTGCGCAGATCGGCGATGCCGGACATGACGGCGGAAAGCTGCACGAAACGCATGCTGGATTGCTGCGCCACCAGCCGGGCAATCGTCGTCTTGCCCACGCCCGGCGGCCCCCACAGGATGAAGGAGCCGACTTTGCCGGATGCAACCATGCGGGCAATCGGCCCGTCTTCGCCGAGCAGATGCTGCTGCCCGATGACCTCGGACAGCGATGCCGGGCGCAGAAGCTCCGCGAGCGGCGTCGGCGCCTGCGATTCGAACAGGCTCATCGGAAGAACTGCCGCAGCCGCTGGCCGTCGCGGTCGATCTCGACGCGCCAGAAGCGCGGATTGTCGCGCAGCGCCTCGGCAAAGGCGGCGGTGTTTTCAACCGGCGTGCCGTTCAGCGATACGATCACATCCCGCGGCGAAAAGCCGACGCGCTGGGCGGGCGAGCCGCGCTTGACATCCATGACGACGACGCCGGTGGATTCCGGAGCCATGTGCAGTTCATCGGCCACCCGCGGCGACAGGTTGGCGACCGTCGCGCCCGCGAAGGGATTGCGGCCCTCGATCAGCCGTTCGTCACGCGGCTGCGTCTCGGGCGCGCCGCTCAGCGTCATCTTCACATTGCGCTCGGCGCCGTTGTCCAGCACCTTCAGCGTCACGGTATGGCCAAGCCCGGCCGTGGTCAGGCGATAGAGCAGCGCGTCGGGATGCTCCACCGGTACATCGTCCACCGCCGCCACCACTTCGCCCGGCTTCAGGCCAGCCTTGTCGGCGGGGCTATCGGGAATGACCTTGATGACCAGCGCGCCACGCGGCGTCGCCAGACCCAGCGCCTCGGCCACTTCCGAGGTGACCGGCTCGAAGGTGCCGCCGACGAAGGGCCGCTCGAAGCTGGCCGCGCCCTTGTCCGCCGCCGCCAGGAACACTTTCACCAGATTGGCGGGGATGGCGAAGCCGACGCCGTTCGAGCCGCCGCCGCGTGAAAAGATCGCCGTGTTGATGCCGATCAACTCGCCATCCATGTTGATCAGCGCGCCGCCGGAATTGCCGGGGTTGATCGCGGCATCCGTCTGGATGAAGAAGCCGAATTCGGATTTCACCACCTGATTGCGCGCCAGCGCCGAAACGATGCCGCTCGTCACCGTCTGGCCGACGCCGAAGGGGTTGCCGATCGCCAGTACGAGATCGCCGACATCGACATGATCGGAATTGCCGATGGAGAGCGCCGGGAAATCCTTGCCGTCCTTGATGCGCAGCACGGCCAGATCCACCCGGTCGTCCTTCAGCAGCACGTCGCAGGGGTATTCGCGGCCATCGGCCAGCGCCACCTTTATATCGTCGGCGCCATCGATGACGTGATTGTTGGTGACGACGATGCCGCGCGATTCGACGATGACGCCGGAGCCGAGCGACGACTGCTTTTCCGTGCGGTTCGGCATCTGCTGACCGAAGAATTGCTGGAAGAAGGGATCGTCGAAGATCGGCGAGCGCTTCTCAACCATGCGCTCTGCATAGACGTTCACCACGGCCGTCGCCGTGCGCTTGACCAGCGGCGAGAAGGAAAGCTGCATCTGCTCGCGGCTTTCCGGCACGGCTTTCGCATCCTGCGCGAAGGATGGCAGCGGCAGCAGCATGAGCGTGGCGGCAAAGGCAAAGGATGCGCGGCGGAACGGAGCG
>JBDHTA010000234.1:0-5584 GCA_039808465.1 Rhizobiaceae bacterium | reverse complement strand
GGGCCGACAGGCCCTTCCAGGCAACGCTTCAATATGGCGGCCTTGGGCGCGCCGCTGACCAGCAGCATGATGCTGCGGGACCCCGCAAGCGTCGCGAGGCCGAGCGTGAACGCCATGCGCGGCACATTGGCCTGGCCGCCCCAGTAGACCGCGTTGCTGGCTATGGATTCGGGCGTCAGGGGAAGATGGTGGGTGGACGACGCAAATGGCGTTCCGGGCTCGTTGAAGCCGAGGTGCCCGTTCAGGCCAAGGCCGAGGATGGCCAGATCCGCCGGACCGTTCCGCGCAACCCATGCCTCCATGCGCGCACACTCCGCGATTGGGTCGCCGGCCGGATCGAAGCGGATGAAGCGTTCGGCATCGATGCCGAGCGGGCCGACGATCTCGCGCTCCAGCCACGCACCGAGAACGCGGGGATCGTCGCGCGGGATGTCCGCGTATTCGTCCAGCGCCACGATACGGACATGCGACCAGTCGACGTTGTCCCGCCGGGTGACCTCAACTATGCGGGCGTAGGTCCGCAGGGGTGTATTGCCGGTCGCCAGTATCAGGACTGCCGATGGCTTCGCGCGCACCCGGCGCACGATTTCCCCCGCGGCGCGCTCCGCCAGTTGTTCGGCCGTGTCGAGGATCGTGAACTTCATCTTTCCTCCATGCAGAAGCACCCGGCGCCGACAGCGGCCGCCCAGCCGCCGAAGGCGCTGAGATGGATGGAGAAGTTGCGGCGGTATCCTTCAGGGCAAGCAGCGGCAAAAGCCGTCCAGATGCCATCCCGAAGCGCGCGCCCCGCGCCGGTGATGCCGCCGCAGATGACGGCCGCATCGAGATCGAGCAGCAACTGGATGTTGGCGAGTGCACCGCCGATGTGGTGAAAGAAGGACTCAACCTCCCGCCGCGCCGCAGCGTCCGTCGCGGCGGAGCCCAGCAGCTCGCCAAGCTCGCGTCCGCCGCGCCTCAATATGCTGCCCGGCGCGGCACGGTCCTCCAGCGTCTCGGTGGGGACGTTCGCGAGATCAGGCACCCACGGCCCTATCTCGCCCGCGCGCGACGAGACGCCACGATGGAGTCGTCCGCCGAGCAGGAGACCGGATCCTATACCCGTGCCGAGAGAAACGGAGACGGCATTTTCGACGCCGGCGATCGCGCCGAACATGCTCTCGGCCAGCATCGCCGCCTGCGCATCGTTGCCGAAGCGGCAAGGGAGCCCGAAGCGACGCGGCATCTCGGACGCGAGGTCGATGCCGACCAGGTTCGGCAGGTTGGACATGCCGGGCTCGAGCTTCGCGCCGTCGACAAGCGCGCCGCACAGGCCGACCCCGACGCCGGCGATGTCGTGGCCGCGGGCGTCCGCGCGCAGGCGCTCGATCAGACCGGCGGCCCGCGAGAAAAGCTGCTCGGCCGGGATCTGGCCACCGGCGGGAGTGGCCAGCTGGAGGCCGGTGGGGCCGCTTTCGGCGACCACTACCGCGCGCATGTTGGTGCCTCCGAGATCGAGGCCGATAAAGGCGCGCTCGCGTTTCATGGCCACGTCGCGCGGGGCTGGAGCGCGGCCGGGGTCCATACCTGCACAACGACCCCTCATTTCACCGCACCGCTGGTAATACCGCGGATGAACTGCCGCGAGAAAATCATGTAGATGCCGAGAACGGGCAGCGCCGAGACGGTCAGCGCCGCCAGCACCGCGTTCCAGTCGCTGACGAACTCGCCGAGGAATTTCTGCGCACCGAGCGTCACCGTCAGTGTGCTGTTTCCCGGCGCCAGGATCAGCGGGAACCACAGATCGTTCCAGATCGGCATCATGCTGAAGATCGCGACCGTGGCCATGGGCGCGCGCACCAGCGGCAGAACGATCTCGAAAAGAAGCCGGTACTCGCTGGCGCCGTCGATGCGCGCCGCGTCCTTCAGCGACTGCGGCAACTGACGAAGGAACTCCGACAGGACCAGGATCGACAGCGGCACGCCCTGCGCAGAGTAGACGATGATCAGGCCGGTCAGGGAATTGGTGAGATCCATGCCCGCGATCATCTGCAACAGGCTCACCGTCGCCAGCCGGATCGGGATCATCAGTCCCACGGCAAAGTAGAGCACGATCCAGCGCGCGCCTTTCCAGGCCGACTCCACGAGAGCATGCGCCGCCATCAGACCCACGGCGAGGATGATGGCCAGCGAGACGAGCGTCACGATCATGCTATTCAGGAAGTAGAGGCCGAAATCGCCGCGCAGAAAAGCCGTCTCATAGCCGCCGAGCGAAAATGTCGACCAGGTGGGCGGCATCAGCGGCTCGCGGAAAATGGCGCGGCGGATCTTGAACGAGTTGATCACGACCAGCAGAACGGGCGCCAGCACGATGATCGTATATCCCATCAGCACCACGTGCGTGATGATCGCATCGAGGCTCGGGCGGCGACTGTGCAGCATCGTCAGAGCTCGTGATATGTCGTGCGTCCCTGCCAGAACACCTGGTAGACGACGAGCCCGGCGAGGATGATCAGGAAGGTCACGCTGGCCACAGCGGCGGCCATCGTCGGGTTTCCGAGCTGCATGATGAATCCGAAATAAGTCCGATAGAACAGCAAGCCCAGCAGATCCGTGCTGAAGTTCGGGTCGCCGACGATGCCCTGCATGACGTAGACGAGGTCGAAGGCGTTGAAGTTGCCAATATAGGTGAGGATCGTCACCAGCCCGACGGTCGGCAAGATCAGCGGAAACTTGATCGACCAGAAGATGCGCCAGTCGCCGGCCCCGTCGATCCTTGCCGCGTCGACCAGATCTTCCGGCACGGCGAGGAGGGCGGCCAGGAAAAGGATCATCGGCAGGCCGACCCACTGCCAGACCGAGATCAGCGACAGCGTTATAAGCGCGGAGCCTTCGAGGCCGAGCCAGGGGCGGAACAGACCCTCGAGGCCGATCAGGCCCAGCACGGTCTGGGAGACGCCCCAAAGCGGATTCAGGATGAGTTGCCATATGAATCCGACGATCACTTGGGAAAGCAGCACCGGAACAAAAATTGCGGTCCTGTAGAACCCGCGCAATCTGAGCACCGGCCGGCACAGCAGGGCCGCGAGGAGCAGGGCCACGGGGTTCTGCACCAGAAGGTGGATTATGAAGAATATGACGTTGTTATAAAGCGCGCCCCAGAGACGATCCGACCACGCCGGCTCGAAGAACAGCCGTTCGTAGTTGCCCAGCCCCACGAATTCGAGCTGCCCGGCCCGATCCTGCGTATAGAAACCCAGCCGGATCGAATCGAACAGCGGCCAGACCATGAAGATCGTGTAGAGAAGGAACGCCGGCGCAAGGAAGATGACGATATGCGCCGGGATCTTCGGTCTGGCTGGCGGAGACATCGGCTCCGGAGCGCCGGTCATTTTACTGGCCGCGCGGCTTGTACCACTTGTCCAGCCCGGACTGGATGTCGGCTGCGGCCGCTTCGGGCGTGATCTGGCCGCGCAACATGAGATTGGTCACGCGGGAGATATCGTTTTCCAGCGTCGGCTCCCCGCGTGAAAGGTACTGATAGGAGAAGCGGATCGTCGAACCGCATTCCTGCCGCCAGGACGCAAACGTCGAGGTAAGCTTGTTATCCGCCGCGACGGGCGTCTTCGAGAGGGGGAAGAAACCGGGCAGCGCGTTTGCATACAATGAGGCAAATTCCGGCGACGCCACCCAATCCAGGAAAGTCCGGGCTTGCGCCGCGTTGGGGCTCTTGGCGTTCAAGCCGATGCCGATATCCGCGTGGTCGTTGATGTAGCATTTGTCGCCCGCGGCCTGCGCAGGCGCGTGAAACGCCCCCAGCTTGAAGCTGGCTTCCTTGGTCAGCGGCGCGATGTCCCATGACCCGGCCGGATAGATCGCCGCGCGCTCAAGAAGGAAGAGCTGCCGGCTGTCGGCGTTCTTCTGAACTTCGGCGCCATCCGCGAGGTAGTTCTTCCAGCTCGCGACTTCGGTCAGCAGCTTCACGAAGGGCGGGTCGGTGAATTTCAGCTTGCCGTCGAGGATGGCCTGCCGCCCCTCTTCTCCGCCGAAATAGCTCGCTGCGAGGTTATGGAATGCCAGCAGCGGTGTGACCCATGCGTCGCCAAGCCCGAAAGCGAGCGGCGCGTAGTGTCCGTTCGCCTTGATGGCATCCAGAACCGCGTGGAACTCGTCCATTGTGGTGGGAGCCTTGAGGCCAAGTTCGTCGAAAATGTCGGCATTGTAGATGAAGCCGAGAATCGTCGAGGCCATCGGCACGCAGTAGGTCACCGAGCCGTCGTCGGTGCTCCAGGCGCCGCGGGCCTGCTGGTCGAAATTCTGAAGGCCGGGCAAATCGTTCAGACTTGCGAGGTAACCGCGATTGTAGAGGTTGAGCGAGATATCGAACGGCCGGCAGGTGATCAGGTCCCCGGCGGTCCCTCCCTCGAGTTTGGCGTTCAACGCGCTGTTGTATTGCGCGGCGACCGTCGGGGTGAAGACAACCTTGATGTCCGGGTGTTCCTTCATGAAGGCCGGCAGGATGACGTCGTTCCAAAGGGTCGCATCGTCGCTGCGCCAGCTTTCGATGTTCAGCGTCGTCTGCGAGGCGGCCTGTTGCGCACTGCCCAGAACCAGAAGGCCAGCGAGGGCGGCGCCATTCCACACTGCTCGAAATGTCATGTCTTCCTCCCATGTCATTAATTAGCAAATTGATTGCGTAATTATAGGCTGTCAAGAGGAGGGAGATTGAACTCCCGGCGCAATCGCATATTTTTGCATCCGCCAATGGCTCGGCTGAGCTCGGCGGGCTGCCGGCGAATATGTCGCGAGCCGACGCTATTCGTTTGCATAACATTGAGGCTCGTCCCATGGCGATATCGAGAGACGATCCATTCCGCGTAGCGCCTCTGGCGCGCGGGACCAATCTCGAATTTGCAGCGGAACTGAACCGGCGTATCGTGCTGGATACGATCCGCGATCACGGCCCGATCGGACGGGCCGACATCGCCAAGCGGACGCGCCTGACAGCCCAGGCGATCTCCAACATCGCGGGAGAGCTTGTCACACAAGGTCTCGTGGTCAAGCGCGAGAGGGTGACCGGACAGCGAGGCCCCCGTCCCACCCTCTATTCCATCAATCGCCTTGGCCGATTCACCATCGGGCTGCATCTGGAGCCCTACCATCTTGTCGGATTGGCGACCGACCTGGAGGGTGGCATCCTGAGCGAATACACGAGCGAGTTGGAGGGCGAACAACCGGCCATTACCGTCGGCATCGCCGAACGCGCCATCGAGAAGCTGCTGTCGGCGACGCCGGTGCCGCGGGAGGCTTGCGCGGGGATCGGCGTCGCACTGCCGGGCATCGTGCGCGAAGGCGCGCTGACCGAGATCGCGCCGGACAATTCACCGGAGTGGCTAGGCTATCCTTTCGCAGAGAAGCTCAGCCGACAGGTCCGGCTGCCCGTCTCGCTCACCAACGATGCGACCGCCGCCGCGATCGGCGAGAGGCATCACGGCATCGGCCAACGGTACAAAACCTTCTTCTTCGTCTATCACAGCATCGGCATCGGTGGCTGCCTGATCGTGGACGGTGCCCCTTATCGTGGCGCCTATGGCGAGGCGGGCGAGAT
>JBDHTA010000233.1:0-5589 GCA_039808465.1 Rhizobiaceae bacterium | reverse complement strand
AAAGCCGTCCGCGCCACGCGGGCGGCTTTTGCTTTGACGCAGCGGCGTGCGCCTCCGTTACAATGGCGCTCCGAATCATTTCACGCGGGCTTGCGATGTTCGACACGCTGAAAACCCTGGGCTTCCAGATCGAAATCCACTCGCATGCGCAGGCCATTCTCAGCGTCGATTTTCCCCAGGCCGTGACCGATCTCGAACGGGTGATCGGCGGCCTGACCATTCCCATCGAGGAAATCATCGGCTCGGGCGGCGGTGAAACGCAGGGAACCCAGCGGCTGCGGCGCGGCCTTGCCGAAATCGGCTGGACGAAGCTGAATTTCGTCGTCGAAAAACGCATCAACGGCGTCGCCCGCGAGGCGATCTCGCATGAGATCGACCATGTGAAGCGTTTCGAGAACGGCGTCATCGCGCTCGAAATCGAATGGAACAACAAGGATCCCTTCTTCGACCGCGATCTGGAGAATTTCAAGCGGCTGCATGCCGATGGCGCGATCTCGGCCGGAATCATCGTCACCCGCGGCAGTTCCATGCAGGACGAGATGCGCACCATGGTGCATCGCTTCGCCATCGACAAGGGCATTCGCAGCCATGCCGATCTGGAGGCGCTCGGCATGGTGCGCACGCCGCGCCAGAAAAAGGCGGTGGAAAAACGGGTGGCGGCAGGCGCAAGCTTCGCCGATGCCTGGGCATCGCTGTTCGTCGGCGACAAGTTCGGCGCCGCCACGACCCATTGGAGCAAGCTGGAGGACCGCGTGCATCGCGGCGTCGGCAACCCCTGCCCTCTCGTTCTGATCGGCCTGCCCGCGCGCATCGTCACTTTCGGCGAGGATCTGACGCTGGAGGATATCGCCGAACAGGAGGAAGCGATGGCCCGCGACGGCATCCTGCCATTCTGGTGAGGACGCCAGCCGCACGGTTTTGCGCGCTATGCCCTGATGAAAAGGCGGCGATTATTCCGCCGCGATCTGATCGCTTGCCGAATTGTAAGCGTAAGTCTTCCACGACGGTTCGTAGGATTCGTCCGCCTGATTGCCCCAGGTCGCCCAGCCCGGACGCACGCCGCGCCCGAACATTTCGAGATAAGGCCCCGGCGAGCAGCTTTCGATCAGCGGATACTGCTCATCGGGCTTGCGCGAATGCTCGCGCTTGCGCGACGACATGTAATTGACCTGCGAGCGGCCGGGCGGCAGCGTGCGGGCATTCTTGCCGCGCGTACCGAACAGGATCAGTTCCGTCACATTGCGGAAATAGAAGCCGACGCCGCGGCCATCCGAGCCGCCATCCTTGCGCACCTTGTGCCAGACGATGTTCGACTTGTACTGGAAACCCCAGGCCCGCATCACCTCCAGCCCTTCCGGCAGCAGCGCGTTCGGCACCCACAGATACAGATGGGCAGTCGGCGCGCAGGCGCCCGCCACCGGCAGCTCCATGATTTCCGGCAGCGCCATGGTGCCGTAGCGCGACAGCCGTTTGTGCTCCGGGGCGACCTTGCCGGTGCGGTTCACGAACTGCCATGGCGGATCGGCCATGATGGTGGCGAAACGGCGTCCGCTCACGAACTGGCGGAAATCCTCCGCCGGCGTGCGCGCGGCTTCAGCGTGATCGAGCATCAAATCTCCGAACGGTTCATCGGCCAGGGCGTTTCCCGCCCCGCCAGAACCCCCTGCATACCAGTTTCGCACCACGCCGTCCCTCACCAAATTGCCGCGTCCCCAGCTTGATGCGCCCTGCCGTTTCCGATGCGAAACGGCTTGACTCGCCGGGAAGATTGTTCTTATTTTGTTCCATCAAGCATCGAAGTCAAGCACTTTTGGCATAGCGATGGAAACAAGGGAGGGAGAGAGATGGTACGGTTGAGTGGAGTTGAACCACTGACCTCAGGTGCCACAAACCTGCGCTCTAACCAACTGAGCTACAACCGCACAATACGCCGCCGGCGTCGATGGCCCGTCACATACGGCGTGTTTGCGCTTTTGGCAAGGGGCCTGCCAAAAATAAATACCGGGCCGGACATTTTGTCCAGCCCGGCCGCATTTCATCCGAAACGGATCAGGACTTCTTGAAGGAGCCGATCGCCTTTTCGGCTGCGTCCTTGGCAGGCTTCGAAAGGGATTCCGCGAGGTTGCGGGTGGCAGCCTGCATGGACTTCGCCTGCTCCATGGCAATCTCGGTCTGCTTGCGCAGGAAAGCCGTCTGCAATTCGAAGAACTCGCCAGCCGACTTCACGCCCATCAGCGCTTCCATGTGCGAGAGAGAGTTTTCGGCATTGGTGCGCAGCGCTTCGATGGCCTTCAGGCCAACATCGGTGGAACCGGCCTGGGCGCTCTGCATGGTGGCTTCCATGGTCCTGGCGGCTTCATCGGCAGCGGTCTTCATCTTGGCGAAGGCGTCCTTCGACTGCGAAGCGCCCTTCTCGGCGAATTCGCGGAAGTTTTCGGTGAACTTGCTGGGATCGAAGGACGAGAAGGAAAAAACGTCGGTAGCCTTGGGGGTCTTGCTCATGGTGTGTCTCCTTGCGGGTGTCTGGGTGTGTTTCCGGGCCGCCCGTGAACCGGGCTTCGTTCTTGTGATGATCATCATATAGGACATTTTATTGTGCATTGCAACATAATTTTGCACCGCACCATACGTTAACCCTGTTCGATGGAAAACGCTTACGTGACTGGACCTTGCGACGCCTCAGCGAGTATTAAGAAACAGTAAACGATCATAATTGCGACACTCAGGCGCAGTACAGGTTCGATCATGCCCGTCGTCCAGTATCCTTTCATCGATCTTGCCGTGCACAGGAAAGTGCGCGATGGATTTGCGCGTGGCGAAGCGATCGTTCTGTTCAGCGCCGGGATGGACCGGGTTCTCTGGGCCAACGGCGCGGGCGCCCGGCTTTTCGCCAACCGGCCGATCTACGATTTTCTCGAGGAAGGGCCGAACCGCGCCGACGTGACCTTCCGGCAGGTGGAAACGACCGCCCGCCAACTCGGCGGGGAAGGCGATGCCCGCCCGTTAACCATCCGCATCGCCCAGGGCTTTCGCCGCATCGGCGTCCAGGCCCGGGTGGAGCGCATCGTGACCCCTGCGGGCGAGCCCGCCATCCTGTTTTCCGTGCCGACGCGCAGCGAGCCGCTGCCGCTTCACGAGCGCGCCCGCCAGATGCTGGAGGGCTTCGAGGATGACGACACCCATATGGCCGTGCTCGGCAAGGATGGCGCGGTCATCGCCGCCTCGGCCGGTTTCGCACGGCTCGGCATTACCGGGCATACGGCGCGCGCGCTCGTCACCATGGTCGGGCACGATGCCGACCGGCTGATGAAGCGGCCGATCCCGACCGGGCGCGGCTATCTGCCCGCCGCCATCGGCCGCATTTGCGAGGAGCCGGATCTCAACCTGCTGTTCGTCGTCGAAATGACGATCGGCAATCTCGATCCGAGCGAGGATTTCGCCCCGCAGCCCGCGCCCGCGCCCGCGCCGGAGCCGGAAATTCCGGCCGTGACGCAGGAGCCAGTGGAGGCAGGCGATGGCTTCGACACGGCGCTGGATACGGTCTCGAAGATCGTCGATGTCGAGGAGGAGCCGGATACCGCCACCGCGATCGAGCCGGACGACGGAATGCCGGATGCCGCCGAAGAGGATGACGGCGAGGTGACGCCCCCTGCCGTGCTGCCGCCGATCGCGCCCGCCGCCATCTCCGCGATGATGGCGGCGCTGCCGGAAAAACCCGCCGGGGATGAAGAAGACGGCTTCCATTTCAACACGGGAACACGCGCCATCCGCTTCGTGTGGAAGATCGATGCCGAAGGGCGGTTCAGCGATGTCTCAGGCGAGTTCGCCAGGGCCGTCGGCCCGCATGCGGCCTCGGTGCGCGGCATGGCCTTCTCCGATATCGCCCATCTTTTCCAGCTCGATCCGGATGGCGCGATCACCGAACTGCTCGGCAAGCGCGACACCTGGTCAGGCAAGACGATCTACTGGCCGGTGGAGGGCACGGCGCTCAGGGTGCCGGTCGATCTCGCCGCCCTCCCGACCTATACGCGCAACCGTGAATTCGACGGCTTTCGCGGCTTCGGCATCGTGCGCCCGGCCGATGCCATGCCCGATCCGCTGGAACTGGGCCTGACGCTGGCGGCGGATGCCGAAGCGCTCGGCGGCCGCACCGGCGCGGCCGATACCCATGACGAGATCGGCGAGGTTCCCGCCCAGGCCCGCACCCCCGAGCCCGAGATCGCGCCACCCGCTGCCATTGACGACGAGCCGAATGCGGAGCTGCTGCCGCCCGCGCCGGAAGACGAACCGGCCGCCGAGCCGCCTGCCGTTGATCCGGAAGCGGCGGCAACGGATGCTCCATCCGCCCCCGGGGAACAGCCTTTCCTGCGGATGCCCTGGGGAGAGATTCCGGCGCTGAAAATCATGGATGCGCCCGAGCGGCCCGAACCCGCCCCCGTTTCGCGCCCGGACAATCGCGCGCGCGGCGAGGCGCTGACGCCGGGCGAGCAGGCCGCCTTCCGCGAAATCGCGCGGCGGCTGGAAAAGCTGACGCAGCCGGATAGCGGCGCCGCAGCACCGCCCGCGCCGAACGAAGCAGCGGCGGAAATCGCTGACGATCCGGCTCCGGAAATCGAACCGCAGGCAGCCTTGACGGCGGATGCCGGTCCTGCCGGGGACAACGGCATTCCCGCAGAGGAAGCCACCGCCGCCGAGCCGGAAACGGAGGAGCCGAAATCGCTGGAGGAATCGCTCGCCGCGATCATTCCGGCCCGTGCGCAGATGAGCGAGGGCATGACGCCCGCCGATATCGACGCCATGCCGATGGCGATTCTGGTGCATGCCGGAGACCGGCTCATTCACGCCAATCCGGCCTTCCTGTCGCTAACCGGCTATGGCGCGCTGGAGGAACTCGATCTCGTGGGCGGGCTCGACGCGCTGCTGCTGCGCGACGAGATCGCTGAGGACGCGGGCCTGACCCTGCTACGCGCCGATGACGGGCTGGTGCGCGTCACCGCCAATCTGAAATCGATCCGCTGGGAAGACGGCCATGCGCTGATGCTGTCGCTTGCGCCGGTTTCGCCGGATGGCGTAGCGGCGCCGGAGGGTGAAGCCGAAGCCGAAGCCGAAGTCGAAGCCGAAGCCGAAGCCGAAGCCGAAGGCGAAGGCCAAGCCCAAGGCGAAGGCCGCGGCCGACGAGCCGGCGGCCTGACTTGGCGCGCCGCCCTCGCCCTCCGGAGCACGCGCCGATCAGCCGGGCGCAGGTGCTGCAGCCTCTGCGCGAAAATTCCCGCGCCGACAAGCGGACGATCGCGCACGCCTTCGGATTGAAGGGCGGCGAACGGATCGTGCTGAAGGCGATCCTGCGCGACCTCGCGGCCGAAGGCCTGTTCGCCCCCGATGCGCGACGCGCCGCCGGCGGCGCGCTCGATGCCGAGGTCGTGGTTGCGATCATCGACGCCGTCGACCTGGAGAGCGGCGAGGCCACGGGGCGCCTCGCCGAGTGGCTGAGGCCCGGCCCGCCGCCGCATCTGCGGCTCGACCGCCGTGACAGCGGCGGCCTCGAGCGCGGCAACCGCGTCCTCGTGCGGATCGGGCATCGCGACGGCC
>JBDHTA010000232.1:0-5599 GCA_039808465.1 Rhizobiaceae bacterium | reverse complement strand
AGGTCGCCAACCGGGTGATCTTCATGGACCAGGGCCAGATCGTCGAGCAGAATTCGCCCGCCGAATTCTTCGACAACCCGCAGCACGAGCGCACGAAACTGTTCCTCAGCCAGATCCTGCATTGATTTTTCAAACGCCGGGGACGCCTCCGCCTCCCCGGCGTTTTTCACCATCCGCTTTCGTTTTCGGCCCCTATGCGCCTGATTTTGGTGTTGCGGTCTCAGACCGAAGCGTGTATTGCCCTCCCATCGCAGCAGAGGCGCCCAATGATGCCCCTGACGGTACGGAGTGTAGCGCAGCCTGGTAGCGCATCTGGTTTGGGACCAGAGGGTCGGGAGTTCGAATCTCTCCACTCCGACCATTTAAAGTCTTGAAAATCAACGCCTTAAATAAAACCTGAAGCCTCCTGAGAGAATTACCGCCAACGTGGAATCACTGGCTGCTTAAGAGCTTTGGAAAGCTCGGCCATTCACGAGTCTGAGCGAGCGTTCGTCGACTTCCCGCGCGGGACGGCAAGATGGGCAGGTTCGGTGAGCGGAGCCTTCTTTAACCGGATGGCGAGCGTGCATCCGCTCGAAGCTGCCGAAGAGGCGAGCCTTTACAGATATTCCAACGAAATGAAGACCTTGGTTATAGACCGATTTTAAACCGGCTTGCGCGCCATAGCTCTCATTCCTTGTACGGAAAACACAGCACGGGAATTTGATTTCATTTCGGCTTCCTGCGCCTGAAACCTGCTTTTCTTTTCGCAAAAGCGGGCGTATGGCGCCATCGCGACGATGACGGCTGTAAGGTCCCGCCGGACGATTCGAATGGTCCCGCGCTGGCAAGGGCTCACCTGCCAGACGCCCGCGTCGCCGCATACGGCACAAGCAGGATTTTGAACATGAACGACGCGGAAACCCATTTGCGCGGTCTCAATCAGGGTGGCCTGAACGCTACGGGAAGCGGCCTGATGCCGCAGATCCTGCGCGGCCCGGATTCGCCGCTCGCAGGCCAGCCGGAAGAGCGGCTGTCCCGTCTCTTCGAAGGGCTTGCGGAAACCTGCGGAGCATCCCCCGCCGTCATCGACGGGGATCGCGTGTGGACCTACCGGGACATGGATACCGAGGCGAACCGCTTCGCCCGGTTGCTGATCGAGCGCGGCGTTAAGCCCGGCGGCCGCGTGGCGCTGCTGCTCGACCGCTCGGCCGAAACCTATATCGCCATCCTCGCGGTGATGAAGGCGGGCGCGGCCTTCGTGCCGCTGGCGCCCGCCTTTCCCGAAGAGCGCATGTCCCTGATCGTCGAGGATGCGGGCGTCGGCCTTGTCGTCACCATTCCCGGCTATGCGGCGCGCGCCGCCGGTCTGTCCGTTCCCCACGTTGTCATCGAGTGCGGCTGTTCCGGCATGGCCCGCCATGACGACACCCCGCCGGACGTTTCTCCCTCCGGCGACGATATCTGCTACATTCTTTATACCTCCGGCACCACAGGCCGCCCGAAGGGCGTGGCGGTGCGCCATCAGAGCATCTGCAATTTCGTGCGCGTGGCGGCGCAGGCTTACGGCTACCGGCCGGAGGATCGCGTCTATCAGGGGATGACCATCGCCTTCGATTTCTCCACCGAGGAAATCTGGGTGCCGTTCGCCGCCGGGGCAACCGTCGTTCCCGCCCCCGGCCGCATGACGCTGGTCGGCGAGGAGCTTGCGGATTTCCTGCGCGCCAACGCCATCACCTGCATGGCCTGTTCGCCAACCCTGCTCTCCTCCATCGAAAGCGACGTGCCGAGCCTGCGCGCCATTCTCGTCGGCGGCGAAGCCTGCCCGCACAATCTCGTCACGCGCTGGTCGAAGCCGGACCGGCAGATCCTCAACACCTACGGCCCGACCGAAGCGACGGTGACGGCGACCATGGGCTATCTCACGCCCGAACGCCCGGTGACCATCGGCAGGCCATTGCCGACCTATTCCATCGTCATCCTCGATCCCGATACATCGAAGCTGGCGGAGCCTGGCGATCTCGGCGAGATCGGCATCGCCGGTATCGGCGTCGCGGCCGGCTATCTCAACCGGCCGGACCTGACGGCGCAGAAATTCATCCACGATTTCATCGGCCTGCCGAACAATCCCTCGCAGCGCATCTACCGGACGGGTGACCTCGGCCGCATCAATGCGGATGGCGAGATCGAGTATCACGGCCGCATCGATACGCAGGTGAAAATTCGCGGCTACCGCATCGAACTCGGCGAGATCGAGGCGGCCCTGCTCGACCAGCCGGGCATCGCGCAGGCGGCGGTGACCACCTGGGAAATTGAGCCCGGCCGCGTCGAGCTTGTCGGCTATTATGCCCTGAAATCCGGCGCCGATACGATTGCCCGCGCCGATCTGGCGAAAGAGCTGCGCCGCCGCCTGCCGGACTATATGGTGCCGTCCTTCCTGGAGGAGCTGCCAGCCCTGCCGATGACGGTGTCCGACAAGGTGGACACGCGCAAGCTGCCCAAACCCACGAGCCTCAGGCTGGGAAGTGACGAGCGCCGGGAAATCCTGCCATCGACCGATGATGAGCGCTTTCTCGCGCAGGCGCTATCCGAAATCCTGAAAATGGACGATATCTATGTCGAGGATCATTTCTTCGACGATCTCGGGGCCAATTCGCTGCTGATGGCGCGCTTCTGCGCCAAGCTGCGCGCGCGCAGGGAGTGGGCGACCACGTCCATGCGCGATATCTACATGCACCCGACGATATCGGGACTGGCCCGGCATCTGCGCGGGCCGGAAGAGGAGGCGGCTGCGATCGAGGAGCCCTGCCTGACGCATCGCGCTTCCGATTTCGCCTATTGGGCTTGCGGCGCCGCCCAACTCGCCTTCTACGGCCTCTATAGCTATGTCTCCCTCTGGTTCCTGAATTATGGATTGAACTGGGTTTACGACATGCTGGACGAGCCGGGGCAGCTTTATCTGCGCTGCGCCATCCTCTCGGCGGCGGTGTTCTTCGGCATGTCCGGCTTTGCCGTCGTCATGAAATGGCTGCTGGTCGGGCGCTGGCAGGCGGAAAGCTTTCCGATCTGGGGGCTGCGCTACTATCGCTTCTGGGTGGTGAAGACGCTGATCCGCACGGCGCCGGTCGTTCTCTTCCGGGGCAGCCCGCTCTACAGCCTCTACCTGCGCCTGCTCGGCGCGCGGCTCGGGCGCGGCACCACCATCGAATGCCGTGCGGTTCCGGTCTGCACCGACCTGATTTCCATCGGCGAAAACTCGATCCTGCGCCGGGAATCGATGATTCTCGGCTATCGCGCCGAAGCGGGCTATATTCATACCGGACCGATTTCCATCGGCCGCGACGCCTTTGTGGGCGTCGGCTGCATGATCGATATCGGCACCTCGATCGGCGACCATGCCCAGCTCGGCCACGCCTCCTCGCTGCAACGCGGCCAGCATGTTCCCGATGGCGCGCACTGGCACGGCTCGCCCGCCGTACCGGCGAGCGCCGATTACTGCAAGGTGCCCGGCGTCACGCTCTCCAAGGCGCGGCGCATTCTTTACGATACCGTGCAGCTCGTCACCATGTTTGCCATCGTCACGCCGTTTCCGCTGTGGTTTCACAGCTACTGGCAGAACGTGTCCGACGATTACCAGGAATCGATCGGGGTCGTCGCCATCGGCACCACCTTCACGCTGATCGCCTTCATTGCCGCCTCGCTGTTTGCCGCGCTGGTCCTGCCGCGCCTGTTCAGCATGGTATTGAAGCCGGGGCGGACGTACCGGCTCTACGGCTTCCATTTCTGGCTGCAATCCATCGTCGAGGCCTGCACCAATGCGCGGATCCTCAACCTGATCTTCGGCGACAGTTCCGCCATCGTCCATTACATCCGGGCGCTGGGCTGGAGCCTCAATACGGTGGTGCAGACCGGCTCGAATTTCGGCAGCAACCAGCAGCAGGACAATCCGCTGATGTGCGAGATCGGCACCGGCACGATGGTTTCCGACGGGCTTTACATGATCAACGTCCACAAGTCGGCATCGGCCTTCCGGCTGGAGCATACCAGGGTGGGCGAGCGCAATTATTTCGGCAACAACATCTTCTACCCGCCGGATGGGCGCACGGGCGAAAACGTCCTGCTCGGCACCAAGGTCATGGTGCCGGTCGATGGGCCGCTGCGCGAAAATGTCGGCCTGCTCGGCTCGCCGCCCTTCGAGATCCCGCGCATAGTCAAGCGCGACAAGGAACTGATCCAGGGGGTCAGCGACGAGGATCGCCGCGCCCGCCTGCCGCACAAAAACCGGCATAATTTGGCAACCGCCATGATGTTCCTCGCCGTGCAATGGAGCATGCTGTTCGCCACGCTGGCGATCTGGGACCGGGCTCTGAACTATTACACCGAATGGGCCGCGGCGGCGCTGTTTTCCGCCGTGGTGCTGACGGCGGCGATCACGATTCCCTTCTACATCCTCGTGGAATGGGCAAGCCTCGGCTTCCGGCGCTTGCAGCCGCATGTGACGACGATCTACGACGTGGCCTTCTGGCGGCACGAGCGCCACTGGAAACTGTCGGACTCCCCGATCACGCGCCTGTTCGCGGGCACCCCCTTCCGCCCGATGATCCTTCGCGCGCTCGGCGTCAAGGTGGGGCGGCGCGTCTATGACGGCGGGGCAAACCTCACGGAACGCTCGCTGGTGGAAATCGGCGACGATGCGACGATGAACGAAGGCTGCGTCATCCAGGCGCATTCGCTGGAGGAAGGCGCCTTCAAGTCGGATCATATCCGCATCGGCAAGGGCTGCACGCTCGCTCCCGCCGCCTTCGTCCATTACGGCGTCACCATGGGCGAAGGCTCCATCGCCGATGTCGATTGCTTCGTGATGAAGGGGGAAATTCTCGAGCCCTATTCGATCTGGCGCGGCAATCCCGCCAAATTGTACGGCTTCGTCAAGCCGGTTGCGCAGGCATGAGCGGCAGCGCGGAGGAAACCGCGCTGCTGGCGGCCATGGAAAAGCTTGCCCCGCCCGGTGTCCGCCTCGGATGCCGGCTGATCCGCAAGGGCGATGAGACGCTGCTTCTGCCGGAAGAAGCCCGCGCCCTCCCCGCCCGCCAGCCCGCCGCCCGGCGCGAGAGCGGCACAGCCCGCGCCCTTGCCCGGCAATTGCTGGCGCTGGAGGGTGTAGACGCTGTCCCGATCGGGCGCTCCCCCACTGGGGCCCCGCTCTGGCCAGCGGGTTTCACCGGCTCGCTCGCGCACGATGACGAGATGGCCGCCGCCGCCGTCGCCCGTAAGACCGGCATTTCCTCACTCGGTATCGATGTCGAGCCTGCCGAACCGCTGCCGGGCGACATCGCCGCCCTCGTGACGATGCCCGGCGATGTTCTCGCCGGTGTCGACGCGCGTCTTGCCACCCGCGTTCTCTTCAGCGCGAAGGAGGCGACCTACAAGGCCGTCTACCCGCTTGACGGGGAAATCCTCGGTTACGAGCACATCAGCGCCGATCTTTCGCGAGGCGAAGCGCTTGCCGCGAACGGCCGCAGGGTGCGGCTCTGCTTCTGCCTCTCCCCCCGCATCGTCGTGCTCGCCGTCGCGGCGGACAGTCAGCCAGCAAGCATGCGATAGGCGGCATAGAGGACGA
>JBDHTA010000231.1:0-5602 GCA_039808465.1 Rhizobiaceae bacterium | reverse complement strand
CACCACTATGTCCTCCCAGGCGGCGGGCGGCACCTGCACGCCGGAGCGGATGATCGCCACCTCGTCGCCATGGCCGAGCCGGGTCACCAGCGGCATGATGCGGCCGTTGATCTTGGCGCCGACGGTGGTGTCGCCGATATTGGTATGGACCGCATAGGCGAAATCGATGGGCGTCGCGCCACGCGGCAGCGCGATCAGCTTGCCCTTCGGCGTGAAGCAGAAGACCTGGTCCTGGAACAGCTCCAGCTTGGTGTGTTCGAGGAATTCCTCGGGGCTGTCGCCTTCGGCGAGCGCCTCGATGGTGTGGCGCAGCCAGGAATAGGCGTTGGATTCCCGCGACAGCAATTCGGCGTCGCCGCCGCTGGCGCCGTCCTTGTAGAGCGTGTGGGCGGCGATGCCGAATTCGGCGATCTCATGCATGCGCCGGGTGCGCAATTGCAGCTCGATGCGCTGGTTCGACGGGCCGACGATGGTGGTGTGGATCGAGCGGTAGTCGTTCTGCTTCGGCGTCGAGATGTAATCCTTGAACCGCCCCGGCACCACGCGCCAGCGGGTATGGACGATGCCGAGCGCCCGGTAACAGGCGGGAATGTCGTCGACGATGATGCGAAAGCCATAGACATCCGAAAGCTGCTCGAAGGACAGCGATTTCGACTGCATCTTGCGGAAGACCGAATAGGCCTTCTTCTGGCGGCCCTTGACGAAGGCGTTGGTCAGCCCGTTGGCGACCAGCAGGTCGCGCAGCTCGTCCTCGATCTTCTTGATCAGGCCCTCGTTGCGGTCCGAAAGTTCCTGAAGCCGCTTCGTGATCGTCTCATAGGCTTCCGGGTTGATATACTGGAAGGAAAGCTGCTCCAGTTCCTCGCGCATATCCTGCATGCCCATGCGCCCGGCCAGCGGCGCATAGATATCCATGGTTTCCTCGGAAATGCGGGCGCGCTTTTCCGGGTTCATGTGCTCCAGCGTGCGCATGTTGTGCAGCCGGTCGGCGAGCTTCACCAGCAGCACGCGCACATCGTCGGAAATGGCCAGCAGCAGCTTGCGCAGGTTTTCGGCCTGCTTGGCCTTCTTGGTGACCAGATCGAGCTTCTTGATCTTGGTCAGGCCCTCCACCAGCGCGCCGATATCCTCGCCGAACAGCTCGTCGATTTCGGCGCGGGTGGCGGTGGTGTCCTCGATGGTGTCATGCAGCAGGGCGACGGCAATGGTCGATTCATCGAGGTGCAGCTCCGTCAGGATCGCCGCCACCTCCAGCGGATGCGAGATGTAAGGGTCGCCGCTCGCCCGCTTCTGCTGGCCATGCTTCTGCATGGCATAGACATAAGCCTTGTTGAGCAGCGCTTCATTGGCATCCGGCTTGTATTTCTGAACCCGTTCGACAAGCTCGTATTGCCGCATCATTCCAAGGCCACTCCGGGAATATAAAAAACGCGCCAATCATAAGACCGGCGCGTATCATTGCAACGCAAAAACCGCATGGAAAAGAGAATGTTGCCGCAGCGATGGTTTCCGCTTCCTTACGAAACGGAAAGCCGCCCCGGACAGCCCGTTTTCCGGAAAGGACTTAGTAGTCGTCGCTCTTTTCCGGCGGAACCAGACCTTCGATACCGGCAAGCAGCTCTTCTTCCGACATCTGGTCGAAAGTCAGCGTTTCCGGCAGATCCTCGTCCTCCTCGCCGCCTTCGGCGCCGGAGGCGGCACCCGTCTGCGCGCTGATCATCGAGGCCGGATCGTGTTCCGGCTCGTCCACCTCGACATGCTTCTGGAGCGAGTGGATCAGATCTTCCTTGAGGTCGTCGGGCGACAGGGTTTCGTCGGCGATCTCGCGCAAGGCGACGACAGGGTTCTTGTCGTTGTCGCGATCAATGGTGATGCCAGCACCCTGCGAGATCTGGCGGGCGCGGTGGCTCGCGAGCAGAACCAGCTCGAAACGATTGTCCACCTTGTCAATGCAATCTTCTACCGTGACGCGGGCCATTGCCTGTCCTTCATCGTTTATTTTTTCATGTTTAGCACGCCCGATACAGTCAAAGCGACCAAAATTCAAGTTCTCCTTGGCCGAAAGCGCCGCTTCCTTTTCCGGGACCAGCCGGAGCCGCGCCCCCGCCGCACGTCGCATTCCACTGCTGGTTGCTTGGAATATTGCGCGGGCTGCCCTAAATGAACAGTATATCAATAATTTATAAACTAAGAGATTTAACGGGTATCCTGCATAGGCCCTGACGGCAGATCGCGGAGCGCGCTGAATTTCCAAGTTTCCAACGACAGGGAACCGCATCGGCGATGTTTGACCCCCGCGAGAAAATTGCGCTCTTCATCGATGGCGCGAATCTCTACGCCGCCTCCAAAAGTCTCGGCTTCGATATCGACTATCGCAAACTGCTGAAAGCCTTTCAGAATCGCGCCTATCTGCTGCGGGCCTATTATTACACGGCGCTGATCGAAGATCAGGAATATTCCTCCATCCGCCCGCTGATCGACTGGCTGGATTACAACGGCTACAAGGTGGTGACCAAGCCCGCCAAGGAATTCACCGATTCCATGGGGCGGCGCAAGATCAAGGGCAACATGGATATCGAGCTGGCCATCGACGCGATGGAGCAGTCGGCAACCGTCGATCACCTCGTGATCTTCTCGGGCGACGGCGATTTCACCACGCTGGTCGAGGCCTTGCAGCGCAAGGGCCGCAAGGTTTCCGTCGTTTCCACGCTCGCCACGCAGCCGCCGATGATCGCCGACGACCTGCGCCGCCAGGCCGACCATTTCATCGATCTGTCGACGCTGAAGGCCGAAATCGGCCGCGACCCGTCCGAGCGCGCGCCCCGCGCCCCCGAGCCGCAGGAGAGCAGCGGCGGCGAATGACCGGCGCCGCCTCTTGGCGATTGTCAAAAATCGGATGGGGCATTAAGGCGCCTTTAAACATAAATTCTACAATAGCTCGACCACCGGCATGGGGCTTCTTCTCATGCTTTCCCGCCTGACCGACAGGAAGACGAGACCTTGGCGAGCAATCCGATGACCAGCCCCCATCCTGCCCGAAATTCCCAATTGCGCGAACGTCTTGCCTTTCTGGGCATGGATGCGGAAACCACCCGCGTCCTCTCGGAGATCTCCGGCACCATCAACGGCTCGCTGGATTTCGCGCTCGACAATTTTTACGCCAGGGTGAAATCCGTGCCGGAAACGGCGCGCTTCTTCTCCAACGACGCCCATATTGGCCATGCCAAGACCATGCAGAAGAAGCATTGGGCGCGCCTGGCCGCTGGCGAGCTGGATGAGCATTACGTCAAGAGCGTCACCACCATCGGCCACACCCATGCCCGCCTCGGGCTGGAGCCGCGCTGGTATATCGGCGGCTACGCGCTGGTGGTGGAGCAGATCCTGCGCGCCGTCATCGCCAGCGAACTCAAGGGCTTCATGCTCGACAAGAAGGCGCGCAAGCTTTCCGCCGGTCTTGCCGCGATCCTGAAATGCGCCTTCCTCGACATGGATTACGCGATTTCCACCTATCTCGACGCGCTGGCCGTGGAACGCGAAAAGGCCGAGCAGCAGCGCATGACGCTGGAAGCCGAGCAGGAAGAGGCGCTGAAGGCGCTGGACAACGCGCTGAACGATCTCGCCTCCGGCAACCTCACCTCCACCATCGATGCGAGGCTTGCGCCGCAATTCGACCGGCTGAAGGAGAATTTCAACACCTCCGTCGCCCGGCTGGAAGGCACTTTCTCGGAGATCATCCGCGCCTCGGAGCTGGTCGCCTCCAATTCCCGCGAATTGTCGCAATCCACCGACGACATGTCGCGGCGCACTGAGCAGCAGGCCAGCTCGCTGGAGCAGACCGCCGCCGCGCTGGAAGAGATCAAGACGATTTCCGACCAGTCCGCCATCCGCACCCGCGAGGCGCAAAGCGTGGTGCGCCAGTCCGCCGATGCCGCCATCCGCTCCGGCGAGGTGGTCAATCAGGCGGTGCAGGCGATGAGCGCCATCGAGACATCGTCGCAGAAGATCACCCATATCATCGGCGTCATCGACGAGATCGCCTTCCAGACCAATCTTCTGGCGCTGAACGCGGGCGTGGAGGCGGCGCGGGCCGGAGAAGCCGGGCGCGGCTTTGCGGTCGTGGCGCAGGAGGTGCGCGAGCTTGCCCAGCGCTCGGCCAATGCCGCCAAGGAAATCAAGGGATTGATCGACAAATCCTTCGAGGATGTGATGCTCGGCGTCTCCCTGGTCAACCGCACGGGCGAGGCGCTTTCCAGCATCGGCGAGCAGGTGCATTCGATCAACGAGCACATCACCGCCATCGCAACCTCCGCGCAGGAGCAATCCACCGGCGTCAACGAGATCAACACCGCCGTTTCCAACATGGACCGGGTGACGCAGCAGAATGCGCAGATGGTGCAGGAAACCTATCTTTCGACGCAGAACCTGACGCAAGCCAGCGACACGCTGGCGCAACTGGTTTCCCGCTTCAAGGTGGGCAGCTCGGTGGTGCATATCGAGCGCGGGGTGGAATATCAGCGGCGGTATGCGTGAGACATATGAACCGTCCGCCTCCCTTGCGGGAGGCGGCGGAACAAGGATGATGTCGATGCGCTGCGGATGATGTTCGATCCATGCTCCGGTGAAGGAGCGACCCGATTTTCTAACGGCGCCCTCAGGGCGGCGGCTGTTTCAATCCACGCTGCTGCGAGGAAGCGACACGTCGGGGTAATGACGGGCGAGCACCGCGTTCGGGTTTCAATCCACACGTACCGCCGAAGACGTGGTTTTATTCCTCAACCCGTCTTCAGCAGCCGCGACTTCTGGCGGTTCCAGTCGCGTTCCTTCTCGGTCTCGCGCTTGTCATGCAGCTTCTTGCCCTTGGCGAGCGCCAGTTCCAGCTTGGCGCGGCCCTTGTCGTTGAAATAGATTTTCAGCGGCACCAGCGTCATGCCTTCGCGGTTGATGGCGGCGCGCAGGCGGTTGATCTCGCGCTTGGACAACAGCAGCTTGCGGCGGCGGCGCGGCTCGTGGTTGAAGCGGTTGGCCTGCAAATATTCCGGCAGGTGCGAATTGATCAGCCAGATTTCCTCGCCCTCGTCCGAGGCATAGGATTCGGCGATATTCGCCTTGCCTTCGCGCAGCGACTTGACCTCGGTGCCGGTCAGAACCAGCCCGGCCTCATAGGTATCGACGATCTCGTAGTTGAACCGCGCCTTGCGGTTTTCCGCGACGATCTTCCTGACGCTGCGCTCGCTGCCTTTCGGGGCCATGATGCGGTATCCACTCATTCGAACATGACAAGACCGCCGAACCGGACAGGTACGGCGGCCGTCATTATGTAAGACATGCAAGCGCGCTTGTGAAGAAGAGGTTTAATTCAACAGGCCCGCATGCCGCAGCGCCGCATCCAGCGCCGCTTCGGTTGCCGGTTCCAGCGTCGGCAGCAGCGGCGAGCGCACCATGCGGTTCAGGCGGCCGATGCGGTGCAGGCCGTATTTCGCGCCGCACACGCCGGGCTCCATGAAGATCGCCTTGTGCAGCGGCATCAGCCGGTCCTGCAATTCCAAAGCCTTGGCGAAATTGCCCGATAGCGTCGCCTCCTGGAACTGCGCACAGAGGCGCG
>JBDHTA010000230.1:0-5606 GCA_039808465.1 Rhizobiaceae bacterium | reverse complement strand
CCGCCAAGATCACCGACGACTTCCACATGATCGCGCTCAACGATTTCCCCGAGGCGCGCGCCACCAATCTCGAACTGCTGCGCACCCGCGACTGGATCGACATTCCGGTGACCTACCGCAATGGCCGCCGGGCGCTGCTGACGCTGGAAAAGGGGCAGGCCGGGAGCGATGCCTTCAACAAGGCCATTCAAGCGTGGAATGCGCTGGGCACGGCGGCGGAGCCCTGAGGCCGGAGCACGCATGAAACACAAAAGGCCGGGTTTCCCCGGCCTTTTTCATGTCTGCGTCTATCGCGGCAAATCAGGCGGTGGCGTCGACCACGCGCAGCGCGTTGGCCTGTTCCAGCGCATCCTTGCGCACGGCATCCTGCACCTTTTCGAAGGCGCGCACCTCGATCTGGCGGACGCGCTCGCGGGAAATGTCGAATTCCGACGACAGTTCCTCCAGCGTTACCGGATCTTCGGCAAGGCGGCGGGCCTCGAAGATGCGGCGCTCGCGATCGTTCAGCACGCTCATGGCCCGCGCCAGCATGCGGCGGCGGGTGTCGAGTTCGTCCTGGGCGATCAGCGCGTCTTCCTGGCTGTCGTTCTCATCCACCAGCCAATCCTGCCACTGGCCGGAATCGCCTTCGGAGGCCTTGATCGGCGCGTTGAGCGAGGCGTCGCCGGAGAGGCGGCGGTTCATCGACACCACCTCTTCCTCGCTGACGTTCAGCTTGTTGGCGATCTCGGCCACATGCTCCGGCTTCAGGTCGCCATCGTCGATGGCCTGAATCTTGCCCTTGAGGCGGCGCAGGTTGAAGAACAGCCGCTTCTGGTTGGCAGTCGTGCCCATCTTTACCAGCGACCATGAGCGCAGGATATATTCCTGGATCGAGGCCTTGATCCACCACATCGCATAGGTGGCGAGGCGGAAGCCGCGCTCGGGGTCGAATTTCTTGACCGCCTGCATCAGCCCGACATTGCCTTCCGACACGACTTCGCCGATCGGCAGGCCATAGCCGCGATAGCCCATGGCGATCTTCGCCACGAGACGCAGATGGCTGGTCACGAGCTTATGGGCGGCGTTGCGGTCGCCATGTTCCTGATAGCGCTTGGCCAGCATGTATTCTTCCTGCGGCTCAAGCATCGGAAATTTACGGATTTCATCGAGATAGCGGTTGAGACCGCCTTCTCCGGCAGTAATGGACGGCAATGTGCTGCGGGCCATGATAGCGCCCCCCTTTCAAGATCGTTCGGCCCCTCCGGATGAACAATCCACCCTTTGCGAGCAGGCCTTTTCAGCGCAGGTCTGATCGACCCCGCACTTTTCCAATCTACAGATAAGTACGGCGGAAAAGCGTTTCAAGATTCACGGGGCCATCACAAGGCCGTTATTTGGCCTCAGGGCCGCCCGACGCCGAAACAGGCCAGCTCGTCGCTGTTTTCATCGCGCCAGCGCTGGCGCAACTGCCGGGCGGCGGGGGCGAAGGAGGCTTCCAGCATTTCGCAATGCTCGATGCGGTCATGGCGAAAATGCCGGAAATCGCCGCGCAATTCGCAATAGGCGGCCAGAAGCAGGCTGTCGACGTAATAGATCATGGCGATGGGGCAGACGATGCGCTGCGTCGCCTTGCCCCCGGCATCGCGGTAATGCAGCAGCACCTTGCGGTCGGCGCGGATCGCCTCGCGCAGCAGCCGGGCTTCGGTGGCGCCCGGCGGAATATCGTGCCAGCCGGACACGATGACGCGGGAGGGATCGAGCGGCGGCGAACCGCAGGGCAGGATATCGGCGATCTTCGCCAGAACGCTTTCCCCAGCGGCGGCCAGCATGCGGTCGCCGGTGCGACCGATCAGCGACAGGCCGACGAGAATGGCTTCCAGCTCGTCGGCGGTGAAGCGCATCGGCGGCAGGTCGAGCGAGCCGCGCAGCACATAGCCGATCCCGGCTTCGCCTTCCGCCGGAATGCCCGCCGCCTGCAAGGCGGCGATATCGCGGTAGATCGTGCGGGGCGTGACGCCGAGCCTCTGCGCGATGGTCTGCGCCGTCAGCGGCGCGCGCGCCCCCCCGCAGCATCTGCACGATCTCGAACATGCGCGCCGTCCGGGCCATTGCCGTTTCCCCAAAAATTCCTGCGGGGATTAAACGCTGCTGACAGAGTGTTGTCAGCAGCAATCTGCTATCACAAGACAATTCTCTTTCGGAAATCTTTCGCATGCCGCGCAAACCGCCGCCCGCCGTTGCGCGCCATGCCCCTGGAAACGGTCGTGTCATGAAAATGTCGTCCTATACGCTCGGTCTGGTGCTGATCTTCGTTTCGACCGTGCTGCTCAGCACGGCCGGACTGATGACGCGGCTGGTGACCATGGATACGGCCACGATCCTGTTCTGGCGCGGCGTTTCGGGTGGCGGCGCGGTGCTGCTGCTGATGCTTGCGCGCTCGCCGCGGCAGGCATGGCGCGATTTCCATTCCCTCGGCGCCCCCGGCTGGGCGATTTCGCTGATCACCACCGCCAGCATGACGCTGTTCATCGCCGCCCTGCATCGCACCAGCGTCGCGCATGTGGCGATCATCTTCGCCACCGCGCCGCTGATCGCGGCCGCGCTCGGCTTCCTGTTCCTGAAGGAAAGGGCGGGCATGGGGGCGCTGATCGCCAGCCTCGCGGCGCTGGCCGGGGTGATGCTGATGGTCGGCACCGGCGCGGGCGGCGGGCTGTTCGGCGATGTGCTGGCGTTGCTGATGACCCTGTTCGTGGTGATCAACACGCTGCTCGCCCGCCGCTATCCGCAGATGCCGATGCTGGCGATCTCGGTGGTCTCGGCCCTTCTCGGCTCGCTGGTGGCGATGCCCTTTGCCTCGCCCTTCGCCTGGCCGCCGGTGGAAATCCTCATCGTGTCGCTGTTCGGCATTTTCGGCTTTGCCGCCGGGCTGGCGCTGCTGCTGATCGGGGCGCGGCTGCTGCCGCCGGTCGAGACATCGCTGATTGGGGCGCTAGACGCGCCGCTGGCGCCCTTCTGGGTGTGGCTGGTCATCGGCGAATGGATGGACCGCATGACGCTGATCGGCGGCTCGCTGGTCATGGCCGCCGTCTTCGTGCATGTGCTGGCCGATTTTCGCGGACGGCGGCGGGTGGCGTCAGCCTCGTAAGGCTGCGATCAGCTTTTCCATGTCCTGCGGCATCGGCGCTTCGAAATGCATCACCTCGCCGGTGCGGGGATGCTCGAATTGCAGCAGGAAGGCATGCAGGGCCTGGCGCCCGAACAGGCTGACGACGGCGCGGGCGGCCTCCGGCAACCGGTTCGCCTTGGTCTTGAAGGCGTTGCCGTAATCCATGTCGCCAATCAGCGGATGGCCGATATGGGCCATATGCACGCGGATCTGGTGGGTGCGGCCGGTTTCGAGACGGCATTCGACCAGCGAGGCGAGCGCCGTCGCATCCGGCTGCTCGTGAAAGCGCTCCAGCACCTCGAAATGGGTGATCGCCTCGCGGGCATCCTCGCTATCGGCGCGCTTGACGGCGCGTCTGGTGCGATCCGCCCCGCGCCCGAGCGGCGCGTCGATGGTGCCGTGCAATTGCCGCGGCCTGCCCCAGACGACGGCGCGATAGGCGCGCTCCAGCGGCCCGGTGCGGCCGTGATCGGCGAATTGCTCGGCGAGATGCCGGTGGGCGGCGTCGTTCTTGGCGGCGACCATCACGCCGGTCGTATCCTTGTCGAGCCGGTGGACGATGCCGGGGCGGCGCACGCCGCCGATGCCGGACAGGCTGTCGCCGCAATGATGGATCAGCGCGTTGACCAGCGTTCCCGTCCAGTTGCCCGCGCCCGGATGCACCACGAGACCGGCGGGCTTGGCGATGACGATCAGGTCTTCGTCCTCGTAGAGCACGTCGAGGGGGATGTCCTCGCCCTGTGGTTCGGGATCCTCTGGTTCGGGCAGGTCAATGACGATGCGGTCCTGCGGGCGCAGCTTGCGCTTCGGCTCGGTCTGCACCGCGCCGTTGACCGACACCGCGCCGCCTTCGATCAGCGCCTTGATGCGGCTGCGGGAAAATTCGCCCTCCAACGCCGAAGCCAGCCAGGCATCCAGCCGCCCCCCGGCGCTTTCGCCCGCCTCAAGGACTTTCCTATTGGCTTCGCCTTGTTTAAAGGGTTCGTTCATTCCGTTATCCCGCGCGCGGCTTCAAGCCGCCGTCATGAACCGAGACCAGTGTCATGTCAAATGCCGACCTCGACGAACAGGAAGAAAAGCCGCTCGACCCGGCCATGGAAAACGTGCGCCGCAAGATGGTGAAGCTGCAACTGGTTTCCGGCGGCATCATGGGCGTGCTGCTTCTGGCGGTGCTGGCGACCATCGGCTACAAGGTCACGCGCTCCTCCGCGCCCGCGCCGGTGACGGCGGCATCCGGAGGCTTCTCCATTCCCTCCGACCAGCCGCTGAAGGCGGCGGTCAGCCTGCCGGATGGTTTTGCCATCGAGTCCGCCGATCTCTCCGGCAGCCAGATCCTGTTCTACGGCCGCATGGCCGATGGCGCGCGAAAAGCCTTCGTCTTCGATGCGGGCGTCGGGCGCATCGTCGCCGACATCGATATCGCCGGGCAGTAAGCATGTCTCCGCTGCGGACGATCCCGATCGAATCGGCGGACGATCCGCGCATCGCCGAATTTCGCGATATCCGCGAACGGGATCTGACGGGGCGGCAGGATCGCTTCATCGCCGAGGGAACCGTGGTGCTGCGGGTGCTGGCCGAGGCCGCGCCGCAGGGGCGCTTCGTGGCGGAGAAGGTGCTGCTGCTCGCCAACCGCGTGGCGGGCGTCGCCGGTCTGCTGGCGCAATTGCCGCCGGAAGTGCCGGTCTATGTGGCGCAGGCGCCGGTGATGAACGCCATCACCGGCTTCGACATGCATCGCGGCGTGCTGGCGCTCGGCCGCCGGGCGGTGAAACCGGATTGCGCGGAAATCCTGCGGCAATTGCCGGAAACGGCGCTTGCCGCCGTCTGCTGCGGCATTTCCAATCACGACAATATCGGCGCGATCTTCCGCAATGCCGCGGCGCTCGGGGCGGATGCGGTGCTGCTCGACGAGACCTGCTGCGATCCGCTTTACCGCAAGGCGCTCCGGGTTTCGGTGGGCTCGGTGCTGGCGGTGCCCTATAGCCGGGCGGGAAGCGCGGAGACTATTCTGGCGGCGTTGGCGGAGGGCGGCTTTTCGATCCTGGCGCTGTCGCCATCCGGGCGCGCGGATATCCGCGCCGTCGAGCCGGGCAGGCGCGTGGCGCTGGTGCTCGGCACCGAGGGGGAGGGCTTGCCGCAGGATATCCTGTCCCGCTTCCAGAGCGTGCGAGTGCCGCAGGCGCCCGGCCTCGACAGCCTGAATGTCGGCACGGCGACGGGCATCGCGCTCTATCAGATCGCTTCCGCCATGGGGCGAATCTAGGTTTTTTGCGGCATCGCCTTCAAACCGGCCGCATGGCTGATCGTCCGCCTCAATTCGGCCGGGTCATCGCATCGGAAATGCGCTCGGCGAGGCTTTGATGGCCGTTCGGCCCCTTCGGCGGCGTGGCGGAAAGCAGCGAGGGAATGGGCGAAGTTTCGCCTTCCTTCATCGCGGTCAGCGCCACCATGCGGGCGG
>JBDHTA010000229.1:0-5636 GCA_039808465.1 Rhizobiaceae bacterium | reverse complement strand
GCCGCATATGGGCTCGGCCACCATCGAGGGCCGCATCGACATGGGCGACAAGGTGATCATCAACATCCGCACCTTCTTCGACGGCCACCGCCCGCCGAACCGGGTGCTGCCGGGGCGTTAAACGTTTCTACTGGCTTCCCGCCCCTCATCCCGCGCCCGTTTGCCTATCTCCCGGCAACGGCAAGGCAATCGCCTATGGAAAACCCCCTCTGCCTGCCGGCATCTCCCCCACAAGGGGGGAGAAAGCAAGACGCTTGCTTTTCCAGTCTCTTGAGGCATCAAGGGTGCCGCAGTTCAAGTCCCTCCCCCTTGTGGGGAGGGATTTAGGGAGGGGTCTTTTCCTCATGCGATTGCCCCGCCGCATGCAGGGAGGGGTTTCAAGGCTTCGCTTTCCTGCGCCGGTATTTCACCGTCTCGAAACGCCCGGCCAGCCCGTCATAGAGCAGCAACCGGCCGACCAGCGGCTCGCCGATGCCGGTGATCAGCTTGATCGCCTCCATCGCCATCAGCGTGCCGATGACGCCGGTGAGCGCGCCGACGACACCCGCTTCGGCGCAGGCGGGGATGAAGCCGTCCGGCGGCGGCTCGGGGAAGAGATCGCGATAGGCGGGAAAGGCCGCGCCATCCGGCCCGGTCTCATAGGGCTTCAGCACCGTCAGCGAGCCGTCGAAGCGGCCGACCGCGCCCGTCACCAGCGGAATCTTTGCCCGCTCGGCCGCGTCGGCGGCGATGTAGCGGGTTCCGGCATTGTCGGAGCCGTCGATCAGCAGATGAAAGCCGGAGAGTTGCAGAGGCGCCGTTTCCTGCGAAAAGCGCTCCTCGAAGCGGATGACGGTGACATGCGGGTTAAGCCGGGCAATAGCCGCTTCCGCGCTCTGCGTCTTCATCGCGCCGATGGTGCCGCTGTCGTGAATCACCTGCCGTTGCAGGTTGGAGAGCGAAACGCGGTCGTCATCGGCAATGCCGAGCCTGCCGACGCCCGCCGCCGCCAGATAATGCAGCACCGGCGCGCCGAGACCGCCCGCGCCGATCACCAGCACGCGGGCGCGCTTCAGCGCCTGCTGGCCCGCGCCACCGACTTCCGGCAGCAGGATATGGCGGCGGTAACGTTCGATTTCATCGGGGGTCAGCGCATCGTCCATGGCGTTCTATATCACCTTGCCGCCGGAGACGGTGAAATATTGCGCCCGTTCGCCCAGCGCCGAAAACAGGCTGGCATCGGTGCCGGTCATGAAGGCCTGCCCGCCGAGGCCATCGACCAGATCGAACAGGGCGGCGCGGCGGCCGGGATCGAGATGGGCGGCGATCTCGTCCAGCAGCAGCACCGGCGCATGGCCGGTCATATTGGCGACGAGGCGGGCATGGGCGAGGATGAGGCCGATCAGCAGCGCCTTCTGCTCGCCGGTGGAGCAGCGTTCGGCCTCGATATCCTTGGCCTGATGGCGCACGAGAAGATCGGCGCGGTGCGGGCCGTCCAGCGTGCGGCCCGCCGCCGCGTCGCGGCCGCGCCCGTCGCGCAGCATCTCGGCATAGAGGTCTTCCAGATCGAGCGACGGGCGCTCGAATTCGCCGTCGAGAAAGCCCGATAGCGCAAGCGACGCGCGGGGAAAGGGCGCGCCCTCGCCTTCCGCTCCGATCAGCGTCGTCAGCAGGCCCAGCATTTCCTGCCGCGCCAGCGCCATGGCGATGCCAAGCCCCGCCATCTGGGTTTCGAGGCCGGAAAGCCAGGAGGGATCGAAGCGCCCTTCGGATAGCAGCCGGTTGCGGCTGCGCATGGCGCGCTCGAAATCGGAGGCGCGGCGGCCGTGCGCCGGATCGAGGGAGAGCACGAGACGGTCGAGAAAGCGCCGCCGGTCGGCGGAAGGGCCGGTGAACAGCCCGTCCATGGCGGGCGTCAGCCATAACACGCGCAGGTGATCGGTGAGTTCGTCGATGGTGCGCGCCGCCGTGCCGTTCAGCCGCAATTTGCGGGTGGCGGATTCCTCGCCGCTTTCGGTGCCGGTGCCGATCGCCACCTCGCCCGCCATGCCCTCGACTTCGGCGAAGACGGTGAAGCCGCCATCGGCCCCCACCCGCGCCACATCGCCATAGGGAGCGCGGCGGAAACCGCGGCCGGGCGACAGGAAGGACACGGCTTCGAGAAGGTTGGTCTTGCCCGCGCCGTTATCGCCCGTCAGCACCACATGGCGCGGGGCAAAGCGCAGGGAAAGATCGGCGTAATTGCGGAAGTCACCGAGTTTCAGGCGGCCCAGAGAGACCTTTTGCACCATCGCATCCATTCCGGACCGGCTTCATTGCCGTGTTCGCCCCCGCATATAATGGCGCGGCGCCAAAGCCGCAATGCAAGATGCCGCGTTGCGTCTTTTCCTTGCGGCTGCCCGATGCCGCAACCGGAAATCCGTCCTATATAGGGATCGCCATGTTCGATCTCCTCAGCCACTACTGGCCGCATATCCTGGCGGCGCTTTCCATCATCACCGGCACGGTGGGCGCCATTCACGCCGCCATGACCAAGGAGGATGTGCGCTCCGCCATCGGCTGGGTCGGCGTCATGCTGCTGTCGCCGCTGGTGGGGGCGCTGATCTACCTGATCGCCGGGGTGAACCGCATGCGGCGCACCTCGAAGCTGCAAAACCACCTCATCCGCACCGAGGACGGCCGCTTTTCCTTCGAGGGCTTCGTCGCCGATCCGCAGACCATTGCGGAGAAATTCGGCAACCGCTTCTGCGCCATGAAAACGCTGGGCGACCGGGTGACGCGCTTCCAGCTCGTCGGCGGCAACCGCATCGAGATGCTCGACAGCGGCGATGCCGCCTATGGCGCGATGCTGGAGGCCATCGACGCGGCGGAGCGCAGCATCCTGCTCGAATCCTATATCTTCGACCGCGACCGCGCCGGGCTTCGCATCGCCGACGCGCTGGTGCGGGCCGTGTATCGCGGCGTCACCGTGCGGGTGCTGGTGGATGCGGTCGGGGCGCGCTATTCGGTGCCGAGCATTCTGGCGCATCTCAGCAAACGCGGCGTCGACGTCGACGTCTTCAACGGCAACGTGATCATGGGCCTGCGCCTGCCCTATGCCAACCTGCGCACGCACCGCAAGATCATCGTCGTCGACGGAACCATCGCCTTTACCGGCGGCATGAACATCCGCGAGGGCTTTACCCGCGAATTCGCCGGTGACGCGATGGCCCGCGACACGCATTTTCGCCTGCGCGGCCCCATCGTCGCCGACCTTTTCGCCATCGCCGCCGAGGACTGGCGCTTTACCAGCGGCGAGGACCTGACCGACGATCCCTGCTGGACGATCGCGGCGCCGGATGGCGAGGCAGGCGGCGGCATGCTGATGCGCGCCGTCGCCTCCGGCCCCGACCGCAATCTGGAAACCAACCACAGGATGCTGATGGGGGCCTTCTCCATCGCGCGGCGCTCGATCCGCATCATATCGCCCTATTTCCTGCCGGATCGCGAATTGATCAGCGCCCTGATCACGGCGGCGCGGCGCGGCGTCGATGTGGATATCGTCGTGCCCGCCAAGAACAACCTGACGCTGGTCGATCACGCCATGACCGGCCAGTTCGACCAGTTGCTGAAGAATTACTGCCGCATCTGGCGGGCGCAGGGCGCTTTCGATCATTCCAAGCTGGTCAGCATCGACGGCGCATGGGCCTATGTCGGCTCCTCCAATCTCGACCCGCGCTCGCTGAGATTGAATTTCGAAGTTGACATCGAGGTTCTCGACGCCACCTTTTCCAAGGAGATCGGGGAGAGGATCGGCCATGCGATGACCGGCGCCGCGGAAGTGACGCTGGAGGGATTGCGGGCGCGGCCCTTCGCGCTCAGGCTGATCGACCGGGTTCTCTGGCTCGGCTCTCCCTATCTCTGAGAGGACACAGGTGCCATCGATGGAACGGAATACCTACCGGCTGAGAACGCAGATCGTTACCGCGATTCGCAACAGGAACAATCGTCCCGCCCACGAGCCGCCGCCAGAGCGGCAGACCCGCAGCCTGCTGATCGCCTCCTACAACGTGCATAAATGCGTCGGCGTCGACGGAAAGTTCGATCCGGGCCGCATCGCCGCCGTCATCAAGGAAATCGACCCCGACGTGATCGCGCTTCAGGAGGCCGATACGCGCTTCGGCGAGCGCGTCGGCCTGCTCGATCTCGCGCATCTGGAGCGGGAGGTGGGCCTGAGCTGGGTCGGCACCACCAGCCACGCCAGGGCGCATGGCTGGCATGGCAATGTTATTCTTGCCCGGCTGAATGCCGTGCGCAACCTCAGCCCCGTCCGGCTGCCGGGGCTGGAGCCGCGCGGCGCCGTCATTGCCGATCTGGAATTGAAAAGCGGGGCGCATATCCGCCTGATCGCCGCCCATTTCGGGCTGCTGCGCCATTCGCGCCGCCAGCAGGCGGCGGCCCTCGTCAGCCATGCCGCCCAGCATGACGGCGTGCCGACCATCCTGCTCGGCGATCTCAACGAATGGCGTCTGGGCAATTCATCGTCGCTGGCGAACCTGTCGCCGGTGTTCTGCGATGTTCCCGCACCCGTCGCCAGCTTTCCCTCGCGCTTTCCGGTGCTGGCGCTCGACCGCATCGTATCCGACCAGCCGGGGCTGATCGAGTGGTATGGCGCCCATGACACGGCGCTGGCGCGGCTTGCCTCGGATCACCTGCCGGTCAAGGCGCTGCTGCGGACGGAACCGGCAGCGCCCTGAATTCTCTCAGCCCAGCGTGTCGAAGAAATCCTTCATCCGCGAGAAGAAACCGGCGGATTCGGGATTGTTTTCCTTGGAGGAAATTTCCTCGAATTCCTGCAACAGCTCGCGCTGGCGCTTGGTGAGGTTCTGCGGCGTCTCGATCTGGATCTGGATGTAGAGATCACCGATCTGGTTGGAGCGCAGCACCGGCATGCCCTTGCCCTTGAGGCGGAACTGCTTGCCGGGCTGGGTGCCCTCGGGCACGGAAACCCGCGACTTGGTGCCGTCGAGCGTCGCCACCTCGAACTTGCCGCCGAGTGCCGCCGTCGTCATCGAGATCGGCACGGTGCAATAGAGATCGGCCCCGTCGCGCTGGAAGAATTCATGCGGCTTGACGGACAGGAAGATGTAGAGATCGCCCGCCGGACCGCCGCGCACGCCAGCTTCGCCCTCGCCCTGAAGGCGGATGCGGGTGCCGTCCTCGATCCCCGAGGGGATGTTGACCGAGAGCGAGCGCTCCTCGGTGACGCGGCCCGCGCCGTGGCACTTGCCGCAGGGGTCGGTGATCGTCTGGCCGCGCCCGCCGCAGGTGGGGCAGGTGCGTTCGATGGAGAAGAAGCCTTGCGCGGCGCGCACGCGCCCCGAACCCTGACAGGTGGCGCAGGTCTTCGGGCTGGTGCCGGGCTTGGCGCCGGAACCGGTGCAGACATCGCAGGTGATGGAGGTCGGCACGCGGATCTGCGCCGTCTTGCCGGTGAAGGCTTCCTCCAGCGAGATTTCCATGTTGTAGCGCAGATCGGCGCCGCGTTCGCGCCCGCCGGAGGAGCGGCGGCGCCCGCCGCCCATCATCTCGCCGAAAATATCCTCGAAAATATCGGAGAAGCCGCCCGCGCCGAAACCGCCGCCGCCCATGCCGCCTTCGAAGGCGGCGTGGCCGAA
>JBDHTA010000228.1:0-5667 GCA_039808465.1 Rhizobiaceae bacterium | reverse complement strand
GCTGCCCGCCGCCTCCAGCGCGCAGAGCGCCCGCGTCAGGGCGATCGCCGATTCCACCGGGCCGATGCCCGTTATCAGCGGGGTGATGCGGGTGCGCAGCATGTCGCCATATTCGGCCTGCGCCGCCATCACGAACAGCAGCGATTTGCCGCCGATGGTCTTGAGGTCCGGCGTCATCCGGCAATGCCCTCGCGCCCGCGCACCACCATCATCGTGCCGGTCATGGAGGCGATCAGCTTGGCGGGGCCGTCGCTCAGCGCATAGGCGCGCCCGTCGGCGACGATGATGGTCGAGCCCGGCCGGGTCACCTCGCCGCGAAACAGGAAGCGCTCGCCCCGGCCGGGGGAAAGCAGGTTGACCTTGAATTCGATGGTGAGGATCGAGGCGTCGTCGTCGATGACGGTATGGGCGGCATAGCCGCAGGCGGTGTCGAGTGCGGCCGCCACCACGCCCGCATGCAGCAGGCCGTGCTGCTGCGTCAGCCGGGCGTCGAAATTCATCTCGATCTCCACCGTGCCGTGCTCGATGCGCGTCAGTTCGGCGCCCAGCGTCTCCATGGCGCGCTGGCGCATGAAGCTCTCGCGCACCCGTTCCCGAAAATCGCCTCTATGGTGTTGCGTCATGCCCGTTTCCCGTTTGGCGCGACAGTGGCATGGCCTTCCCGCTTCGGCAAGATGCGGGCGGAAAATCAGGCCGGCGCCAGCCGCAGGATATGCTGGTCCCAGGCGACATCCTGCCGGGTTTCGAGAAATTGCCCGTCATAGGAGGAGACGGCGAAATTCTTTCGCGCGGGCGCGATCCCGGCGGCATCCGGCAAGCTGCGCAGCTCCAGCATGCGGCCGCTTGCCGCGTCGAAGGTGATCGCCGCCCCGCCCACCGGCGAGGTGACGCCGACAAGGCCGAGCGCGCGGTTGACGGCGATCGCCCCGACGTAATTGCCGAGCGCCGCGTTCGCCTCGTCCGGCAGGTCGAGAAAGGCCAGCGCCTCGCCCTTGCCGATATGGCCGATGAGCGGCGGCGCGTCGTTGCGCGGTCCCTCATACTGGCAGGCGAACCAGATGCGCCCTTCGGCGTCGAGATCGACATGGCGGGTGGAAAGCTGGCGCAGGCTGTCCGGCAGCGTATGGCGCTCGATCAGCATGCCGTTGCGGGCGTCGATCAGCGACAGCGACGGCTCCATGCGGTCGAGATTGAGCTTGGTGCGGCCGAAATCCGGATGCGTCTCGATGCCGCCATTGGCGGCGATCAGCATCGCGCCGTCATCGGAGATGGTCAGGTCGTGGGTGCCGATGCCATGGGCGTCGTATTCGCCGATGCGGGTGAAATTCTCGTTGGCGTCGTAAAGGCCGATGACGCCGCGATTGCCGTCGAAATCGTTCTCGCTGGCATAGAGCCAGCGCCCATCCGGCGAAAAGCAGCCATGGCCGAAGAAATGCCGCCCTTCCGGCGCGGCGATCACCACCGGCGCCGTGCGGCGCGTCAGGTCGAGCGCCATGGCGAAGGTGCCGGGGCGGCGGGCGAAGGCGGCCACGCAGGCCCGGACATGGCTGACGGCCATGCCATGCGCGCGGGCGGGCAGGGGATCGCGGGAGAGGATTTCGCCGCGCTCGCTCAGCGTCGCGATGCCGTAGCTGCCGTCGCTGGCGCGGAAGGCGGAGGCGAACACCGCATCGGCTTTTTCCAGCGCAAACAGCGCGCGCGGGCTCAGGCCCGAGAGAAAGGCGATACCGGCGGCCCGCATGAAGCGGCGGCGGTCGAGCGGCGCGGTCCGGATCATGGCTCAGTCCCCGTCGGAGAAGGAGAACCCGGCGGTGAGACCGATGGCGCCGCCGAAATTATCGTTGAAGCGCAAAAGCAGGTCGCGGCTGTTCAACAGCAGGAAATCCAGCTTCGCCTGTTCTTCCGGCGCGCTCACGGCTTTCGCCACGTCGGCATCGACGGTGGAAACGACGCGCAGCAGCGATTTCAGCACGAAATTGGCCGAACCCGCGACGGAGCGGATATCGGGATCGAGAAACTGTTCCATGCCCGCCGTGTTGAACAGCGCCTGCATGCCCCTGAGATTGCCCTGCATGGAGGCGAAGGTGAGCCCCGAGCGCCAGAACAGCGCCGATTTCGGCTTGGCGGGCTGATCCTTGCCCTTGTAGAAGCTTTCCAGCCGCTGATCGCGCAGGGTTTCGGTGGCATGCACGAGAATGCCGAGCAGCGCCTTGGCCGCTTCGCGGGCATCGCGGAACTGCGGATTATCGGGGCCGGGGGTCTTCCACTGGCTGGCGATGCCGTCCTTCTCCTGCCAGGCGGCGGAAAGCTCGGCGGCGACGCTTTCGATATTTCCCGCGATGGCCGCGCCGAAACGGCAGCGGAAACCGTTCTTCTCCGCCGTCAGGCCATCGCTGCCGGTGCCGTGGAGCACATATTCCAGCGCGCCCAGCCCCTGCACGGCCACGCTCTTGCCCGCGATGGCTTCCGGCTTGGTATCCGCCTCGTTGCCGGAGGCGAGCACGGCCTGCACCTGTTTCAGCCCCAGCCCCTTGCGGTCGGGGTAGAAGAGAATGCGCTCGAAACGGTTCTTTTCCAGAACCGGTCCCAGCCGCACCATTTCGATTTCCGACCAGGCCGAGACCGTATCGGCGAAGGCCGCCTTCGCCGTGGCGAGCGTATCGGCGGAAGGGGCGGCGCACAGCCCGTTCATCGCGCCCGACAGCGCCGAGGCGGCGGCGTGCAGGCGGTGGTAGCCGGGGCGGATGACCTCGTCCACCGCCTTCGCCATCACGCCGGGCACGGCCGCTTCCTCCAGCTTCGGCGGCGGCACGTAGCCTTCCTGCGCCAGCGCCGGAAGCGGCGACAGCGAAAGGATGCCTGCGAGCAGAAGGGAAAGGTGGCGCATCACAGCGACTCCAGAAAGGTGATGAGGGCGCCGCGGTCATCCCGCGGCAGCGTGGCGAAACGGTTGCGGGCCGCCGCCGCTTCGCCGCCATGCCACAGAATGGCTTCAGTCAGCGTGCGGGCGCGCCCGTCATGCAGGAAGAAGGCGGAGCCGCTTGCGCGGGCAGCGGAACCTATACCCCAGAGCGGCGGCGTGCGCCACTCCCGCCCGCTGGCCTCGCCGACGCTCTGGCCATCCGCCAGCCCCGCGCCCATGTCGTGCAGCAGGAAATCCGAATAGGGCCAGATGAGCTGGAAGGCGAGCGCCGGGTCGTCCGCATCGCGCCGGGTCACGAATTTCGGGTGGTGGCAGGCGGCGCAGCCGCTTTCGTAAAACATCCGCTTGCCGCGCAGCACAGCGGCGTCGCCGGTATCGCGCCGCGCCGGCGGGGCAAGATGCCGCACATAGGCAAGGGTCAGCGCCAGCACCGGATCGGGCGCTTCCGCCGGGCCGAGCCTGACCTGGATGCCGCTCGGGCGGGCAAGGCAATCCGCTTGCCTTTCCGTGCAATCGCCATGCGGCCGGTTGTCGAGCGGGGTGGAAATGCCGAGATCGTCGGCAAAGGCGGCGGCCGCCTGATCGGCGAGCGTCGCGGCCTGCGCCTTCCAGCCGAAGCGGCCGAGCACGGTCTTGCCCGTTTTCATATCTCGCGCCAGCGCCGCCCGGCCGGAAATGCCGTCGCCATCGGCATCGCCGGCATCGGCCAGCGCCAGGATGTCGGCGGGGTGGATCGCCTCGATCAGCCCGAGCCCGGTCATCGGCTGCGCCATGCGCGGCGAGATCGTGGTGGCGGCATCGAGCGGGCCATAGGCCAGCGCCTCGATGCGGTAGGCGGGCCTGCGCAGGTCCACCGTTTCGCCATCCGGCAGCGTCACCGTTTCCGTGGTGTAATCGACGGCGACACGGCCTTCGGCGGCAAGGCCGGGAATGGCGCGATCCTGCAATTGCCGCCCATAGGCGGGATCGGGAAAGTTGGCAAGCTCATGGCGGGCAAGGGCCGCCTTTTCCGCCTCCGTCCCGGCCGCCCGCGCCAGCCGCAGCACCATGGAGGTGGCGTCGCCGTTTTCGGGCGGATGGCCGCGCCCGCCATGCAGATGGCAGCTCTGGCAGGAGCGGGCATTGTAGAGCGGCCCCAGCCCATCGGAGGCGAGCGTCGAGGAGGGGGCGGCCACCCACAGCTTGCCGAACAGCGCCTCGCCCAGCGCAAACTCATGTCTGGCATCGGCATCAAGATGGGCGGAAGGGCGCGCCAGCGCGTCGCGCTTGCGGGAGGCGCTGGCGGTCGCCGCCCCGCCCGGCATCGCCTCATAGGCCTCGGCGCGGGTGAAATCCGTGGCGGGCCGGGTGACGGCAACCACCCGCTGCCGGTCGTGTTCGGACAGATCGTCCCGCGGCATTCCGGCCATGGCGAAACCCGCCCCTCCCGCAAGGAGAAGGACGGGCATCGCATGGCGAAGAATGCGGATCACTTGAAGACGGCGCTCGGATTGTCGAGGCTGTCGGAGCCTTCCAGTTCGACCGTGCCGAGATCGAGGGCGGCGATGACGCGCTCGATGCTCTTGGTCTGGTCGACCAGACCGTCGATGGCGGCCTGCACCACGGCGTTGCCTTCGGCATTGCCTTCGCCGATCATCTGGTCATAGGCTTCCACGGTCTCGCCGCGCTTGGCCATGGCATGCATGGCGTCGAGCGTTTTGGTGAGCTTGCCCTTCATCTCGTCGTCCAGCGCCTTGTCCTTTTCGGCGACCAGTTCGGAGAGCGACGGGCCGGTCATCTTGGTGCCGTCGGCGCGGGTATATTCGCCGGTATAGGCGCTGGCGATGCCGATGGCGTCGTTCAGATGCGAGTTGAAGGTGTTGTCCGAGAAGCAATCATGCTCTTCCTCGGGATCGTGCAGGATGAGGCCAAGCTTCATGCGCTCGCCCGCCAGCTCGCCATAGGATAGCGAGCCCATGCCGGTGAGGATGGTAACGAGACCGGCCTTCGGATCGGCGGCGACATGCTTGGCGGCTTCGCCGTCCGGCGCCCAGTTGGCGGTCATCTCTTCCAGATCCGAGACGAGCAGCGTCGAGGCGGCCTTCAGATAGGCGGCGCGGCGGTCGCAATTGCCGTTGGTGCAATTCTTGGTGTCGAAATCCGATGCCTGCCGGTTGCCCGCGCCTGCCTTGGTGCCGTTCAGATCCTGCCCCCACAGCAGGAATTCGATGGCGTGATAGCCGGTGGCGACATTGGCGTCGATGCCGCCCGCTTCATGCAGGGTCTGGAGCAGTTCCGGCGTGATGTTGGTGGCGTCCACATCCTTGCCGTCGATCTTGATCTGCTTGTTGGCGATGACATTGGCGGTGTAGAGGGCGTTCTCGTCGCTTTCGGTGCCGTAACCGGCATCGACGTAATCGATCAGGCCTTCGTCCAGCGGCCAGGCGTTCACCTTGCCTTCCCAATCGTCGACGATGGCGTTGCCGAAGCGGTAGACCTCGGATTGCTGGTAGGGCACGCGGGCGGCAAGCCAGGCCGTGCGCGCCGCCTTCAGCGTTTCCTCGGTGGGCGTGGCGATCAGCGCGTCTATGGCCTTGTCCAATGCTTTCGCTGTTGTCAGCGAATCCTCGTATTTCGCATGCGCGACATCGCTGTAATGCTTGATGACGGCGCTCGCGTCGGTGGCCGCGGAGGCGGCGGGCGTGACGAATGCGGCCGAGGCGGCAAGAAGCGCGCAGCTTGCCCCCAGAACGGTTTTGCGGATC
>JBDHTA010000227.1:0-5687 GCA_039808465.1 Rhizobiaceae bacterium | reverse complement strand
GACTCCAGGGCGTTGGACGATTGACAGCCGCAGCCAGCCAACCATCTCCTTGTGTGGATAATGAAGCGGAAAGTTTAAGGTGTGATTAACGATAAAAATTAGTTTCTTCGCCGGGCGCCCCGGCCCGCGCGCCACCGCCGGAAAAGACCAATTCCGGCGCATTTTACGTTTCTACTTCACCGCGCATTCTCGGATAGGCGTTACAAGGCCTTCAGGATTGATGATTGCGAGAGCATCGGCAGACATGATGTCACAGGCCAGGACAATCCGGTGCATGAGACTGTTTCAAAAAGAGAGTATATTATGCTGATGATGGATCCCACCAAGCCGATGGCCTACACTAGAGTCATGAATCCCGGTTCGACGAATATACGTCCAAACACACCGGTGATCTCGTCCGGAGCGGTGCCGAAGCCGGCGCCGGACGCATCCGCTGACAGGATCGCCAGCCTCAAGGCCAATCTGGGAAGCATTTCCAGCCCTCCGGCGGGGCTTACCGTGGCAGGATCGGCAAACGCCGCGCCGGGCATTGCGCCGTCGCGCTCCACGGCGCAGATCGGCGGGCTGACCAGCCTGCTCCAGCAGCCTGCGCCCGCCAGCATCTCCGCGCCGTTGAAAACGGTGACGAGCGCCTATGCCGAAAACCTGTCGTCAGCCGCAGCCGGAAACGTTCCGGCGCCGCAGCCCCGCGAACCTGCCGAAGCCGCCGGTCCATCCACCTCGAAAACCAAGAACCAGATCCTTCAGGAACTTGTCAACGAGCGGTTGAATTCGGGCTCCTCACTGCCGCAGAGCCCGCTCGCCGGGCTGCGCTAACCGCCACGGGCTGCCGCAAGACGAAAAAAAGGGCATTCCATGGAATGCCCTTTGAAAGCACTAGGAAAGCTGTGCTGGATCAGGCGGCGCTGCGCACGCTGGCGATCACGTTCACCAGACCGTCGACGATACGCTCGATCTGCGCCTGATCGTCGCCTTCCGCCATGACGCGAATCAGCGGCTCGGTGCCGGAGGGGCGGATGACCAGGCGGCCATTGCTCGCCAGTTCGCTCTCGGCATCGGCGATCGCCTGCTTGACCTCGCTATCCTCCAGCGGCTTGCCGCCGGAATAGCGGACGTTCTTCAGAAGCTGCGGCACCGGCTCGAAGCGGCGGCAGACCTCGCTGACCGTCCTGCCGGTGCGCTTGACGCAGGCGAGGATCTGCAACGCCGCCACCAGCCCGTCGCCGGTCGTGCCGAAATCGGACAGCACGATATGGCCGGACTGCTCGCCGCCGACATTATAGCCGTGCTGGCGCATATGCTCGACGACATAGCGGTCGCCGACCTTGGTGCGGGCGAGATTCATGCCCTTGGACTGAAGGAAGCGCTCCAGGCCGAGATTGGACATGATGGTGGCGACGATGCCATCGCCGCGCAGCGTCTGGTCCTCGGCCCAGGTTTCGGCCATCACCGCCATCAACTGATCGCCATCGATGACATGGCCATCCTCATCCACGACGATGACGCGGTCGGCGTCGCCATCGAGCGCGATGCCGATATCGGCCCGCACCTCGTGAACCTTGCGCTGCAACGTGCCCGGATGGGTGGAGCCGCAATTCAGGTTGATGTTGGTGCCGTTCGGCTCGTCGCCGATCGTCACCACATCCGCGCCCAGCTCCCACAGCACGGCGGGGGCCACCTTGTAGGCCGCGCCATTGGCGCAATCGATGGCGACGCGCAGGCCATGCAGCGTCACGTCACGCGGCAGCGTGCGCTTGGCGAATTCGATATAGCGGTCATGGACGCCGTCGATGCGCTTGGCCCGGCCGATATTGTCGCTCTTGGCAAGCTGCGACGCCAGATCCTGCTCCAGCAGATCCTCGATCTCCATCTCGATCTCATCCGACAGCTTGTAGCCGTCGGGACCGAACAGCTTGATGCCGTTATCCTCATAGGGATTGTGCGAGGCGGAGATCATCACGCCGATATCGGCGCGCAGCGAGCGAGTCAGCATGGCAACGGCGGGCGTCGGGATGGGGCCGAGGATGAAGGCATCGAGACCGGCGGCGGTGAAGCCCGCCACCATGGCGTTTTCCAGCATATAGCCCGACAGGCGGGTATCCTTGCCGATCACGACGCGATGGCGATGATTGCCGCGCCGGAAGATCGTGCCCGCCGCGATGCCGACGCGCATGGCGAGATCGGGCGTCATGGGGAACATATTGGAGCGTCCGCGAATGCCGTCCGTTCCGAAATAGCGTCTTTTCATGGTCTTTCCTCGAGCAGATGCCGGGGCGTGGATCGTTTCGAAGGCGTCATGCCACAAAATCCCCCGCCCGGCACATAAAAAAACGTCAACGTTCCTTACATTCGGTGACGAGGGAGGCGGATGGGCAAGGCCTCGCGGCATTGCGGGCAACGAAAAACGCCCGCCGGAAGGGCGGGCGTTTCGGAAAAAGCCGGGTCAGTGCGGCTGCGGTTCGAAGCCGCCTTCGGGCTCGTCGCCCTTGGCAACCGGGCCGTCCTTGCGCGCCCCCGTTTTCGGCACGGCGGAGCCACGGCTGGGCGGGGTGTCGTCGCCGAGGTCGCGGGACGGCTTTTCGCCGCGGATCAGCGCCTTGATCTCGTCGCCGGTCAGCGTTTCGTATTCCAGCAGCCCCTCGGCCAGCGCCACGAAAGCGTCGTGCTGCTCGGTGAGGATGCGGCGGGCTTCGGTATAGGCTTCGTCGATCAGGCGGCGTACCTCGTTGTCGATCTTCTGCGCGGTCGCTTCCGACACGTTCTTCGATTGCGACACCGAATGGCCGAGGAAGACTTCCTGCTGGTTCTCGCCATAGGCGACTTGGCCCAGCTCATCGGAGAAGCCCCATTGCGTGACCATGGCGCGGGCCAGCTTCGTGGCCTGCTCGATATCAGAGGAGGCGCCGGAGGTGATGTTTTCCTTGCCGAAGGTCAGCTCCTCGGCCACGCGCCCGCCCATCATGATGACGAGGCGCGACACCATCCACTTGTAGCTCATCGAATAACGGTCGCCTTCCGGCAACTGCATGACCATGCCGAGCGCCCGGCCACGGGGAATGATGGTCGCCTTGTGCAAGGGATCGGCCACCGGCACGTTGAGCGCAGTGATGGCGTGACCGGCCTCGTGATAGGCCGTCAGCTTCTTTTCCGCCTCGGTCATCGCCGTGTTGCGGCGCTCCGCGCCCATCATGATCTTGTCCTTGGCGTCCTCGAACTCCTGCATGGTGACGACGCGCTTGTTGCGCCGCGCCGCCGTCAGCGCCGCCTCGTTGACGAGGTTCATCAGATCGGCGCCGGAGAAACCGGGCGTTCCCCGCGCCAGCGTCTTGAGATCGACATTCGGAGCCAGCGGCACATTGCGCACATGCACCTTGAGGATGCGCTCGCGCCCGATGATGTCAGGGTTCGGCACCACGACCTGACGGTCGAAGCGGCCGGGACGCAGCAGCGCCGGGTCGAGAACGTCGGGGCGGTTGGTGGCGGCGATCAGGATGATGCCTTCGTTGGCCTCGAAGCCGTCCATTTCGACAAGCAACTGGTTGAGGGTCTGCTCGCGCTCGTCATTGCCGCCGCCGAGACCGGCGCCGCGATGACGCCCGACGGCATCGATTTCATCGATGAAGATGATGCAGGGCGCGTTCTTCTTGGCCTGCTCGAACATGTCGCGGACGCGGCTGGCGCCAACGCCGACGAACATTTCCACGAAATCCGAGCCGGAAATGGTGAAGAAGGGCACGTTCGCCTCACCCGCGACGGAGCGGGCGAGCAGCGTCTTGCCCGTGCCCGGAGGGCCGACCAGCAGCACGCCGCGCGGAATGCGCCCGCCAAGCCGCTGGAATTTCTGCGGATCGCGCAGGAACTCGACGATTTCCTCCAGATCCTGCTTGGCTTCATCGACACCGGCGACGTCATCGAAGGTGACGCGGCCATGCGCCTCGGTCAGCAGCTTGGCCTTGGACTTGCCGAAGCCCATCGCCCCACGCGAGCCGCCCTGCATCTGCCGCATGAAGAACAGCCACACGCCGAGAATCAGCAGCATCGGCAGCAGCGTGCCGATATAGCTGAGGAAACCGGACGAACCGTCGGATTCCGGCCGGGCGACGATGGTGACGCCCTTGGATTGCAGCCGCTCCATCAGCGAATCGTCGATGACGGGCGAATAGGTCTGGAAGGTGGTGCCGTTCTCGACATAACTGCCGACGACGCGATTGCCGGTAACGGTGACATCGCGCACGCGGCCGGAATCGATCTCGCGCAGGAACTGGGAATAGGGAATTTCGCGGGAACCCGTTTGCGCCGGTGCGGTCTGGAACATGCTGAACAGCGCGATCAGCAGCAGGGCAATGATGGCCCACAAGGCGATATTTCTGAAATTTGGGTTCATCGAACTCCCCGGAGCGTGAAACGTCGGCGCAGCATGTGCGCAATACTTGCCCATAACATAGGGTCGCGGCGAGCTATTGCCAAGGCGAAGCGGATGTCAACCTTCGTTTTCCCGCATGCGGGCGCGAAACGGTAAGCCGTAACGGTCAAGCCCGAACCTGCCCGCGATCTCTCGTGCCAGTATGATGTCGAACCATGGCAAAAAGCGGTCGAAGGGCGCGAGAAAGTGTTCGATCCGGAGAATGGGTGGCGGGAAGCCCGCCGGAGCATCGGGGCCGTCATCCGGAAAACCCCCTCTGCCTACCGGCATCTCCCCCACAAGGGGGGAGAAGGCTGGCGGCTTGCTTTTCCTGTCATATTTTTCGCTGACGGCGCCACAGGTTAAGCCCCTCCCCCTTGTGGGGAGGGGTTGGGGAGGGGTCTTCAAAACAAATGCCGCCCCCTGCCCGGAAACACAAAGCGGCAGCGTTGCCGCCGCTGCCCGCGCCACGCCCGGCGGCAACTCCGCGAACCATTCGGCCGCCCTCGCCTCCCCGCACGCGCCCGCCGCGGCGATCGTCACCGCCGCGCCGCCGTCATTGGCGATGCGGTAGCGTCCATCCCAGACGGCTTCGCCACCTGCCGCAATGGAGAGCGACGAAATATCGCGCCTCTCACGCGTGAGAAACAGATGCTCGCGGCGCAGATCGAACAGCACGCGGCCCGCAGTCAGCCGCCCGTTTTCGCCGCTGCGGCAAAGACGGATCACCGGCAGCATCCGCTCTCCCGAAAGCGGATGCGCCCGCCCGCCCGCGACGGCAGCAAGATGCGAGAGCGCCGCAGAAAGCACGGCATCGTCCGCCAGCGCATCGATCGCCTGCCGCGACACGGCAATCGCCGCGCCGCCATGAACGCGAACCGCCGTCCGTACGAACTCCGCCGCCGCCTCCGACACCGCCATGCGCTGACGCTGCGCCGCCGCGATGCGCGCCGGATCGGCCGCGATTTCGCCTGCCCGCAGCCGCGTCCGCAGCCGGGGCCGCTCGTAATCGGTATTGCTGTTGCTGGGATCCTCGGCCCACGGGATACACGCAGCCCGCAGCCCGTCGCGGATGTCCTCGCGGCGGCACTCGATCAGCGGCCGCAGCAGCCAGTGACGGCCATGCAGCAGCACGGCAGGCGCCATGCCCGCCAGCCCCCGGCCACCCTCGTTACGCTCGGCGCGCATCATCACGGTCTCGATCTGGTCGTCCAGCGTATGCGCGGAGAGGATCGCATCGGCCTGAAACGCCTCCGCCATGCCGCATAGCAGATCGTAACGCGCC
>JBDHTA010000226.1:0-5730 GCA_039808465.1 Rhizobiaceae bacterium | reverse complement strand
TTTCTTTGCCCGTCCGAAGGAATTTTTCGTGGCCCTGTCCGACCGTCCGCTGTTTTCACGCCCGCATCAGGCCTTTCTGTTCGACATGGACGGCACGCTCCTGAATTCCATCGCCGTCGTCGAGCGCGTCTGGGCGGGCTGGGCGGTGCGGCATGGACTAGAGCCGGAGGTTTTCCTGAAAACCGTCCATGGCATCCGCGCCGTCGATGTGATCGACCGGCTGGCGCTGCCCGGCGTCGATTCCCGCAAGGAAGCGGCCGGCCTGCTGGCCGAGGAAATGGAGGATGTCGAGGGCATCTTCGCCATTCCCGGCGCCGTGGATTTCCTGAACAGCCTGCCGCCAGAGCGCTGGGCAATCGTCACCTCCGCCCCGCGCGCGCTGGCGCTTCGGCGCATGCAGGCGGCGGGCATTCCGCAGCCGGAAATCATGGTGACGGGCGAGGATGTCTCGGCGGGCAAGCCGAGCCCGGAATGCTATCTGCTCGGCGCGTCGCGCCTTGGCGTCGATGCCCGTCAATGCGTCGTCTTCGAGGATGCCGTCGCGGGCATTCTGGCGGGCGAGGCGGCGGGAGCGGAAGTCTGCGTCATCACCGCCACCCATGCCAGCATTTACGAAACGCCGCATTTCGCGACGGCAAGCTATGAGAAGCTGCGCCCCGCCGCCGCTTCCGATGGGCTGCTGACGCTCTCGCACCTGTAATCTATTCGATGAATATCCGCACGCTTGCGGCGCGGCCTGCGGCATCGATGACGGTCAGCGTCGAATAACCCTCACCGTCCGGCTGCCATTGCGTCACCCGCCGCCGCGAGGCTTCGTTCAGGGGCCTGCCATTGGCGAGCCAGCGGAAGGGCGCGCGTCCGCCCTGCAATTTCAGCGCCAGCGGCATCGTTTCCGTTCCCTGCTTCAGCCCGAGATCGACCCGCGCCCCCTCCGGCGGATAGACGATGCGCGGTGCGGCTTCACGGGCCGAGGCGGTCAACAACCCCTCGGCGGTGGTGGAAAAGCGGCGTTGACCAGCGGGTAATTGCGCCTGCGGCAGCCGCAGCGCGCCTGCGGGGGCGCGGGGCAGGGGGGCGATGGCAAGGCCGGATTTCGCGAAGGCTTCGAACAGGATAGGTGCAGCCGAAGCATAACCGGCAATGCCCGGCACCGCGCCATTATCCGGCCGCCCGACCCAGACGCCGATGACGTGATCGCCATCGAAACCCACCGACCAGGCATCGCGGTAGCCATAGCTGGTGCCGGTCTTGTAGGCGATGCCGCGCTGCGAGACGCCGAGCGGCGGCAAAACGCCTGAGAGCGTGTCGGTGACGTTCCAGGCGGCGATCGCATCCATCAGCGGCGGGCCGTCCAGCGCTTCCGGCGTTTCGCGCAGGCCGTCGCCAAGCCGGACCGGCTGGCCGCGATTGGCGAGCGCCGCATAAAGCTGCACCAGATCCTTCAGCGTGATGCCGACGCCGCCAAGCCCGATGGCCAGCCCCGGCGCCTCACGCGGCGGCAGCACCGGCCGCACCTCGGCGCGGCGGAATCGCACCATCAGCCGCGTCGGCCCGACGGCTTCGAGCAGGCGCACCGCAGGCACGTTCAGCGACAGTTGCAGGGCCTGGCGCACGGTGACGTCGCCCTGATAGGTCATGTCGAAATTGCGCGGGCGGTAGCCGGAAAAATCCGCCGGGCGATCCTCGATCATGGTTTCCTGCGCCACCAGCCCTTCCTCGAAAGCAAGGCCATAGATGAAGGGCTTCAGCGTCGAGCCGGGGGAGCGGTTCACCCGCGTCATGTCGATCCAGCCGGAGCGGCTGGCGTCGAAATAATCCGCCGAACCGACTTCGGCGAGGATTTCGCCGGTGCGGACATCGGCCATGACCAACGCGACGGACAGCTTCGGCCCGAGCTTGACGGCCGCCTCGCGGGCGACGGCTTCCAGCGCGGCCTGCGTCTTGCGTCTCAGCGTCGTGCGGTAGACGCCCGCGCCCGGTTGCCTGCGGATTGCCGCTTCCGCCAGATGCGGGGCAAGGGCTGGCAATTGCAGCCGCCGTTTCGGCACGGCGGTCAGACCGGCGCGGGCGCTTTCGCCTTCGCCGACGATCTCGGCCACCGCCATGCGATCGAGCACCCGCTTGCGCGCCTGCGTCGCCGCCTGCGGATGCCGGTCGGGGCGGCGCAGTTCCGGCAATTGCGGCAGGGCGACCAGCAGGGCGGCTTCGCCCACCGTCAGCCGCTTCGGCTCCTTGCCGAAATAGGCAAGGCTTGCGGCGCGCACGCCTTCCAGATTGCCGCCATAGGGGGCGCGGGTGAGGTAGAGATCGAGGATCTCCGCCTTGCTCAGCCGCCGTTCGATCTGGAGCGCTCGCACCATCTGCCGGAACTTGGCGGAAAAGGAGCGCCCGTCCCTGGGCTCGATCAGCCGCGCAAGCTGCATGGAAAGCGTCGAGGCGCCGGAAACGATGCGCCCATGCGTGGCGAATTGCCATGCGGAGCGCGCCAGCGCGCGCAGATCGATGCCCGGATGATCGTGAAAGCGCTGGTCCTCATAGGCGATCAGCATGCGCAGGAATTGCGGATCGACATCGTTTGCCGTGGTTTTCAGCCGCCAGCGCCCTTCCGGCGTGGCGAAGGCGCGCAGCAATTGCCCGTCCGCATCCAGCACTTCCGCCGAAATCAGCCCGGCCTTTTCCAGCGGCGGCGGGTAGGCGCGGTCGGCGGCATCGAGACCAAGAAGGACGGCGGCCCCGGATATCAGGACCGCCGCCGCGCCAACCGCGATTTTATGCCGCCGCCGCATGCGGTTTTACTCGGCCTTGCGCACTTCCATGCGCCCCGTCGCCGTGCGGGCGGAGAATTGCGGGCGATACATGTCCTCGACGCTTGCGGCCGGATGGTCGTAAGTGCCGGGGGTGACGGCGCGCACGACATAGGCGAGCGTCAACTCGCCCTTGTCGCCGTCCGACCGGTCATAGGCCGCGACGAAGCGGTCGCTGCGGAACTCGGTATGGGCCGCCGTCTGCTCGCCGATCCAGTCGAAATTGGCAAGCTGGGCGCTGTCGACCAGGCTCGGATTGTCGATCTCGAAACCGGCGGGCAGGAGGTCGGTGATCAGGATGCGCGAGGCCCAGGAATTGGCCTCCGTCACCTTCAGCACCACGACGTAACGCTCGTTCTGAACGGCTTCGCTGACATTCACCGCCTCGCCATCGAGATTGTAATAGCTGCGCTCGATGGTGAAGCCGTCGCCGCCGGCGGGCAGGGGCTGCTCGGGCGCGGCGACGGTGGTGACGACGGCGCTGACCTCCTCGCCGCTGCGATTGGAAATCGCCAGCGGGCGGGCAAGCAGGGCATCGCCATCCATCTTCGTGCGGTAGCCGCCGTCGAAAGCCTCGCCATTGACGGAGAGCCTGATGCTCTTGTCGCTATCGGCGACGCCACGGGCGGCGAGCAGCATCCACACCTGCTCCTGGGTGCTGGTATAGCGCTTCTGCTCCCACTCCTTCGCAACGATGCGCGCCAGTTCCGGAATGATTTCGGGAACCGGGCGGCTTTCCGCAGCCAGCGCCAGTACCGCCGCGTCGTCACGCAGGGCCGAGCCGTAATCGGAGCGCGACAGGCTGACATTGGTGACATCGGACGACATTTGCAGCGCATTGGCGAAGATGGCGCGGGAGCGCTGCGTATCGCCATACAGCGCAAGCGCCGCGGCGATATGCGCCTTGGCGAGCGGCGTCGGGAAGTCGTTGATGACGGTATCGGCGTAATAGCGCAGGTCGCTGATCGCGGCCTTGCGGTTGCGCGCCAGAACATAGACGGCATAGGCCATGTCGTTGCCGCGCTCGGACACGTTCATGTCATAGCCGAGGGCGTTTTGCAGGTTTTCCAGCGCCGCCACCATCGCGGTTTCCGGCACGTCGAATTTCTGTTCGCGCGCCCGCGTCAGGAAATCGGTGACATAGGAATCCAGCCACAGATCGCCCGATCCCGGCGACCACAGGCCGAAGCTGCCGGTGGAGGACTGGTTGGCAAGGATCTTGTAGATCGCCTCCTGAATGCGCGGCGCGACCTTATCGTCCTCGGCAAGCCCGGATTTCTTCGACAATTCGCTGAGATAGAGCAGCGGCAAGGCCCGGCTGGTGGTCTGCTCGGTGCAGCCATAGGGGTAGCGGTCGAGGCTCATCAGCAGCGCGGGAATATCGAAGGCGGTGGAGCGGGTGACGTTGACGCTGACGGAGGCGCCTTGCAGGATGCTGTCAGCCAGCAATTCGCCGCTCACCGTCAGGTTGCCGCCGGAGGCGATGTTGACGACGCGGCGGGTGGTGACCGGCAGCGTCGCCGGGCGCACGGGAATGGAAAGCGCCTGCTCGAAGCTTGCGCCGTCTTGCCCGGTCAGGCGGATGGTGATCGCGCCGTCGCCGGGATAGCCGCCCATCAGCGGCAGGGTGACATTGGCCTTGCCGCCATCTTCCAGCCGGATCGTCTGGCCAGCCCCGGAGGGATCGACGGTGACGACGGGATTGCTGGTGACCTCCAGCCTGTAATCGCCCGCGGGCGCGTCGGTATTGGCGATATCGATGCGCAGGTCCGAGAGATCGCCGGGGGCGAGGAATTTCGGCATGCTGGCGCTGACGACCACCGGATCGCGCACCACCACATCCTGCACGCCATGGCCGACGCCATGCTTCGACCAGGCGACGGCCATCAGCCGCACCGTGCCGTTGAATTGCGGGATATCGAAGCTGACGGTGGCCTTGCCGTCCGAATCCAGTTGCACGGGGCCGGAGAAGAAGGCGACCAGCTTTTCGGTGGGTGGGCTGCCGTTCAGCGGCCCCTGTCCGCCATCGCCGCCGGTGCGCAGGCGTCCGGCAGCACCCAGCGACCCGTCAATCAGGCGGCCGTAGATATCGCGGATTTCCAAGCCCAGCATGCGCTGGCCGAAATACCAGCTTTCCGGATCCGGCGGCTGGTAGCGGGTGAGGTTGAGAATGCCGACATCGACGGCGGCGACCGTGACATAGGTTTCTTCCGAAGCCGACGCGCCGGTGACCTCCACGGGAACCTCAAGCGTGCCGCGCGGGATAATCTTTTCGGGCGCGTCCAGCTTCACCGCGAGCTTGCGGTCGCCGGGATCGACGGTCAGCCATTTCAGGCCGATGGCGCGCATCGGCATGCGGCTTTCCTGCGCCGAACCCGGACGATAGAGCGTGGCGGTGACATAGGCGCCCGCGCCCCAGTCTTCGGAGACAGGCAGATCCACCTCGCCGCCTTCGGCCGGAATGCTGGCGAGTTTCGTTTCCAGCAGGTTTTCCGCGCCGATGGTGACGAGCAACTCGCCTGCAAAACGGGGGCTGACTTTCAGCTTCGCGGTTTCGCCCGGCTTGTAGCTGTCCTTGTCCAACGCGATTTCCAGACCGTCGGGCGTTTCCGTGGATTTCGCCTCGACATACCAGCCCGCGTCGAATTCGACGCTGGATTGCGGCCCGTCATTGGCGGCACTTTCCACTTCGAGGCGGTAGCGGCCCCAGCCGACGGGGGCGGAAATCTCCGCGCCGTCGGCGGTGACGTCGAGCTTGCCGCCCGCGACTTTCGAGGTCGTCGTCACCGGCTCGTAACGCCAGCTATTGCCCTCGCGATACCATTGGTAATTGCGGTTGACGGAGAGAAGCGTCCATTGCAGGCCCTGCATCGCCTGCTTCTGACCCTGTTCGTTGACGCCGATCACATGGAAGCGGGCCACCGAG
>JBDHTA010000225.1:0-5748 GCA_039808465.1 Rhizobiaceae bacterium | reverse complement strand
TTTGCGGATAGATTCTACATAAAGTGGATTTCAATTCGTAACACCAGCAATAGGAGCCGGTATGAAACTCTTCGATCAAGTGACCGGTATCACTCCGGAATTTGTACTGACGCGAAATGGAGCTGGCGTCGATGTCTGGTTTCATTACGATCTTTGGGGATGGGAGAACGAAGAGGAAGGCTTTTACGTCTTTGAGGGTTCAGCAAGCGTGAGCGTGGGGGACGATTACGGCTCAGCTTCTCAGAGTTATGGCGGAGATATGCCGCTATACATTGATTTTTATGCGTCGTTAGCTTCAGGCGTGACCTACGAAAACTATTATACGGTTTCGGATTATGGCGACGGTACCGAACTGGTTTTCAACTTCAACACGACCCTTTTTACGTCGAAAGCCAAGTTCATCGGCACGGAAGCCGTGGATGTGATCTTCGGTTCCACCGAAGACGATTCGCTTTCGGGAGGCGATGGCGACGATTTTATCGAGGGTGATCACGGAAACGATACGCTCGATGGCGGCGCGGGCAGTGACACGCTCTATGGCGGAACCGGCAACGATACCTATATCGTTGACGATATAGGCGACCGGGTTGTGGAGGAAATGGATGCCGGAACCGATCTGGTCAAGTCCTCGATCAGCTATACGTTGGGAGAGAATGTCGAACGGCTGACGCTCATAGGCTCTCTGTCCATCAACGCGACAGGAAATTCCGGGGACAATCGCCTCACCGGCAATAGCCGCAACAATATTCTGGACGGCAAGGAAGGCGCCGACACGATGATCGGCGGCAAGGGGAACGACACCTATATCGTCGACAACGTGAATGACAAGGTTTCCGAAAAGAGCGGTGAGGGCACCGATCATGTCAAGGCTTCGGTATCTTACGAACTGACCGCGAACGTTGAGAAACTGACTTTGACGGGGACTGCGGATATCAGCGGTTTCGGCAATGTCGGCGCGAATGAGTTGACGGGAAATGCCGGAGCGAACGTGCTTGACGGCGATGCCGGCAACGACCGGCTGAACGGTGGCGCGGGCAACGATATCCTCATCGGTGGCGCGGGTAACGATACGCTGGATGGCGGCACCGGTGTCGACCGGCTTTATGGCGGCAGTGGGTCGGATACCTATGTCGTGGACAATGCGAAGGATCGTGTTTTCGAGGATGCCGGAGGCGGCAAGGACAAGGTGTTGACGTCCACGAGCTTTGCGCTTGCCGCGGGGGCCGAGATCGAAGCGCTGGCAACGACCAGTTCACGTGGCACAAATGCGATCAAGTTGACCGGAAACGAATTTGCGCAAACCATTACCGGCAATGCCGGGGCCAATGTTCTCTCAGGCAAGGGCGGCAATGACACGCTTTATGGCAAGGATGGCGATGACAGGCTGTATGGCGGATCAGGCGCCGACAAGCTTTATGGCGGCGCCGGTGCCGATACTTTCATATTCAAGAGTTACAAGGACAGCACCCTCAGCGTGCGGGATATGATCTACGATTTCAAATATAGCGAGGGCGACCAGATCGATCTTTCCGCAATCGACGCCCGCTCGTCGACAAGCGTCAACGATGCCTTCACCTTTATCGGCGAAAGGGCGTTCACCAAAAAGGCAGGCGAGCTTCGTTACGCCCACAAGAATGATGACACCTATATTTATGGAGACGTGAACGGCGATGGAAAGGCGGACCTTTCCATCCGTGTCGACAAGACTATCGATTTCATCAAATCCGATTTCCTGCTGTAAGCGGGCAAGGACTGTTTCAGAGGGCAGGGAGGTTATTCCTCCCTGCCGGTTCATTTCCCGGCCGGTGTTTTCGGTTCGCGTCTGCGCGCCCACCAGACGGAAAAGCGCCGCCGCATGCGGCGCGCGGCGGGGATGTCCTGCGAGAGAACCACGACGCCGAGCGGCACCATCCAGAAGCCCAGCACCGGCAGGAAACCGAGAAGGCCGCCGCAGATCAGGCCGCTGCCGAGGGCGACCCGGGCAGGGCGCGACCGTGGCAGGCTCACGCGCCAGCGCCCGGCCATCAGCTGCCCCGTGGCGGGGTCGAATCCGAATTTGCTGTCCCTGTCGGTTTTCGCCACGCGGCCGGGCCTTTCGTTTGCTGCCTGCGCTCAAAAATGGGTTTTTCACCGGTGAAATCAAGGCGAATGCTTTTTTTTGAAAAAAGGGCTTGGCAAAAACGGAAAGCGCTTGTAGAAGCCCGCTCACACCGCCGCAAGCGGTTGATCCTTGGTAGCTCAGCGGTAGAGCACCCGACTGTTAATCGGTAGGTCGTCGGTTCGAATCCGACCCGAGGAGCCAGTTTCCGGAGGGCTGTGGCGAAAGTCACGGCCCTCTTTGCTTTTGCAGTTTTTCTTTCTTCCGATGCAAGCCTGTGATATTTATGAAAAATCCGCTTGGCAGAATCGGAAAGCGTCTGTAGAAGCCCGCTCACGCCGCCGCAAGCGGTGATCCCTGGTAGCTCAGCGGTAGAGCACCCGACTGTTAATCGGTAGGTCGTCGGTTCGAATCCGACCCGGGGAGCCAGTTTTCGAGGGCTGCGGTGAAAATCGCAGCCCTTCTGCTTTTCCGCCGTTTGTTGTGCTGCTGCGGCTTGAAAGCCGGGCGTTCCGCAATTAAACACGAAAAAGCAGGAATGCCCGCACGAGGATAGAGATGAATTTCGAGACAGCGCGCACCAAAATGGTGGACAACCAGATCCGCACCACGGATGTCACCTCCCATTCGATCCTGTCGGCTTTCCTGACGGTGCCGCGTGAAGCCTTCGTCGCCGATCGCCTGAAGCCGCTCGCCTATATCGACAGCGATATCGAGGTCGCGCCCGCAACAGCCGGTCAGCCGCCGCGCTATATGATGGAGCCGTCGCCGCTGGCGAAGCTGTTGCAGCTCGCAACCATCACCAGGGATGATTCCGTGCTGCTCGTCGGTTCCGGCGAAGGGTATACGGCCGCCATCCTGTCGCTGGTCGCCGGTTCCGTGGTCGCGCTGGAATGCGATGCGGCGCTCGCCGCGCAATCGGCGGAAACGCTGGCCTCGCTTGCGGCCGCGAATGTAACCGTTGTCACCGGCGCGCTGGAACAGGGCTATGGCAAGTCTTCGCCCTATGACGTGATTTTCATCAACGGCGCCGTCGAGGAAATTCCGCAGGCGCTGATCGCCCAGCTTTCCGATGGCGGCCGCCTCGTGGCGGTCGAAGGCTATGGCAATGCCTCCCGCGCCAAGGTGGTGACACGGGAAGCGGGTGTTTTCTCGGAAAGCTCGTTCTTCAACACCGCCGTCAAGCCGCTGCCCGGCTTCCGCAAGGCGAAGGAATTCGTGTTCTGAATGGTCTGCGCCTGAGGGCGGGGCGAAGTTTTCATGGCAACGGCGCGGCATCGAAAGCCGTGCCGTTTTCGTTTGCGGCAAGGCCACGCAGCCCCCAAGAAAAGCTGTGCATCGTGCTTCGATATTGATTCAAAGTGATTTTTTCGCCGGTTCGGGTATCCTAATGTCACCGTGATTCGGGAACGTGCATTGCGGTTCCGACACTCCCATCCGAAAAGCGGGGAAGAATATGGCCCAGCCAAATGTTGTGCGTGAACCGTCCATGGAAGAAATTCTGGCCTCGATCCGCCGGATCATCGAGAGCAATGATCCAGGGGCAGGGCAGGCCATTTCCGCTTCGGTGCCGCCGGTTTACGCCGAGGATGATGACGAGGGCGACAGCGGCGAAATTCACCTGACGGTGGATAACGACAATTCCTTCGCCGATTCCATCGAGGATGCGAGCGCCCCCTTCGAGCCCGTGCGCCGGGAAGAGACCTCCGGCAATGTCCGCTCCATCGAGGAGCGCCGCACGCTGTCGCTCGCCGATGTCGCCGCCCGCGTGCGCGCCGCATCCGACAGGCAGATGGCACAGCGCCGCGCCGAGCCGGAAGCATCGCCGCAGCCCGCCCCGCGCCCGATGGAACTGCGTCCCGCGCAGGACGTCCGCCAGCCTGCCGCCGAAGCCGCCCGCCCGGCCGCCGCCGAGCGGAGCGTGCCGGACGTGGCGGGTGATTTCGATGAGGCGCCGCTGGAAACGCTGAGCCGCGTCGTGCGCCCGCTTGCGGATCTGCCCGGCATTCCGGCCCTGCGGACAGATGAACTCGACGCCTTCGATCTCGATGAGCCCGAAGCGGAGCAGGATGCGGGACAGGCGCTGATTTCCGCCGATGCGGGCGATCGCGTCGCCCGTTCCTTCGACGATCTGGCGGCGGCGCTGGAAGCCGGTCCGCGCCGGTCGCTGGATGAGATCGCGCAGGAAATGCTGCGGCCGATGCTGAAGGACTGGCTGGACGACAACCTGCCGACGCTGGTGGAACGGCTGGTGCGCGAGGAAATCGAGCGCGTGGCGCGCGGCCCGCGCCGCTGATCCTCCGGTTGCGCCGGGAAGCCTTCGAGTTTTCACAAAGCCGCGCCGGTTCCCGCCGGGGCGGCTTTATCATTGACTCGGCTCCGGCCATCCTGTTTACAACTTGACCATCACAAATCGAAGTTTGGCTAGAAAATGCTCGACAAAACATACGATTCCGCCACGGTCGAACCGAAAATCGCCAGAGAATGGGACGAAGCCGACGCGTTTCGCGCTGGCGCCAACGCGAAGCCGGGCGCGGAAGCCTTCACCATCGTCATCCCGCCGCCGAATGTCACGGGATCGCTGCATATGGGCCATGCCCTGAACAATACGCTTCAGGACATCATGATCCGCTTCGAGCGCATGCGCGGCAAGGATGTGCTGTGGCAGCCGGGCATGGACCATGCCGGGATCGCCACGCAGATGGTGGTCGAACGCCAGCTTGCCCAGAAAAAGCTGCCGGGTCGCCGCGACATGGGCCGCGATGCCTTCGTGGACAAGATCTGGGAATGGAAGGCGGAATCGGGCGGGCTGATCTTCAACCAGTTGAAGCGCCTCGGCGCCTCCTGCGACTGGTCACGCGAACGCTTCACCATGGACGAGGGCCTGTCCGAAGCGGTTCTGGAAGTCTTCGTGACGCTCTACAAGGAAGGGCTGATCTACAAGGACAAGCGCCTCGTCAACTGGGATCCGAAGCTGCTGACGGCGATTTCCGATCTGGAAGTCGAGCAGGTGGAGATTGCGGGCAATCTCTGGCATCTGCGCTACCCGCTGGAGCCGGGCGTCACCTACCAGCATCCGGTGGCTTTCGATGAGGACGGCAAGCCGACCGAATACGAAACCCGCGACTATCTGGTCGTCGCCACCACGCGGCCGGAAACCATGCTGGGCGATACCGGCATCGCCGTCAATCCGGCCGATGAGCGCTATACGTCGATCATCGGCAAGCATGTCATCCTGCCGATCGTCGGGCGCAGGATTCCGATCGTCGCCGATGAATACCCCGATCCGGCGGCAGGCACCGGCGCCGTCAAGATGACGCCCGCGCATGATTTCAACGACTTCGAGGTCGGCAAGCGCACGGGCCTTGCCGCGATCAACATCCTCACCATCGATGGCCGAGTCACCATCAAGGACAATGAGGAGTTTCTGGAAGGTCTCGACCATCCCGCCGCCCTGCATGGCGCCTGGGACGAGCTGGAAGGCAAGGACCGCTTCGAAGCCCGCAAGATCATCGTGCGCATTTTCGAGGAGGCGGGCCTGCTCGACAAGGTGGAGCCGCACAGGCACATGGTGCCGCATGGCGACCGTGGCGGCGTGCCGATCGAGCCGCGCCTCACCGAGCAATGGTATGTCGACGCCAGAACGCTCG
>JBDHTA010000224.1:0-5754 GCA_039808465.1 Rhizobiaceae bacterium | reverse complement strand
GGCGATGGAGAACAAGGGTCTCAACGTCTTCAACGACAAATACGTGCTCGCCGACCCCGAGACGGCGACCGATGCCGACTACGCCAATATCGAGGCGATCATCGCGCATGAATATTTCCACAACTGGACCGGCAACCGCATCACCTGCCGCGACTGGTTCCAGCTCTGCCTCAAGGAAGGGCTGACGGTCTATCGCGACCACGAATTTTCCGCCGACCAGCGCTCGCGCGCCGTCAAGCGCATCGCCGAAGTGCGGCATCTGAAGGCCGAGCAGTTCACCGAGGACGCGGGGCCGCTCGCCCATCCGGTGCGGCCGGTAAAATATCGCGAAATCAACAACTTTTATACTACGACCGTTTATGAGAAGGGCTCCGAGGTAACGCGGATGATCGCGACGCTTCTCGGGCGCGACGGCTTCAAGGCGGGCATGGACCTCTATTTCGAGCGCCATGACGGCGATGCCGCCACCGTCGAGGATTTCGTCAAATGCTTCGAGGATGCGACGGGCCGCGACCTCTCGCAGTTCTCCCTCTGGTATCAGCAGGCGGGAACGCCTGTCGTGACGGCATCCGGCGCCTATGACGCGGCGGCGGGCACCTTCTCGCTGTCGCTGGAACAGATGGTGCCGCCAACGCCCGGCCAGTCCGCCAAGGAACCGATGCATATTCCGCTGCGCATCGGCCTGCTGCTGGAAGACGGCAGCGAAGCCACCCCCTCCTCCGTCAGCGGCATCGAGATGACCGGCGACGTGCTGCACCTGAGAGAACGGGCGCAGGTGGCGGTATTTTCCGGCATCGCATCGCGGCCGGTCGTGTCGCTCAATCGCGGTTTCTCGGCGCCGGTCAACCTGCATTTCGAGCAGTCGGACGCCGATCTCGCCCACATCGCCCGGCATGAAAGCGACGAGTTCGCCCGCTGGCAAGCGCTGATCGATATCGCCCTGCCGAACCTGACGCGCGCCGCCCGCAGCGCGCACGCCGGGGAACCCGTCTCCTGCGATCCGGCGCTGATCGGCGCGCTGCTGACGGCGGCGGGCGACGAGACGCTGGAACCGGCCTTCCGGGCGCAGGCGCTGACCCTGCCGAGCGAGGCGGAAATCGCCCGCGAACTCGGCAGCGACAACGATCCCGACGCCATCCATGCGGGCCGCACGGCGATCCTCACCGCCGTCGCCACCGCCGGGGCGGAGCTGTTCGCCGGTCTTTACGAAACGATGGCATCCGCCGATGCCTTCAGCCCGGATGCGGCAAGCGCGGGAAAACGGGCGCTGCGCAACACGGCGCTGAGCTATCTTTCCTATGCGGAAAAGGATCCGGCCCGGGCGGCGGCCGCCTTCAAGGCCGCCGACAACATGACCGATCTTTCGCAGGCGTTGACCATTCTGGCGCACCGCTTCCCGCAAGCGGCGGAAACGCAGGCCGCGCTTGCCGCCTTCGAGGAGCGCTACCGCGACAACGCGCTCGTCATCGACAAGTGGTTTACGATTCAGGCGACCATTCCGGGCGAAGGGGCGCTTGCCCGCGTCCAGGCCTTGCAGCAGAACCCGCTTTACAATGCGAAGAACCCGAACCGCGTGCGCGCGCTCGTCGGCACCTTCGCCTTTTCCAACGCCACCGGCTTCAACCGGGCCGATGGCGCGGGCTATCACTTCCTTGCCGATGAAATCCTCGCCATCGATCCGCGCAACCCGCAGCTTGCGGCGCGCATTCTCACCGCCCTGCGCTCCTGGCGGCTGCTGGAACCGGCCCGCGCCGACCACGCCCGCAACGCCCTGATGACCATCGAGCGCAGCGCCGAATTGTCGGCGGATGTGCGCGATATCGTCGAGCGTATCCTCAAGGGCTGAGGACGGCCCCTAAGCTTGCGGCGGGCTGGCGGCATCGCGCCAGCCCGGCCCGTTCCTTAACGGGCTTTAAGATTTCCGCTGGACAAGGCGAATCACGTTTGATTCATTAGGGCAGATTCGGGCGAGCGGCGCGGCGAATCTCACGAGGATCAACGGGATACGATGGCGGACGTGCAGCGGGCAACCGCAGCCGGTGACGGGCTGCGACTAGGATTTCCAACCAAGTCCGTGCTGGACGAGCGCCTGTCGCAACAGGCGCGGCTGCTCTCCGAGCCGGTCTCGCGCCGCCTGACCAGCCTCGAACCCTTTCTCAAGCGCTCCATTCCGATGCTGATCGTCGCCTTTCTGGCCGTCGTCGCCGCCGCGCGCGGCGTGGGTATGCTGTCGGAGCAATCGCGGCTGCACGACGCGGCGCAGCAATCGGTGTCGCTGGCGGCGGCGGGCGCGGTCGCGGCGCTGGCGGGACAGGACGCGCTGTTCGAAACCGGCCAGCGCGCCGCCGCCGAAAAGCGGCTGGCGCAGTTTCTGCCGCAGGACCTGATGGCGCCGGGCAGTTTCATCCTGCTGCTGAACGCGGACAACCATGTCTTCGCCAGTTCGGCGGCGGGCGCGGGCTTCATCGGGCAGAGCCTGTCCGATGTGCTGCCGGAAGTGGCGACGCTGAAACGCTCGGATGGCAATAGCGGCGTCATCGAAACCCGCATCGGCAACGGCAATTATTACGCCTCCGTGCATCTGGCGGGATCGCAGGGCGGACTGGTTCTGGCGCTGTATCCGCAGCAGCGGATCGATCTTCTCTGGCGCGAGGAGGTGGCGTTGAACGTCACCCTGTTCGCCGGGATTTCCTCGATCCTGCTGGTGGTGCTCTACGCCTATTACAATCAGGTGAAACGCGCCCGCCATGCCGACGAGACCTTCGTGGAATCGAACATGCGCGTCGAAACCGCGCTGTCACGCGGGCGCTGCGGCTTGTGGGATTACGATTTCACCACCCGCCGCCTCTACTGGTCGCGTTCCATGTACGAGATGCTGGGACAGCCCCCCTCCGACAATTATATCGCCTTTTCCGACGCGGCGCGGATGATGCACCCGGCCGACGGCAACCTGAACGCGCTCGCCCGCCAGATCGCGCGCGGCAAGGCGCGGCAGGTGGATCAGGTTTTTCGCATGCGCCATGCGGACGGTCATTACGTGTGGATGCGCGCGCGTGCGCAGGTCATCCGCACCGTCTCCGGCCGCGTGCACATCATCGGCATCGCCATGGACGTGACCGAGCAGCACCGGCTGGCGCAGCGTTACGCCGAAGCCGACCAGCGCCTGGCCGACGCCATCGAATGCACCTCGGAAGCCTTCGTGTTGTGGGACAAGAACGACCGTCTGGTGATGTGCAACGCCCATTTCCAGCAGGCTTACGGCCTGCCGGACCGGGTGCTGGTGCCGGGCACCGAGCGTTCGGTGGTGAATGCGGCGGCGGCGCGGCCGGTGATCGAGCGGCGCATCGCCGATCCCGATCGTTCCGGTTACGCGCAGACGGCGGAAGTGCAGCTTGCCGACGAGCGCTGGCTCCAGATCAACGAGCGCCGCACCCGTGACGGCGGCATGGTTTCGGTCGGCACCGATATCACGCTCCTGAAACGCAACCAGGAGCGGCTGCGCGATTCCGAGCGGCGGCTGATGGCGACGATCAACGATCTCTCCGCCTCGCGGCAGACGCTGGAGCGGCAGAAATCCGAGCTTTCGGTCGCCAACGCCAATTATCAGGCGGAAAAGGAGCGCGCCGAAGCCGCCAACCATGCGAAATCGGAATTCCTCGCCAATATGAGCCATGAGCTGCGCACGCCGCTCAACGCCATTCTCGGCTTTTCCGAAATGCTGCTGAACCAGATGTTCGGCCCGGTCGGCTCGCCGAAATACACCGAATACGCCAAGGATATTCACGATAGCGGCAAGCATCTGCTCAACGTCATCAACGACATTCTCGACATGTCCAAGATCGAGGCGGGGCATATGAAGCTGCAATGCGAGGCGGTCGATCTGGCGCCGCTGGTCGAGGAGAGCATGCGCTTCATCGCCATTCCCGCCGCAAGCCGCGCCATTACCGTGGACCAGCGCATTTCCGCCGGGCTGACGGTGTCCGCCGACCGGCGCGCCATCAAGCAGATCCTGCTCAACATTCTCTCCAATGCGGTGAAATTCACCAATGACGGCGGGCGTGTCGCGGTGCGGGCGCGGCGCATCAATGGCGCGGCGGTCGTCACCATCGCCGATACCGGCATCGGCATTCCGAAATCGGCCATGGGCAAGATCGGCCAGCCCTTCGAGCAGGTGCAGAATCAGTATGCCAAGAGCAAGGGCGGCTCCGGGCTCGGGCTTGCCATTTCCCGCTCGCTGATCCGCCTGCATGGCGGCACCATGAAAATCCGCTCGCAGGAAAATGTCGGCACGGTGATTTCGCTCAGCATTCCCGACCGCGAGGCCTGATCACGCCGAGGGCGTCACCACCGTCTGGAACAGCTTGCGCACCGCCTTCGACACCCGCTTCAGCTCGGCTTCCAGCGTCTTGATATCGGGGAAGTCGGCGGCCCGCGTCACGAGGTCGATCAGGCCGGCCGGCGCATCCTTCGGCTCGAAATCCGTATCGATGCACAGCCGCACGATCTGCGAGATATCCGTGTAGAGATGCAGGGCGGAGAGCGCCGTGTCGAGGCCGTCCGCGTCCATCAGATCCTCACCCAGAACCTTCAGCATCTCGTGCGTGCTGACGGCGTGGGGTGCGGCGGACCTGCCCTTGGCGGGCGCGATCAGCGCCAGAAACTGCGCGATGAATTCGATATCGACCAGACCGCCGGGGGTAAGCTTCAGATCCCAGATATTATGGGGCGGCTTCTCGGATTCGATCAGCTTGCGCATCTCGATCACATCGGCGGCGATTTTCGGGACATCGCGCTGGCGCGCCATCACCCTTTCGATGATGCCCTCGCCCGTGGCGATCAGGCTTTCATCCCCGGCGATGAAGCGGGCGCGTGACAGCGCCATATGCTCCCATGTCCAGGCCTCCGTGTCCTGATATTTCTCGAAGGCGTTGATGCGGGTGGCGACCGGCCCCTTGTTGCCGGAAGGGCGCAGGCGCATGTCCACCTCGTAGAGCACGCCTTCGGCCGTCGGCGCGGAGACGGCCGATATCAGCCGCTGCGTCAGGCGGGTGAAATAGCGCATCGGATCGAGCGGCTTGGCGCCGTCCGATTCCGCTGCCGCATCGTCGTAATCGTAGAGAAGGATGAGGTCGACATCGGAACCGGCCGTCAGCTCGAAACTGCCGAGCTTGCCGAGCCCCAGCAGCGCCACGCGCCCGCCGGGGAATGCGCCGTGGGCGGCGCGCATTTCCGTTTCCACCGCCTGAAGCGCGGCGGCGATGGCGAGATCGGCGAGATAGGTGAAGGCGCGGCCCGCCATTTCGCCGGTGATTGCGCCCGTCAGCAGGCGCACGCCGATCAGGAAGCGCTGTTCGGCGGCGAAGATGCGCAGCCGGTCCAGCGTTTCCTCGTAATGGCGGCTGCCGGAGAGAAACAGGCGCATGCGCTCCTTGAGGAGATCGCGGGTCGGCAGTTGCGTCAAAAGGCCGGGATCGAGCATGCCGTCGAAGACATGCGGGCGGGCGGCGATGATATCGGCAAGCCTCGGCGCGGACGCCATGATGGTGACGATCAGCGACAGGAGCGCCGGATTGTTGCCAAGAAGCGAGAAAAGCTGGATGCCCGCCGGAAGCCCGGCCAGAAAGGCATCGAAACGCAGGAAGGCTTCGTCGGCGCGCTTGTTCTCGCCGAAGGCTTTCAGCAGGTCCGGCATCAGTTCTGTCAGGCGCTCGCGCGCCTCCACCGATTGCGTGGCGCGGTAGCGGCCGTAGTGCA
>JBDHTA010000223.1:0-5800 GCA_039808465.1 Rhizobiaceae bacterium | reverse complement strand
AGCTCAGCCGCTTCGAGCGCAGCCCCGCCACCGTTTCATAGGTGCTGCCGTTGTAGATCTTCAGCAGCATGTCCTTGCCTTTTTGCGCCACCATGGGCCTGTCTCCTTGTTGTGTTGAAATGTCCGGTCATTCGGTCACGGCGCGAAAGCGCATCTCCGCGACATGCCGCCGGGTCTCGCTTTCCCGGCGCGAGCGCGTCGAGACGTGCCGCAGGTTGACGAGGCGGGCGCCCGGCAGCGTCAGCCCCGCATCGTGCAGCAGGGCCTTCACCCGGCTGACGATCTCCAGCGCCCGCCCGCGCCCCTGATCGGCGGTCCACACCTCCAGCGTCAGCGCGTGCTCCTCGCAAGGGTCGGCGTCGGTGGAAATGTCCTCGGTCTTCATTTCGGCGAACAGGATCGCCGGAAGGCGCGGCCGCTCCAGCAGCCGGTCGTGAACGGCGTTCGCCCCCGTCAGCGCCACCAGGGCCACGTCTCCCGAGAGCCGGGCATGGATCGCTTTGAGCAGAAGATTGGCGGTGGCGGTCATGGCGCCTCCTCCTCGCAATAGCAGACGAGATAGCGCCCGCTCTCATCCGGGTCGCGGGCAAGGCGGATGGCGAAGACCCGCGCCCCCTTGCGCAGCCGCTGCCCGGCCGCGATCCCGGCGCGGTGCCTGATCCAGACGCGGTGCGAAACGGTGGCCACCTCGGCGCCCGCCAGTTCCGCCAGCCGGTGCGACACGGGTTCGACCAGCGCCCACAGCGACGCCACCGGCGAGAAGACGGCCGTTACCCCGCCCTGCCCGTCCGGCGTTTCCACCGGCGCTTCCAGCTCCAGCCGGGCGGAAAGCTGGCCGGGATCGAGAAAGGCGACGGGCATGGTCAAAGCCTCCGGGCAAGATAGGGGGCGAGCAGCCGCTCGTAGCCGTCCGGCACCCCGGCGGGCTGGTTTTCCGGCGAAACCGCGCCGCGAAAGGAAAACATCAGCGCGATATGGGTCAGCATCGCCCGCTTCAGATCGCCCGGCACCTCGTTCGCCGAGGCAAATCCGGCGGTGAAATCGATCTCGATGCCGTTCACCGCCCTTGCGCTTTTTTGCCGCTGCGCCAGCCACAGCCGCGCCGGAAGCGAGGCGCCATCCAGCACATGCCCCGTCAGCGGCAGCGCGCGCGCCACGCCCGCCTCATCATAAATGCGCACCGCCTCGACGGCATGCACCGGCCCGCGCCCGATCCGCACCGGCCCCTCCGGCCATTCATCGAGATAGAGCCGCAAGGTCTGGCGCATCAGCGCCAGGCCGCTCATGCGTTCGAGATGCTCGCGCGCCGTCTTTTGCAGGCTCGTCAGCAGCGCATCTTCATCGGCGGCGTCGAGGCGCAGATGCGCCTTCACCTCGGCCAGCGTCAGCGGCTCGGCCGCTGGCGGCACGATCAGGGCATAGGTCATGGAAATCTCCGGGAATTCGGGAAAGGAGGCGCGGCGGCAAAACCGCCGCGCCGTCGCGGCCGCGATCAGGTCGTCGCGAACTTGATCAGCTTGATCGCCTCGAAATTCTGCACCCCGCCCCCGACACGCTTGGTCGTGTAGAACAGCACATAGGGCTTGGCGCTGAAGGGATCGCGCAGGATGCGCACGCCCGCCCGGTCGACCACGAGATAGCCGGACCGGAAATCGCCGAAGGCGACCGCGAAGCTATCGGCGGCGACATCCGGCATGTCCTCGGCCTCCGCCACCGCAAAACCCATCAGCGAAGCGGGCTGGCCAGCCGCCGCCGGCGGACGCCACAGGTAATTGCCGTCGGCATCCTTGAACTTGCGGATCGCGGCCTGCGTTTTCCGGTTCATCACGAAGCTGGCGTTCTGGCGGTAACGCGCCTTCAGCGCATAGATCGTGTCGACGATCGCATCGGAAGGATGGCTCGCCTTGAACGCGCCCGCAGCCCCGGAGGCGATATAGCCGATATTGCCCCAGCTCCAGCCGCTATCGGCGACATTGGTGTAGGACAGGAATCCTTTCGGCTTGTTCACCCCGTCGCCGCTCACGAAGGCCGTGCCCTCCTGCTCGGCGAAGACGATATCCACCTCCTGCGAGATCCACGCCTCGATATCGACGGCGGCATCGTCCAGCAGCGCCTGGCTTGCGGCGGGCATGGCGTAAAGCTCCATGGTCGGGAAGCTCAGCTCCGCCAGTTGCGGCGTGCCGGTCTGCGGGCGGGCGGCGGTTTCCGCCACCCAGCCGCAGGAAAGCCCGGAGAGCGCGAACGGCTTCTTCAGCACGGCGGAGGAAACCTGCCGCACCGTCGCAAGCGCGCGGATGGGCGAGGCCACCGACAGGCGGCGGCCGATTTCCGTGTCGGTTTCCGGCGGCACCAGATAGCCGCCATCCGCCCCCGCGCCGCCCGAAAACGCCTTGGCTTCGAGATCGCGCAGCGCGCCTTCATCGCCCCGGCGGATATAGGCGTCGAAAGCCGCCTTGTGCTCGTCCGGCTCGAAGCCCAGCCCCGGCCCGCGTCCCAGCGCCGGGCGCGCCTTCTTCACGACGAGCTGGTCGAGCACCTGCTTCTGCTCGTCCATGGCGCGGTTGATGCGGTCGACGCGCTCGCGCGTCACCACATCGTCGGTCATCTTGCGCTCGATTTCGTCGAGACGGCGATCGTTGACCTCGCGAAAACTCTCGAAGGCCGTCATGAACTCGTCGAAGGCGGAATTGATGCTATCCGGCACCGCCTTGATTTCCGGGGCGGCCGGGTTGGTCTGGTCAGTCATGCGCTCATCCTTTCGATGGTTGGCGGAAACGGGAATGGAACAGCTCACGCGCCGCGCGGCGCAGGCTGCGGGCCAGCTCGGTCTCACTGTCGCGAAACCAGCGGGCGTTCTTGATGTTGGAGACACGCGCCGAGGGCAGCATCGGAAAGGTCACGACCGAGATCTCCCAGAGATCGGCCTGCAAAATGCGCCGGATCCCGGTTTTCGGATCGGTGCGGGCGCGCTCCGTCTGGAAGCCGATGGAAAGCCCGTCGAGCCCGCCGCCCTTCATCAACTGCCGGAGTTCGCGGGCGCGGGAGACGCCCTCGGCAAGCTGCCCCTCGACATAGAGCCCGCGCTCGTCCTCGCGAATGGTGGTCCACACGCCGATCGGCTCGGCCGGATCGTGCTGGAACAGCATGCGCACGCCGCCTGCGCCCCGCCTTGCCAGCGAGCGCGAAAACGCGCCCCGCTCGATCACGTCCTTGCCGAGATCGACCTCGCCGAAAACGCTGGCATAGCCGCTAAACCGGCCCTCGCCGGTCGTGCCTTTCAGCGTCAGCGCCGCGAAACGGGTGGTGACGGGCCTGCGCCCCGAATGGATTTCCCTCATCGTGTTCTCCAGAAGATTGCGAATGCCGCGCGCCAAAACGCCCGGCGATGCGGGCGAGCGCGCCGAGCGCCCACCAGGCGGAAAGGCTTGCCGCCGCCGATCCCGCCAGCAGGGTTTCGGTGGCCGAAAGGCTGCCGGAAAGCTGCATGCGCTCGGCCAGCCACAGGCCCGCGGGCCCGCCGAAGATCAGCCCGCAGGTCAGGCCGGTGAAGAACCGCCCCGCCGCTTCGCGGCGGCTGTGCGGCAAGAGATAGACGAGCGAGATCGCCGCCCCCGCCGAGGCTCCGGCCGCGCGCGCGGCCCAGAGCCCCGGCTCGTTGCCGAAGTCAGTCATTGTTAAGTTTTCCTGTTTTATGATCCGGGAGATCGAAAGGCCGGACCGCCTTCACGCGCCGCTTTAAAAGCAGCGGAAACCTGAGTCGAAAGAATCGCCTGCCCGGCTTTCCTCACACCGCTCGCGAAGCTCTTCACAAAGAGATTCAACGCCTTGCCAAACCGATTCCGCCCGTCGCCCTAACGGCCTGAACGGGAATCCCTTCTCACGAATAACCCACCGCCTGCCGCTTCTCCTCGTCGCTGAGGAAAGCCGCGCCGCCGATGCGCGCCCACAGCGCGTCCCGCTCGGCGGCAAGCCCGGCGATGCGGTCGAGATCGGCCTCCAGCCGCAACCCCTCCCCGAAGGCGGGCGCCAGCCACCCGGAAAAGCTCGCCGCGATGCGCTGGATCAGCGGCAGCACCGTCAGCCGGTAGAAGGCGCGATTGGCCTCCTGGTAATTGGCATAGGTGTTGTCGCCGGGAATGCCGACCAGCATCGGCGGCACGCCGAAAGCGAGCGCGATATCGCGGGCCGCGCCGTTCCTCGCTTCCATGAAATCCATATCCTTCGGCGAAAGGCTCATGGTCTTCCAGTCCAGCCCGCCTTCCAGCAGCAGCGGACGCCCTGCCCGCACCGCCCCCGCATAGCCCTCCTCCAGCTCGCTTTTCAGCCGCTCATATTGGTCGGGCGAAAGATTGCCGCCCTCCTTCGGCTGATAGACCAGCGCCCCGGAGGGCCGGGCGGAATTGTCGAGCAGCGCCTTGTTCCAGGTGGCGGCGGCATTGTGCAGGTCGAGCGCCGTCTGCGCGGCGGCCAGCGGCGGAAAGCCGAGATGGTCGTCGAGCGGATGAAACAGCTTCAGGTGCAGGATGCCCATCCCCTCCGCCGGTTCGGCGGGAAACCGCCGCCCCGCCCCGCCATTCGCCCGGTAGTCATAGGCGACCGGCCAGCCATCCGCCCCCGCCACCACGCTCACCCGGTCGGGCCGCAGCAGATGCAGCTCGAACAACCGCCCGCCCGCCGTCACCGGCTGCACATAGGCGTTGCCGGACAGCAGCAGGTGCCCGTACAGCGTTTCGAGAAAATCCGCCCCGCCCATGCGCGCATTCGGCCGCCTGACGAGATCGAGCAGCGCATGCGCCTCGATCTCCCGCTCCCTCTCATAAAGCAGCCACGGCACGGCGGCGGCGGCTTCCGCGATCATCCGCACGGCGCGATGGGCGACGGGGTTGCGCATGAACCCCTCGCGGGCCAGCGCCGGATAGGAGCGGGCGGTCCAGACGGCCCGCCCTTCCCCCGCGAAGGCGGCAAGACCGGAAACCGCCTTGGTTTCCGCAACGGGCGTTTCGGCCAAGGCTTTACGGCCCGCCACGGCGCGCCATGGCAGGAAGGATGAAAATTTCATGTCTGCTATCCTCGAAAAAAGAAAAGCCGCGCGCGATGTCCTCGCGGCGCGGCTTTCAACCGTTGTGGTCGATAGGGAATCAGGCGTCCGGCAGGCGTTCCCGCACCGCTGTCGCGGTGTCGAAATCGGCGGCGATGCGCAGGTCGCGGATCGGCCGCACCCGCTCGATGGAACGCTGGTAGGTCGGATGCGCCTTGTAGGCGGCCAGCGCCGCCTCATCGTCGAACTCGCCATAGACGACGAAATCGATGCTGTTGCCAAACTGGTCGGTCTTCACATTCTCCGCGACTTCCAGCGTCCGCGCAAAGGGAATTTCCGTCAGGATGGACAGCCCGGCGCGCACGGCCTCGCGGTCGGCTTCGTTGGGAACGGTGAAGAAAACGATGTGTCGGATCATGATGCACTCCCTCCTGACATCTCAGGATCTAAGCCGCGCTTAGCACGGGCTTTGCGCAGCTTCAACGCATCATGCTGCCGCAGCCGACGGCCTGCGGGCAATCGCGGCATAGAAAATGCGCCCGTAACCGCCAATCAGCGCCGCCTTGTCCGTGCCGTTGACGATGCGCCGCGCCCCGCTCCAGTCCTCCTTCTCGCCATCGAAATACAGGCCGAGGCGATGTCCCGTGAAACTGCCGCGCTTCATGCCTTCGAACAGGATGGCAAGCGCCACCGGCATGTCCATCGCCCTGCCCGGATCGGCCACCAGGTCGATGCCGGTCACCGCCGCCATCGCCTGATAAT
>JBDHTA010000222.1:0-5823 GCA_039808465.1 Rhizobiaceae bacterium | reverse complement strand
GCGCTGGCGGCGCTGCTGCTGGCCGCCCATCTCGGCTACGGCGCCTATGCGCTGAAGCGGGCGGAAACGCCGGGTGAGCGCGAGGTGACCGTGCGCATCGTGCAGCCGCGCATCGATCAGGCGCAGAAGCTGGACGATGGCGAGCGCGAGGCGGTCTTCGCCGAACACCTCGCCTTGACCGCGAAGCCGCCGGGCGAGGGGCAAAAGCGGCCGGATATCGTCATCTGGCCGGAGACCTCGGTGCCCTATCTGCTGACGCAGAACCACGAGGCGCTGACCCGCATCGCCGATGTGCTGGAGGCGGGGCAGGTTCTCCTGGCGGGCGCCGTGCGCGTCGAGGATGCCGGGCCGGGCGCCGAGCCGCGCTACTACAATTCCATCTATGTGATCGACGATCAGGGGCAGATCGTCGCCGCCGCCGACAAGGTGCATCTGGTGCCCTTCGGCGAATACCTGCCGTTCGAGGATCTCTGGCGCAGCCTCGGCGTCGATCAGGCGATCGCCGACATGCCCGGCGGCTTTTCGGCGGCGGTCAGCCGCGCCGGTCTGACCCTGCCGGACGGCCTGCGCTTCTATCCGCTGATCTGCTACGAGGCGATCTTTCCGCAGGAGATGACCGGCGGCGTTTCCGGTTTCGACGCCATTCTCAACGTCACCAACGACGCCTGGTTCGGCAATACGCCCGGCCCCTACCAGCATTTCCAGCAGGCGCGGGTCCGGGCCGTGGAGCAGGGTATTCCGCTGCTGCGCGCCGCCAATAGCGGCATTTCCGCGCTGGTCGATGCCCGGGGCCGCGTCGTCACGGGGCTGGATTTCGGAGCCAGGGGGAGTATAGAATTCGCCTTGAGCGGAAAGCTTGCGCCGGGTATGGACAATGCGGACCGCATGCGGGTTTTCTGGCTCGTGATGGCCGCCATGCTTACTCTGGCGGGATTTTCTCGGGTCAACTTCAATTTTTCGCCGCATTGACCGCAATTCCTTAAAATTGCAAAGGTCGTGCCCCTGCGAAATCTTATGATAACCGGTATGGTGTATGCAGTTACCGAGTGATCTGTAGAAGACGGGGACGCCGTCGGAAAAGGAACTAGGACACCGCGATGACCGAAAACAAAAAGAAGCCGAACCCGATCGATGTGCATGTGGGCAGCCGTATCCGCCTGCGGCGCACCATGCTGGGCATGAGTCAGGAGAAGCTCGGCGAAAGCCTCGGCATCACCTTTCAGCAGATCCAGAAATACGAAAAGGGCACCAACCGCGTCGGCGCCAGCCGTTTGCAGAATATTTCCAGTATTCTCAATGTTCCCGTCTCCTTTTTCTTCGAAGATGCCCCCGGCGAGCCGTCGATGTCCCAGACCGGCTTTTCCGAGCCGTCCGGTTCCAGCTACGTCGTGGATTTCCTGTCCTCCTCCGAAGGCCTTCAGCTCAACCGCGCCTTCGTGAAGATTTCCGATCCCAAGGTGCGCAAGAAGATCGTCGATCTCGTCAAGACCCTCGCCGACGACGGCGATCCCGAATAGGAGCGCGGTTTTGCGCGGGAAAGCGGGCGCGGCGAAGGTCTTCGTTCGCCCGGTCCTGTTCCATGTGGCGGCAATTTGCCGCCTTTGACGTGTTTTGAGCAGGATTTTGCGTGTTTCCGGCGCATATAAAGATATATTTATGTCCTTGTTCGCTTGTTTTCCGCCCTTGGAATCAGTAACAAGCGCTATCCGTTCTTTGAGGGGAATCCCGCATGCGCGCCAATTATCTGTTTACCAGTGAATCCGTCTCCGAAGGCCATCCGGACAAGGTCTGCGATCGCATTTCCGACGAAATCGTCGATCTCGTCTATCGCGAGGCGGCCAAGACCGGCGTCGATCCGTGGAGCGTGCGCATCGCCTGCGAAACGCTGGCCACCACCAACCGCGTCGTGATCGCCGGTGAAGTGCGCCTGCCGCCGAGCCTGATGAAGACGGATGCGCAGGGCCGCCAGATCATCAACCCCTCGAAGTTCAAGTCGGCGGCGCGCAAGGCGATCCGCGACATCGGCTACGAGCAGTCCGGCTTCCACTGGAAGACGGCCAAGATCGATGTTCTCCTGCATTCGCAATCGGCCGATATCGCGCAAGGCGTGGACAATGCCGCCGACCGGCAGGGTGACGAGGGCGCGGGCGATCAGGGCATCATGTTCGGTTACGCCTGCCGCGAAACCCCGGAGCTGATGCCCGCGCCGATCTATTATTCGCACCGCATCCTGCAATTGCTGGCCGCCGCCCGCAAGAAGGGCGAGGGCGATGCCGGCAAGCTCGGCCCCGACGCCAAGAGCCAGGTGACCGTGCGCTATGTCGACGGCAAGCCCGCCGAGGCGACCTCCATCGTGCTTTCCACCCAGCATCTCGACGAGAGTTGGGATTCCGCCAAGGTGCGCAGCGTGGTCGAGCCCTTTATCCGCGAGGCGCTGAACGGCCTGCCGATCGCTGGCGATTGCAACTGGTACATCAACCCCACCGGCAAGTTCGTGATCGGCGGGCCGGATGGCGATGCGGGCCTGACGGGCCGCAAGATCATCGTCGATACCTATGGCGGCGCGGCCCCGCATGGCGGCGGCGCCTTCTCCGGCAAGGACACCACCAAGGTCGACCGCTCCGCCGCCTACGCCGCCCGCTATCTGGCGAAGAACGTCGTTGCCGCCGGTCTGGCCGAGCGCTGCACCATCCAGCTTTCCTACGCCATCGGCGTCGCCCAGCCGCTGTCGGTCTATGTCGACCTGCACGGCACCGGCAAGGTCGGCGAAGACCAGGTGGAAGCCGCGATCCGCAAGGTGATGGACCTGTCGCCCTCGGGCATCCGCCGCCACCTTGACCTGAACAAGCCGATCTATGCCAGAACGGCCGCTTACGGCCATTTCGGCCGCAAGGCTGGCCGCGACGGATCCTTCGCCTGGGAGAAGCTCGATCTGGTCAAGCCGCTCAAGGAAGCGTTGAAGAACTGAGACGGATGATGAGTGACGCAGACCGCCCGCAACGGGCCACGGAAGCATTTTTCGGCCGCCGCAAGGGGAAACCCTTGCGCGGCCTGCAAGCCGATACGTTGAAGGCGGGCCTGTCGTCGCTGAAGATCGATCTCGGCCAGCCCGCGCCGCAACCCCTGTCGCAGCTTTTCCCGGTTGCCGTCGACGGCATCCGTCTGGAAATCGGCTTCGGCGGCGGCGAGCATCTGGTGCACCGGGCGGGCGAGGAGCCGCAGACCGGCTTCATCGGCGTCGAGCCCTTCGTCAACTCCATGGCCAAGCTCCTGTCGCGGGTGCGCGATCTCGGGCTGGACAATATCCGGGTCTACGAGGATGACGCCACGCAATTGCTCGACTGGCTGCCGGATGCCTGCATCGACCGCATCGACCTGCTATATCCCGATCCCTGGCCGAAGCGGAAGCACTGGAAGCGGCGCTTTGTCTCTGAGGTCAATCTCACCCGCTTTCACCGCGTGCTGAAGCCGGGCGGCCTGTTCTGCTTCGCCTCGGATATCGATACCTATGTCAACTGGACGCTTCAGCATTGCCGGGATCATGGCGGCTTCGCCTGGACGGCGCGCAACGCGGCCGACTGGCTGACGCCCTATGCGGGCTGGCCCGGCACCCGCTACGAGGCGAAAGCCCGGCGCGAAGGCCGCTCCTCGGCCTATCTGACGTTCAGAAAAGTCTGAGCTTGTTGTTTTTGCGCATTCTTCGAACACAAGACGCGGCGATTTCGCCGCGTTTCGTCTTTTATCGGATCAATGCAGCGTCACCGTCTTCAGGTCGTCCTCGGCGGCCTTGAAGAAGGTGGAGGAGCGATTGTCGGTGAGCAGCAGCGGCGTTCCATCGGCGCCGAACAGCGCCCAGAGATCCAGCCCCGGATCGAGATCGGGCGCTTCGGGAAAGCAGCGGTTCACTTCCTCGAGGCGCATCTTGCGGATATAGCCCACTTCGCCTGCGCCCAGATGCGCAAGTTCGGTTTCGGTCAACTGGGCTGTGGCGTCTTTCATCAACATCGTCCGGCTCCACGGTTGGAGAGAAGCGGCGCTAACCGCTATGCTCCTACTGTGAAACGGAAATATTAATTTTCTTTACCATACGCTCCGGTTCGGGACGGATGAGATCGACGGCCAGAAGCCCGTTGCGCAGATCGGCGCCCAGAACCCGCATGCCGTCGGCAAGCACGAACATGCGCTGGAATTGCCGGGCGGCGATGCCGCGATACAGATAGTCGCGCTCCTCCTGCTCGCCCTGGCGTCCGCGAATGACGAGCTGGTTTTCCTCCACCGTCACATCCAGTTCGTCTTCCGAAAAACCGGCGACGGCGAGCGTGATTCGCAGCCTGTCGGGCGCGCCGTCGATACCGCGCAGCCGTTCGATATTGTAGGGCGGATAGCCATCGCTTGCCTTGGCGATGCGCTCCAGTGTTTTTTCCATGGTTTCGAAGCCCAGAAGCAGGGGGCTTGCGAAAGGCGTGATGCGGGTCATGATGCCAAGTCCTTGATTCAAGCGACCGTGCCGGGGCTTCCAGCGCATGCGCCGCAAAGCGCGTTCACGGCGGCATGCGATCGGTCGGCAAGCGCCCGGCCCTTTCAATATGGTCGGGCCGGTTGCGAATCGCAAGACGCGAGCAGGGCGATACGGTTACTCGCCGGTGGAATGCTTGACAAAGTCCTGCCCACCCGCAATCAACGCAGACGCAACAAATGACGGGCGACCCATGGCGGAAAAAAGAAAGATCATCATCGACACGGATCCCGGCCAGGACGATGCCGCCGCCATCCTGCTTGCCTTCGGCAGCCCGCAGGAGATCGAGGTTCTCGGCATTACCACGGTGGCGGGTAACGTGCCGCTGGCGCTGACATCGCGCAATGCGCGCATGATCTGCGAATTGTGCGGACGGCAGGATATTCCGGTCTTCGCGGGCGCGGACCGGCCGGTGAAGCGGCCGCTGATCACCGCCGAGCACGTGCACGGCAAGACCGGCCTCGACGGCCCCACGCTGCCCGATCCGGTGATGCCGCTCCAGGCGCAGCATGGCGTCGATTTCATCGTGGAAACGCTGCGCCGCGAACCGGCGGGGGCAGTGACGCTCTGTACGCTCGGCCCCCTCACCAACATCGCGCTGGCGCTGCAAAAGGCGCCCGATATCGCCGCGAAGGTGCGTGAGCTGGTGATGATGGGCGGCGGCTTCTTCGAGGGCGGCAACATCACGCCCGCCGCCGAATTCAACATCTATGTCGATCCGGAAGCCGCCGCCGCCGTGCTGGCGAGCGGCATTCCGGTGGTGATGATGCCGCTCGACCTCACGCATCAACTGCTGACGCTGAAGGCCCGCGTCGAGCGCATCCGCGCCATCGGCACCCCTCCGGCGATCGCCATGGTCGAAATGCTGGAATTCTTCGAGCGGTTCGATGTCGAGAAATACGGCTCCGACGGCGGCCCGCTGCACGATCCCTCCGTCATCGCCTATCTCCTGAAACCGGAGCTGTTCCAGGGCCGCGATTGCAATGTCGAGATCGAGCTGGTTTCGGAGCTGACGGTCGGCATGACGGTGGTGGACTGGTGGCAGGTCACGGACCGCAAGCATAATGCCAGGTTCATGCGTCACGTCGATTCCGACGGTTTCTTCGCGCTGCTGACGGAGCGTTTCGCCCGCATATAAGGCTTTCAAGGCCGTTGAATGAAAAAAGCCGCCGGATCGCTCCGGCGGCTTTGTTGTCGATGCCCTGCGGTCAGAACTCCTGCCACTCGTCCACGGCCACCGCCGCATTGCCGCGGGCGGCGCGGCGCGGGGCGGGCGCAGAAGCGCGGGCCGGAGCCTGCGCCGCGGC
>JBDHTA010000221.1:0-5841 GCA_039808465.1 Rhizobiaceae bacterium | reverse complement strand
GGAATGCCGGGCGCGGTGAGCTTCACGAGCGTCTGGGCGATGCCGTTCCATGCGCCCGCGATGAGATAGGGCTGGATGCTGCGGTGGAAATCGCGCAGGAACAAGCGGTTGTCCGCGGACAACAGGGCGGTGATGTAGTCCTTCACCGCGTCCTCGTAAGCTTCGTCCACATCGGTCCAGTCGCTGCGCAATTTTGCCTCGCGCAGCGCCTTTTCGGCATAGGGCAAAAGGCGGCCGAGCAGCGCGCCGATGCCCTCGTCGTCGTCAGGATCGAGGAAGGGCGGCCAGGCGCCGAGCAGGGATTGATACAGCGCCCATTCCAGCTCCGGTTCGGGCGCGGGCTTTCCCTGCCCGCGGGTAACATGGCGGCTGTTGGTGGCGCGCCAGCGGGTGACGCCGTCGATCCATGGCTGCGGATCGTCGGCGAGCGCATAGAGACGGGCGCGGGCATCCTCGCCGCGCTTGGTGTCGTGGGTGGCGGTGGCGGAAAGCGCCAGCGGCCATTCGCGGGCGCGGATCGCCATCGCCTCATGGAAATGCCGGGGGGAGAAATCCTCGCGGCCCGCATCGCCGCCGACTTCGTTGAGGGCAAGCAGCGGCATCTGCCGGTAAAACAGGGTGTCTTCCAGCGCCTTCGCCATCAGCGGCCCGGTCAATTGCTGGAAGCGGCGGCGAAACAGCGCCGCCTTCGCCGTCTGCCGGGGGGGACAGTCGCCGGTGAGGATATCGATGAGGAAATCCAGCGCCTTGGCTTCGGATTTGGACAGCGATTTGCGCAGGTTCTCGGCAAGGCCTTCCAGCAGCGCGCGGCCGGAATCCGGCATGCCCTGCGCGGTGCCATAGGTGCGGTAGACCGGAAATTCCGCCAGCAGCGCATGCAGCGCCGCCTCGATATCCTCCTGCGAAACGCCCTGCTCCTCCTCATGCGCGAGGGCGAATTGCACGGCCATGCGCCGCAGCGTCTCCACTTCGCCTTTGAAATTGCGGTGGATCAGCAGGTCGCGGGCTTCGCGCAGGCCAGCGCGGTAATCGGTGGCGCCGCCAAGGGCGGCATAGTTGCGCCGCAGCCGCTCCACGCCTCTGGCATCGACGAGAAGATGCGTCAGCCGGTCGATGAATTCATAGCCGGTAGTGCCGGAAACCGGCCATGTCGGCGGCAGATCCTCGCCGTCCTCCAGTATCTTTTCCACCAGCAGACAGATTTCCGGGCCGATGGCCTTTCGCAGCCGTTGCAGATAGGCGGCGGGATCGGAAAGCCCGTCGATGTGATCGACGCGCAAACCGTCGACGCGGCCGGAACGCACGAGATCGATGACGAGCCGGTGGGTTTCCTCGAAAACCGCCTCGTCCTCGACATTGACGCCGACAAGGCCGGTCACCTCGAAGAAGCGCCGGTAGCTTAGCCGTTCCGGCGCCTCGCGCCAGTGGATCAGCTCGAAATTCTGCCGCGCATGCAGGGCGTCCAGCGCGGCGCCGGCGTCATCGGGCGGCAGGCTGCCGGGGCGCAAGGGGATGGTCTGGCCGGACAGCGCAAAGGCCGGGTTGCCGTCCGCATCGGTTGTCAGCGTCACCTCGCCTTCCGCCGCCGCGTCCGGAAAGGGTCTGGAAAGCCATGGCAGCGTCAGCCTGCGGCTCCAGTCGATATCGAAGAGATGCGCGTGCGGGCTGGCGCGGCCATGGGTGACGACGCTCGCCCACCACGGGTTTTCCAGCGATGCCGCCATATGGTTCGGCACGATATCGAGGATCAGGCCGATGCCTTCCGCCTTCAGCGCGGCGGACAGCGTGTCGAAATCCGCCTCGGTGCCGAGCGCGGGATCGAAGCGGTTGGGATCGGTGATATCATAGCCATGCGATGATTGCGCGGTGGCGGCAAAGATCGGAGAGGCATAGAGATGGCTGATCCCGAGGCGGCGGAAATAGGCAACGAGGCCTGCGGCACGCCGGAAGGTCATGCCGTTGCGGAATTGCAAGCGGTAGGTCGCGGTCGGGATTGTCATGTCCTGTGCTTTCGGGCCATGCGGACGGGCCATGCGGGCGCGGATCAGTTCTTCAGTTCCGGAAATTTCTCGATCATGTCCTGCCCGGATGCAAAGCGTTCGCCGGTGGAGGTCAGCACGATGGAAATCGGCCCGTCGACATCGACGCGCTTTTCGGCGCTGACACGGATATCCGCGCCGTTTTCGCGATGCAGGACGGCTTCCTTCTCGAAGCCGCGCTGCAACAGCCAGTCGCGGGGGGCGCTCAGCGATATTTCGACGCGGTAACCGCCCTCCTCGCGCATCGCCTTGAGGTGATAGGGGGTGTCGGAGGTCTTGCCGCCGATATCGAGCGTGCCGGTGCCATCAGCCTGGTCGAGATGCCGCATGGTCGTGATCCTCGGTCTGTTTCGTTGCCGGGTTAACCCGCCCCCGCATGGTTTTGTTCCATGGCCGCGGCCTGCGCATCCGGCAGCGCGAAATGGGCAACCAGCGGCAGATGGTCGGAAGCGAGCCGCGTCAGCGGCGTGCGCACCACCTCCGCGCCCAGGCAGACAAGGCCGCGTGAGGCGAAGATATGATCGAGCCGGAACACCGGATAGCGCGAGGGAAAGGTCGGCTTGTGGCGCGTCACTTCCGGCTGCACGTCGGCGATGCGGGCGGCCAGCATCCGGTAAGCGGGCGATGACGGAATCGAGTTGAAATCGCCGATCAGCAGCCGGTGGGCGCTGGTGTAATCGGGGTGGCCGAGCCAGTCCGGGCCGGTCAGGGTTTCCACCTGCCGCAGCCGCTCGCGCCGCCACAGCCCCAGATGCGTGTTGATGAGTTGCAGCGGTACGCCGAAGGCGTCGATTTCCACCCACAGCGCCCCGCGCGGCTCGCCATAGGAGGGCAGCGCCTGCGCCTTGACGAGCCGCATCGGCAGCGCCGTCAGCACCGCGTCGCCATAGCGCTCCTCCTTCACATGCATGGCGGGGTGAAAATGCGCGTCCATGCGCAGTTGCGAGGCGATGGCATGGGCCTGATCCATGCCGCCGGTGCGCGGCCGCCCCACATCCAGCTCCTGAAGGCCGATGATATCGGCGCCCGTCGCGGCGATTGCGTCGGCGATGCGGCTGGCATCCAGCCTGCGGTCGGTGCCGATGCAGCTATGGACGTTATAGGTGAGGATTTTGACCGCGCGCGGGCGGGGCGAAGGATCCACTGGCGTCATGAAGGGGGAACAGTTCGGCGGGCAATTTCGTTCCGGAACCGTGCAATCGATTTTCGGGACAGCGCATGACCGGCAAACGCCTTCTTCTCAACCTCCTCATCGGCGCGGCCACGCTTGCCGCGCTCTACCTTCTCCACCGCGCCTTCCGGCAATATAGCTGGGCGGATATCGTCGCCTCCGTGCAGGCGCTGCCGTGGAGCAATCTCGGCTTTTCGCTGCTGTTCTGCGCCGGTTCCTATCTGTCGCTCAGCCTGTTCGACGCGCTGGGGGTGCGTTATGCCGGAAAGCCGCTGCCGTTCTACAAAACCCTGCTGGCCTCCTTCTGCGGGCTTTCCATCGGCCACACGGTCGGGCTTGCGGCGCTGAGCAGCGGGGCCGTGCGCTACCGCTTCTATTCGCGCTGGGGGCTGAGCAATGAGGAGATCGCCAAGGTGATCGCCTTTTGCGGCGTCACCGTCGGCCTCGGGCTGGCGGCGCTGGCGGGCATCGGGCTGCTGCTGCGCCCGCAGGCGGCGCGGGCGCTCGGGGTCGGCGAAGGCGCGGCGGTCGCCGTCGCGCTGACCTGCCTTGGCGCCTGCGCCGCCTATGTCGGGGCCTGCGTCTTCCTGCGCGGTTCGGTGAAACTATGGCGCTGGACGATGGAAATGCCGCATTGGCGGCTGGCGCTGGGGCAGATCGCCGTGGGAACGATGAATTTCGCCTGCGTTGCCGCCTGCCTGCACCAGTTGCTGCGCGCCTATGGCGACGTCGGCTATTTCAACGTGGCGACGGCCTATGTCACCGGCAATGTCGTGACGCTGATCAGCCATGTGCCGGGCGGGCTCGGCGTGCTGGAAGCGACGGTGATGCATCTGATCGGCGAGCAGAAGGCGATCGGGGCGCTGATCGCCTTCCGCGTCATCTATTTCTTCATTCCGCTGGCTCTGGGGCTCGCCATCTTCCTGACCAGCGCCTTCTATTTGCGCGAGCGCGAGCCGAAACCGAGCGAAAACCAGCCGAGAAAGCGCGAGGCGGCGGCGCTGAACTGACGCGGCACGGTCTGGAGGGGCCAGAACGGTTCCTTCGGATCGAACAGCCCGGTGCCGGTGACCGAAGTGGTCTCGCCATGGGCGAGATCGACGGCGAAGGCGCGCAGGCCGCGCGGGCGGGTGTTCAGCCGGTCCAGCGCTTCCACCATCGAGCCGGTCATCGTCTCCATGCGTTCCACCTCCTGCGGTTCGGCATCCAGATGCTCGGCGATCAGCCGGTAGCGCAGCGCCGTGACCGCCGTGCACTGGTCGGAGCCGCAGGCTTCCAGCGCCAGGTCGCATTCGGTGTCGAGACCTTCGGACCGGTAGTTGAGGTTGGAGGAGCCGACGCGCACGAAGCGGTCGTCGACGATGATCAGCTTCGAATGCACGTTGATTTCCTGGTCCCTGCCCTGCGCGTCCGGCACGGCGGGCCACAGCACGCGCAGCCGCCCGTAGCGGTCGGCGCGCTTCAGCCTGCGGATCAGCCGGTCGCGATTGTTGCCCATCATCAGCTTTTCGAGAAAGCCATGCGAGCTGCGGGTGACGATGGCGATGATTTCCGGCCCATGCGGATCGCGCAGCCGCCGCGCCAGCGTGCGCGCCACGCTGAAGGAGGCGAGATATTGCGTTTCGATATAGATGGTGCGGCGGGCCGAAAGCAGGGCGTCATGGGTCAGCCGGATCGCCTCGCGGCGGCCCTTGCGGCCGAAATTCCACGGCTCCGTCAGCGCCACGGCGGCGCGGCAGCCGCTGAGCGACGCCTCGCAGGTTTCCGGCCAGCGCAGCTCGGCCTGGTTCACCGGGGCATGCGCCTCGCCCGTGGCGCGCTTCCAGCGGTGGCGGGCGATGTTGCCGATCATCAGCGCCGCCTCCCCTTCCACCATGGCCTGAATATCGTGCACGGGGCCGTAGGGCTTGCCTTCGGGGGAAACGCGCTCGGGATTTTCAGGGGCGTGGCGGCTGTCGTCCCAGCGCCGCGCCGTCAGATCCATGCCGCCGAGAAAGGCGATGCGATCGTCGATGACGGCGATCTTCTGGTGATGGCAGGCGCGGACCGGGTGGCGCAGGTCGAATTTCAGGGTAATGCGCGGATGGTCGTTCCACGGCATTTTCCGGAAGAAGCGCAGCGTCTTGCCGGAATAGATCGGCCCCATCGCCCAGACGAGGATGCGCACTTCCAGTTCCGGATTGGCCTCGACACAGGCGCGCAGCAGATCGCCGAGGCTCAGCGGCGAATCCGGCCGCAGGCGGATTTCCGGGTTGAAATCCCAGCCGACGATCCAGATGCGCTGGCGGGCCTGTTGCAGCACCTCCTCCAGCCGTTCGAAATAGGCCTTGCCGTCGATGAGGAAGGCGGCGCGGGCGGCGGTGGCGGTATCGGCGGCATTGACGCCGAGCCGGACGATGCTCTCGCGTTTCGGTGCTTCGCGCTCGCCGGTGTGTTGATGGGACAGATACACGGGATTTCTCTCTGACGCTTCGGGACAGACCTGCCGCACGGGGGCCGTGCGACGCTTTCGCGTCGGGAAAACGCGTGAAGGGCCCGCTTGTTCCCGGCGCCCGCAGCGGAACCGCGACGGCGGTTTTGCCGTTCTGACCGGAAACGGCGGATGGCGGCATGACGGACGATCTTGAGGAT
>JBDHTA010000220.1:0-5945 GCA_039808465.1 Rhizobiaceae bacterium | reverse complement strand
CCGCCGTTCGGCCCACGAGATCCGCAAGGAGCTGGACGTTACCCGCAACGAGCTGCGCAAGGGCGCCTTCGACCTGCCGGAAGAAGCCAAGGAAAGCGCTGCCGCCATGCGCCGCGCCGTGTCCGAGCAGATCAAGGCGTTGCAGGATATCTCGCAGATCGTCGGCCGCTCGTCGCGCTCGCTGGAGGTTTCCGAACCGTCGCTGCGCGCCATGGCGGATGCCCAGCCGCAGCAACGCCCGCAGGCGCCCCAGACGCCGGCAGCGCAGCAGGCGGCGCAGCAGGCCCGGGACGTCCAGTCCTTCCGTCCCGACGATTCGCTCGGCCTGCGCGGCACGATCGCCATGCCTCCGCGCAACAATCCCGCCCCGGCCCAAGCGCAGGCGCATGCCCCCGCTCCCACTGCCCCGGCTCCCCAGCCGCGCAGTACGGAAGCAGCCCTGCGCGGCCAGGAAGGCGGCGGCTGGATCAGCGATCTGCTGCGCGCCGCTTCCCGCGAGGAGCCGCCGCTGGCGCAGCAGCCCGCCCGCGCCCCGCAGGCGGCCCGCCCGGTGGAACCGGCGCCGCAACCGCGCAACGGCGACAACCGCAACCCGCGCCATGTCGTTGAATCGCTGAACTCGCTCTCCGTCGATATCGCCCGCGCCATCGATCACGATGCCTCGGTCGAGCTATGGCGGCGCTACCAGCGCGGCGAGCGCGATGTGTTCACCCGCAGGCTCTACACGCTGAAAGGCCAGCAGACCTTCGACGAAATCAAGCGCAAGTATGAACGCGAGCCGGAGTTCCGCACTGCCGTCGACCGCTATATCGGCGACTTCGAAAAGCTGCTGGCGGATGTGGCCCGCACGGATCGCGACAAGACCGTGACGCAATCCTACCTCACCTCGGATACGGGCAAGGTCTACACCATGCTGGCGCATGCGGCAGGCCGCTTCAACTGAGGCGAAAAGAGCTGGAAATCCAAACGCCCCGCGCAACCAGCGCGGGGCGTTTTCGATTCCGCATGTACCGGAAAGGCTGTTGACGAAGCATGCGCCCTGCTTGGCCCGCCGCCATTTCATGCTATGGTATTTTCGCATGGCATAGGCAGGAACGCGAAAGCGCGTTGGGCACCGAGCGCCTCTCGATCCCCATGGTACCTTGGTTTATGCGCAAATTCACACCGCAGGAAGCGGAGATCATCCGCACGGCCTATGATTCGCTGATCGGTCAGGACTGGTTCAATCGCAACGCCATTACCGAGCGCGAAATGCTCAAGGTCGTGCTGCGGACATTCCTCGACGGCGCCCAAAGCTCCGAAGCGCTTTTCAACGCCTGCGAGCGCGAAGCGCGGAAACGGTTTTCACGAATGGAACGCAGATAGGCGGCCACGGATGGCACGGCAACCGCCGCCATCACAATCCGTCAGCTCACAAGGCCTATGTTTAATTCCAAGCGCGGAAGCGCCAAGACGATAGAGGTGATCCACCGAGCGATACAAAATAATCAAGAGCGCTTGAGAACTCTGGCAAAGCCTGCGGCCCCGTACCCCTGCACCTCCACCTGCAACAACATGGCATCTTCCGGTTGCTCGATATCAGTACTATCCGATCGGCGACTTACACATCGATATTACCGAGATACACACAACCGAAAGCAACCTCCAGATCTTCGTCGCCATCATCGGGCCTCTAAATGTTCGACATGCGGTCCCGCAAGAATGGTATCGAGCACAGACTCACGAAGATCAATCTCACCCGTGTACAAACGGACATGCCGATAAGAACGCGCTGTCAAGGACGCTACTCGTCAAGTGCTTCCCCTGCGAAAGTTATGTTCAGTTGCAATAGCTTCTCCACGACTGTGCCGATACCTACAATTTTGCACGCCTCAAATCCATCTCGTCAAATCTGGGCCATCACACTGACTCCAGTGCGGCAAGCCGCGCTTCGATCACCTCCAGCCGCGCTTCCGCACGGGCCGCGCGACGGCGCTGGTAAGCCGCCTCGAAGCAAAGCGCCTCCTCGTAGCGGATGCCGTAGCGGTCGCCTCCCGGTGCGCCGGGCGTCACGGTGGTGACGTCTTCGTATTCTTCTGGCTCGATCACTTCGCCGTCGATATAGACGGCGGCGCGAATCTCCCGGCCCTCCTCATCGAGGACGGCTTCGCGCAGCAGCACCTGCTCATAGACAGCGTGCTTGACGAGCACCCGGTCAACCCGCACGGTCTCCGGCTCCGCCTCCCAGGTGTCATGACAAAGCAGACCGTAGTCGGCGGCATCGAGACTGTGCGCCGCAAAAGCCTCGATCACGCGCTGAGCAATGACGCCGGTATGCAGCCGCGCCGCGTCTCCTTTAGCCGTCACCGCGTCGAGAAACCGGAATTGCCCGAAACCGACCTCACCCCATGCATCGAGCACGGCGTCCGGGATCGCCTCCAGCGCCGTCTTGGTGCGCTCGTCCGAGGTGCTGACCGTCGTCGTGACCGCGTAAAGCTGCGACCAGAGGCGTGACGCGGCGCCGAGCGACATATTACCGGAACCGGACGGAGACGCTGGCAGGAAGCTGTCGCCACTCGGCGAGCACTGCACCTTGGATTTGACTGCCCCGGAACTGTCGTGCGCCGTCAGGGCAGTATATCCATCTGATTGGAACGTCACCGCGCCCTGCGCGACCACGCTCGTCGTGCCATCCGGTCCGATGGTGCCTCTGTAGCCAGCAATATACCTGTCTTGCGGAGATACTGTAGGCGTGACAAGGCGCAACCCGGTTGTGCCGCCGGTCTTGTTTTCGAAATCGAAGCTGGAGGCGTGCGAGCGAATCGCCAACGATCCCGCGCGCCAGAAGTGATAATTGGCGTTACCGAGATAGAAAGCCTTTTCAGGATATGTCCTGGTGTTATTACCGAAATTGATGCCAACCGTACCTTCCTCTGGCGCGCCGTTGTTCGCAAAGCAGCTGCGGCCAATGGTGATGGCATTCCAATATCCGAAGCGGTTGGCCCCGGCCGTGGCAGCATTTTGCCCATCAATACCGATGGCAGACCAGCAGCGTGCCCCTATGCTGTTCGTGGTGATGTGCAACGACATGGTGTTATTGCCAGCCGTCGCATTCGGAGACGACGAAGTGCCCGGCACATTCTGATGCGCAGAGAATTCGCCACCCAGCACCAGACCTTCCTGCACGCTATACTGCCAGGCCGCTCCGCCAGCCCCGCAGGCGTCACCAACGCCACCCGCGGCATTAAGCTTATAAGAGTAGCCGACGACGCCGGTGCTGTCATTGTTTCCGGACGCCGCATTGACGGCAACGCCGCAGATCGATTTTGGATACTGATTGGTATTGGACCCAGTCTGTTCCATATAGGAGTAGATGCCCGCAACCTTGGTCGCATGGGCCGCGCCGCTGTCATCCTCAATCGTTACCGCAACATGAACAATAGGGTAAAAAGTCGCGCCAACATGCGATGCGGACAAGGCGATCTTGGCTTGGTCCGATTTGATATTCGCTGGCCGGGTCCCGATTGACGATTGCTGCGCAGTCGTCAGCGCCGTTGCAAACCCGCCGTTACCGTAGACATCCTTGGTATAAACCTTGGCCGCGCCATCTACGACGTACGACCCGGCCGGAATAACCTTTAAACGGGCAGACGACTGAAACGCCGTCCACGCCGCCGTGTCATTCGTGACACCATCCCCTTTTGCACCGAATTGTTGTGGCGTGACGAGCGGCGCACTAAAAAAGCGTTTGCCGCCCGCCGTCGCACCATCATGCAATGCAAGGATGCCGCGCGAAGGATCCACTGTCACTTCACGTGCAGGCCCCACATAAGCATCAAACTTATTTGCGTCGGAAAGATCTTCTGCGCCAATGCCGGCAAGCCGTCGGGGAATACGCGTCATGTCGATTAACCTTCGTTCCAATCGTAGCCGGGGATGGAAGGATTGCTGTCCTGGTTGAAATCGTGGATGGCTGGGCCGATCATCAACGTAGGGCCTTGCGCTTGGGTGGCACTGGCAACTGCGGCGGAAGCTAAACCGCTTACACTGAGTGTCGCGACCGCCGCGCCGATGAAATGACGGCGCGACACATAGACTTCATTGGATGTGATTTCGGATGCCGGAATATGTGGCGGGCGATAATCGGGCATGTCGGATTCTCCTTTCGGCTGCGGCTGCCTTTCCCTTTACTTACCTAACGCCAAACGGCCCAAGTTCACAGAGAAGGATTATCCGTGCCATCGTTATACATTTCAATCTACACATTCAAAACCACTGGCAATGGCAACGTCGTCGAGCAGAAGGTTTCGCACACATGAGGCAGCCCCAAGTTCATCCGCCGCATGGCGATCAACATAGCCGATTCTCCAGCGTATCAGTCCGCGAGTTGGGGATGCACCTTGAAAAGACCAGTCTGCTCAAGGCAGACGTATGAGAGCGGTTTCGCCGCACCGGCGGCTTTAACGCGAGCATTTCGAAATCGTGCGATCCGCAAGGACTATGGCCTGCAAAAGAGCCGAATTTGACCCGTGAGACTTTTGAGACATTCGCCCTTTTTGCATCGTAATCCGCACCGCATCCATTCGTCTCAGCCAACCTGAGAAATGCAGCCGATGCGCGCAAATCCACCAGCGCGAACTGTCGCAATGCTTGCAAAAATGGCCCTGTATGAGACCGTGAGACATTTTTCAGTCTCATAATGTCTCACGAAATTCGCTAAGCTATTGAATTTTCTACAGAAGATGGTGGGTGATGTAGGGCTCGAACCTACGACCCGCTGATTAAGAGTCAGCTGCTCTACCAACTGAGCTAATCACCCGCCGTCCACCATATCTGGTGGAATAGAAGAAAAACTGGTGGGTGATGTAGGGCTCGAACCTACGACCCGCTGATTAAGAGTCAGCTGCTCTACCAACTGAGCTAATCACCCGCCATCCACCGTTCCGGTGGCGTGAGAGGGCGTATAAAGAGGAAAACCCTGCTTGTCCAGCACCCTTTTCCAAAAAAATCACGGATTCACCGCAACGGCCCCTCTCCCCCGTTTTCCCTGAAAAATCAGATATCCAGCTCACCCGTTGCCAGACGCACCGCCTGCCCGCCGATGCGCGCGGAGGCGATTTCCTGCCCGTCCACATCCATATGCAGATGAATGAAGGAGGCCCGGCCCATTTCGATGCCCTGTTCGATGATGGCGGCGTGGTGGCCGTCCGGCAGCGCATCGAAATGGCGGATGGCGCCGGAAAGCGCCGCCACCGCCGCCCCGGTCGCCGGGTCTTCGGCAATGCCCATATCCGGCGAGAACATCCGCGCATGGAATTTCGCCTGATGGTGGACACCGTGGCGGCAATAGACATAGGCCGAGGTCAACTGCCCCTCGCAGAACGGCGCGGCGCGCTCCCACAGGCCGGGATCGAAATCGACCTTCGAGGCCGCCTTCAGGTCGTGCACCGGAATCAGCAGAAAGGGAACACCCGCGCTCCAGATCGAGGGAACGTGATTCTCGAAACCGATATCGGCCGCCCGCACGCCCAGCGCATCCGCCAGCCCCTGCCGGTCGAGCGGCATGTCGATGCGCAAGGATTTGCGCGGCAGGTCGAATTCCGCGAAGCTTGCCTGCCCCGGCTTCAGCCGCACGGCGCAGCGCACCGGCCCGACATTCTCTTCCAGAACGGAGACAAGGTCACTGGCAACGCCCGCTTCACGCTGCTGCCGCTCGGCCAGCGCGATCGCCGTCCCGACGGTCGGGTGCCCCGCGAAAGGCAGCTCCCGCGCCGGGGTGAAGATGCGGATGCGCGCCGCATGGCCGGGATTTTCCGGGCTGAGCACGAACACCGTTTCCGAAAGATTCATTTCCCCGGCAATGCGCTGCATCGTCTCATCGCTCAGGCCATCGCCGTCGAAGATCACCGCCAGCGGATTGCCCGCCAGCCGGGTTTCGGTGAAGACATCATAGATGCTGTACGCAC
>JBDHTA010000219.1:0-6049 GCA_039808465.1 Rhizobiaceae bacterium | reverse complement strand
GGCGCAGGCTTAAACCTGCGCCGATTCCCAGCCCAGCATGGCGCGCTTGCGCGTCAGGCCCCAGTGATAGCCGGTCAGCGCCCCGCTCTTGCCAAGCGCCCGGTGACAGGGCACGACGAAGGAAACCGGGTTGGCGCCGACCGCCGCGCCCACCGCGCGCATCGCCGTCGGCTGGCCGATATCGGCGGCGATATCGGAATAGGTGACGGCCTTGCCGAGCGGAATCTTCAACAGGCTTTCCCAGACCCGCACCTGAAAATCCGTGCCGATCAGCACCACCCGCAATGGCTGCTCGGACGTCCAGCGGCCGGGCTCGAAGCTGCGGGCGGAGTAAGGGGCGGTGGCGGCGCTATCCTCGATATAGGTGGCGTTGCGCCAGCGGCCCATCATGTCGGCAAGGCTCGCCTGCTCGCCGCCGGGATCGGTGAAGGCCATGCCCGCCAGCCCGCGTTCCGTCACCATCACCAGCGCGATGCCGAAAGGCGACGGGTGGAAGCCGTAACGGATCGTCAGCCCCTTGCCCCGCGCCTTCCATTCGCCGGGAGACATCGCCTCATGGGTCACGAACAGATCGTGCAGCCGCCCCGGCCCCGATAGCCCGACCTCGATGGAGGCTTCGAGCAGCGGCAATCCATCCTGCCGCAGCAGCCGCTTGGCATGATCGAGCGTGACGGCCTGCAAGAAGGCTTTCGGCGACAGCCCCGCCCAGCGCGTGAAGGTTTTCTGCAATTGCGTCGGCGACCGCTCCAGCCGCGCCGCGATGGCTTCCAGCGACGGCTGGTCGCGATACTCCGCGCTGATGAGTTCGATCACCTGCCGGATGGTGTCGTAATCCGAACCTTCGGGGGTGATATCGGTGCCGGGATGCGCGATGATGTTCATGGGCTTTCTCCTTGAGTGCGAGAAAACACCGTTCGCTGCGGCAAAACCACCCGTTTCTTGCGGTTACCAGCGCAAATCCGTCAAATCCGCCGGTGCACCGTGGCGAATGCCCCGGTCATGGCGCGGGCGAAGCTTTCGCGGTCGTCCGGGTTGAGGAAGGAGCCGATATCGGTGCGCCGCCCCTCCCCCGTCACATACATGGCGACGATGCCGATATCGGTCTGGCGGCGCACGCGAAACCGCGCCCGGAAGGGATTGAAGCAATGCTCGACCATGCGGCCCGACGGCGCGAATTTGCGGATCGAGACATTGGTGCGCGACACCGTGACTTCCTCCCGCGCCCGGCCCGTATGGTAGTTGAGCACGAAGGCGCCCCATAGCAGCAGGAAATCCAGCCCGAAGAACAGGCCGACCGGCCACGCGCCGGAAACGAGGAAGAACAGGCCATGGCCGAAACAGAGAACGGCGGTGATGATCAGCAGCACGCGAAATCCCTTCGCGCCGAGCGAACGGTAAGGCACCAGCTCGGCGGCGAAAACCGTCTGCTCCTGATAGGGTCGGGCGTTGCTTTCTATCATCGGGCGCGCATATAGATTTGTCATGACGAAAACCGATATGCCATCCAGCACCCAAAAATCACAAAAGTCAAATGCCGCCCCCCGCCGCGCGGCAAAACTCGCCAGAAGCGCCTACAGCCTCGCCGAGCGCGAGGAGATGTTCCGCCGTTTCGCGGCGCAGCGGCCGGAGCCGACGACCGAGCTGGAATACACCAATCCCTTCACCCTGCTCGTTGCCGTGGTGCTGTCGGCGCAGGCGACGGATGCGGGCGTCAACAAGGCGACCCGCGCTTTGTTCAAGATCGCCGATACGCCGGAAAAGATGCTGGCGCTCGGCGAAGACGCCGTGCGCGAGCATATCAAGACGGTCAACCTGTTCCGCAACAAGGCGAAGAACGTCATCGCGCTCTGTCGCATGCTGATCGAAAACTTCGGCAGTCAGGTGCCGCGCACCCGCGAGGAACTGGTGACGCTGCCGGGCGTCGGCCGCAAGACCGCCAATGTCATGCTGTCGACCATTTTCGGCGAGGTGGCGCTGGCGGTCGACACCCATATCTTCCGCATCGCCAACCGCATTCGTCTGGCACCGGGCAAGACGGTGGACGAGGTGGAGCAGAACCTGCTGCGCACCATCCCCAGGCATTACCTCGTCCATGCCCATCACTGGCTGATCCTGCACGGGCGCTACACCTGCAAGGCGCGCAGGCCGGAATGCGAGCATTGCATCATCGCCGATCTCTGCCGCTTTCCGGAAAAGACCTGCGATATCCCGGCGCCGCTGGTGGAGCTACCGCCGAAATTCGCCACCGAGCCCGTCGATCACTAGGGCAATCGCCGCCTCCTGCGCGGCCCGGTCCTCCCCCGCCTCGATTGCCAGCGCCGCCCGGTCGAAGGCCGCCGAAAGCAGCCCTGTCAGCGGCGTCAGCAAGGCCTCCGCCTCCGTGCCCCTGAGATAATCGCCAAGCCCGGCCCGCAGCGCGCTTTCCGCCTCCCGCGCATCCAGGCCCGCAGCCTCCGCCGCGCCCAGCACGGCGGGCGCATCCAGCAGCAGCAGCCGCGTGCGCCCCTCCACCTGCATCGCATCGAAATAGGCCCTTGCGCCAAAGAGAAGCGCATCCCGCGCTGTGCGCGCCGTCATCGCCTGTCTTTCGATATCCGCCGACACCGCCGCCGCCTCCTGTTCCGCCACGGCGCGAAACAGGGCGCGCTTGTCCTCGAAGTGATGGTAGAGCGCGCCCCGCGTTACCCCAGCGGCGGCCACGATGTCGGGCGTGGCGGTCTCGGCATAGCCCTTTTCCACGAACAGCCGGCGGGCCGCCTCGATCAGCGCCTGACGGGTCATGCGGGTGCGTTCGGAATTGCTGCGGCTCATGATTCCTCTTTACATACATTCTGTATGTATGCTAGATAAAAACATACACATTGTACGTAAGAACAAGAGAAAGGAAAAGCCATGAAATCGAAGAGCTATTATCCCGTCATCATGACGGATGACGTCGCCGCGACCGCCGCCTTCTATTGCACGCATTTCCGCTTCCAGCCGCTGTTCGAAAGCGATTGGTATGTCCACCTGCAATCCACGGAGGACGAATATGTGACGCTGGCGGTTCTCGATGGCCAGCATGAGACGATCCCGGCCAGCGCGCGCGGAAAGGTGTCCGGCCTGCTCCTGAATTTCGAGGTCGAGGATGTGGACGCGATCTACGACGCCTTGCGCGCCCAGGGATTGCCGATCCTCAAGGATATCTGCGACGAGGATTTCGGCCAGCGCCATTTCATCACCGCCGATCCGAATGGCGTGCTGATTGACATCATCAAGCCGATCCCGCCAAGCGCGGATTTCGCCGCCCTCTACGACGCCTCGGCGCTGCCGCAATAATCAGACGGCAACCCCGCCGTCACGCCTGGCCAGCATCTTGTGCAGATGCACCATCAGCCCCGCCGCAAACAGCGGCGTCAGCAGGTTGACGATGGGAATGGCGAGGAAGGCGGCGATCAGCAGCCCGGCGAGAAACACCGTCCGCCCGTGGCGGGCGCGATAGAGCCGCGCCTCGGCGGGCGGGCGGAAGCGCATGGCGGCGAATTCGAAGAATTCCCGCCCGAGCAGATAGCCGTTGACCACGAAGAAGGCGATGAGGTTCACCCCCGGCACCAGAAGCAGCATCAGCGCCACGATGTTGCCGAGGATGACGACGCCGAGAAAGGCGAGCGAGCTGCGCATCGCCTCGAACAGCGGCAACGCCTTGCCAGGCGGATCGGCGGGGTAATCGCGCTTTTCCACCACCTCGGCCACGTCGTCGAGAAACAGGCCCGCGATGATCGCCGTCACCGGCGCGATCAGCAAAGCGAGCGCCAGCGCCAGCCCGATGCCCGCGAAAATCGCGAAGACGAAAGTGAGCCAGCCCGCCCAATCGGGAATGCCGGGCAGGAAGGCATCGATCCACGGAATAGCGAAATAGACGAAGATCGAGCGCAGCGCGAACCACAGCCCGATCAGCACGAGGATCGTCAGCCCCAGCACCTTCCAGAACACCGCGCGCGTTTCCGGCGCGAACAGATTGATGAGCGCCAGCCTTGCCGCTTCGAAGATCATGCCGTCATTCCCGTTTGCCTGCGTGGCATGTAGGAGGCAGGGCCGGTTCCGGCAAGGGCGACGGCCAAGCCCCCTCTGCCTGCCGGCATCTCCCCCACAAGGGGGGAGAAAGCAGGAGGCTTGCTTTTCCTTCGATTCTTGCATGCCGGGAGGGCGGCAAGCTCAAGTCCCTCCCCCTTGTGGGGAGGGATTTAGGGAGGGGCTTTCACGCATGCGCCGCCCCCCTTGCCTGCCGCCGATTCGCTGTCCATCATGCGGCCAGCCGTTACGGTTTCCATGCCCTCATTCGATTGGACGATATTATGAGCCGTTTGACCCGCTTTTCCGTCGCCCCGCTTTCCAGGCTCACCCGCACGCTCGCCGATGTGGCCTCCGCCCGCGCCGCGCCCGATCTGGTGATCCGCAATGCCCGCGTGCTCTCCACCTATTCGGAGCGCATCCTGCCGGAGCGCGAAGTCTGGATCAGCAAGGGCCGCGTGGCGGCGGTGAAACCGGCGGGAAGCTTTCGCGGCGAAGGGGCCGCCATCTACGATGCCCGCGGCGGCATCATCGCCCCCGGCCTCGTCGATCCGCATATCCATATCGAATCCTCGATGGTGACGGCCTGCGCCTATGCGGAAGCCGCGCTCCTGAACGGCACCACCACGATCTTCTGCGACAGCCACGAAATCGGCAACGTCATGGATGTGGCGGGCGTCGAGGCGATGCTGGAGGATGCCCGGCAAGCGCCGCTCTCCATCTTCCTCACCGTGCCCAGCACCGTGCCCGCCACCTCGCCGGAACTGGAAACCGCAGGCGGGGATCTGACGCCGGACAAGATCGCCGCTTTGTTCGACAAATGGCCGGAAGCCGTGGCGCTCGGCGAAAAGATGGATTTCGTGCCTGTCGCCATGGGCGACGAGCGCAGCCACGCCATCCTCGCCGCCGCCCTGTCACGCGGACGCCCGGTCAGCGGCCATGTCTACGGGCGTGAATTCGTCGCCGCCTACGCCGCCTCCGGCGTCACCGACACGCATGAGGCCATCGACCGCGACATCGCCGACGACCTGCTCGACGCCGGTATCTGGCTGTTCCTGCGCGGCGGCCCGCCGACGACGCCCTGGCATTCTCTGCCGCAGGCCATCAAGACGATCACCGAACTCGGCGCCTCCCACAAGCGCATCGCGGTATGCACCGACGACCGCGACGCCGACGACCTCTTGCTGTTCGGCATGGACTGGGTGACCCGCGAAGCCATGAAGGCTGGGATGACCAGGGAGCAGGCATGGTCGATGGGCTCGCTGCATGGCGCGACCCGCTTCGGCATGGAAGGCGAGATCGGCGGCCTCGGCGGCGGCCGCCGCGCCGATCTGGTGCTGCTCGATGACGCTCTGAAGCCGGTCAACACCTGGTATGGCGGTGAACTGGTGGTGGAAGACCGCAAGATCACCCCGCTGCTCGATGCGGCGCTTTCGGACCGCTACCGCTACCCGGAAGCGGCCTATCACACCGTCAGGCTGCCGCAGGGGCTGAAGCTGACGCCGGATCTGCCCACGGAAAAGGTGATCGCCCATACGATCAAGACCGAGCTTCCAGGCATCACTCTCGGCCATGTGCCGGTGACGCTGGAACCGGCCAACGGCTGGCAGGATCATTTCGACCGCCACGGTCTCTGCTTCGTCACCGTGATCGAGCGGCATGGCAAATCGGACGGCAATATCGGCTATGGCCTGCTCAACAATTTCGGGCTGAAGAACGGCGCGGTCGCCTCCTCCGTCGGCCATGACAGCCACAACATCATCGTCGCGGGCACCAACGAGGCCGACATGCAGGTGGCGCTCGACGCCATCGGCGAACGCCAGGGCGGCGTCTGCGTGGTGGCGGACGGCAAAGTCACGGCCATGGTGCCGCTGCCGATCGCGGGCCTGCTCTCCGACAGGCGCGTGCACGAGGTGGCGGACCAGGTGAAGGCGCTGAAGGTGGAATGGGAAAAGGCGGGCTGCACCATCGCCTATATGGGCTTCAACCTGATCCCGCT
>JBDHTA010000218.1:0-6130 GCA_039808465.1 Rhizobiaceae bacterium | reverse complement strand
GAACCGCGATTTTTAAGGAAATCGAAAGCAGGGGCGGCCGTCAGGCCGCCCTTTTCGCTTCAGTGCCCGCCGGAGCTGTCGGGCATCAGCCTGCCCGAGAGGCGGTAGGCGATGCCGTCGGTTTCGTAATCGGTTTTCGCTTCGCCCGAGAAATAACCGGCGACGATCTGTTCGGCGAGCCTGCTGCCGAACCCGCGGCGGCTGGGCGCGGCGGGCAGGGGCACGCCGGTTTCCTTCCAGCAGAAGCCGAAGCGGTCGCCATCCAGAGACCAGGTCAGCCGCACGTTTCCCTGCGGATAGTGCAGCGCTCCATATTTCGTCGCATTGGTGGCAAGCTCGTGCAGGGCGAGCGAAATTCCCAGCGATTGCTGCGCGTTGATGAAGACTTCCGGCCCTTCGAGATCGAAACGCTCGCTGGTGTGATAGGGCGAAAGCGCCGCGTCGATCACCTGCCGCAGCCGCGCCTGCGAGCCGCCCTCGCTGGTCAGCAGATCCTGCGCCCGGCCGAAGGCGGCAAGCCGCGCCGAAACGCTTTCCTGCGCCGCCTCGATGCTGGCGGCGCCGCGAATGCTTTGCGAGACGATGGCCTGCACGATGGCAAGCAGGTTCTTGATGCGGTGAACCAGTTCGCTGCGCAGGATTTGCTGTTCGGCCTCCGCTGCCTGCTGGGCGCTGATCGCCGTGCGGGCATTTTCGATTTCCGCCGCCAGCGACCTGTTGGCCTCGGCCATCTGCCGCCGCAGGTTGACGGCTTCCGTGGTGTCCGTCACCACATCCAGAAAACCGGCGATGCGGCCGTCATCGTCGTAAACGGGGCTGTAGGAAAACGTCCAGTAGGTCTGTTCCTCATAGCCGTTGCGGGTCATGGTCAGCGGCAATTCCTCGCGCCACACGGTTTCGCCCGATAGCGCCGCCTTCACCAGCGGCCGGATATCGCGCCAGACATCGTGCCACACCACATGCAGCGGCTGGCCGAGCGCCGTTTCGGCGCGCTGGCCGAGGATCGGCGCGAAGCTGTGATTGAAGATCGTCGTCAGCTCCGGGCCGTACCACAGCGCCATCGGCTGGGCGCTCGCCATCATCGTGGCGACGGTGTTGCGCAAGGCCGGTCCCCAGCCGGAAATCGGGCCAAGCGAGGTGGATGCCCAGTCGAAGTCCGCCACAGCGCGCCCATGCTGCCCGCAGGCTTGCAGGATGTGTGTGAATGACTGCGGTTCCTGTTCGATTTCGGACCAGAGGTCTTGTGCTCTCAAGGCGGTATCCCAACAAGCGGCGCATAGCGCGCCTCGTTCGATCGCAATTCCGGACGAAAACCCGGTAATATCTATAGGGCAAGTTGACTTGGGTTGGTAGTATCCCGTTGAGAAAATTGCCCTTCTACCCACCCGTGCCGGGCGCTCGCCGCCATGCGTCCCGCAGCGTCCCCCGGCGTCATTCGGCGGCCATGGCCTTGATGCCCGCCATGCGTGTCAGCCAGGCGCGCAGCGCCGCCGGGCGGGCCGGTTTGTGTTGCAGCGCTATGTCGTTGCGCTCGGCTTCCGCGCGCACCTCCTGGCTGCGGTCGGCGGTCAGCAGCAGGGCGGGCAGATGCTTGCCCGCCTGCTGCCTGAGCGCCAGAATGGCGGCGATGCCGGTGCCGGTGTCGAGATGATAATCGGCGATGACGATATCGGGCTCCGGCATCTGCTGCGCTGCCGCAAGCGAGGCCGCCGCCGCCGTCTCGCAGCCCCATCCGGACAGCAGCAGGCGCATGCCGTCGAGGATGCGCTCCTCGTTGTCGATGCACAGCACACGCAGGCCGCGCAGCGTCGGCGACGCCGCATCCGCGGGCGTGGAGGGCGCAACAGGCTGCAAGGCCGGTTTCGAAAGGTCTATCGGCATCGTCACCCGGAAATCGGTGCCGCGCCCGGGCTGCGAAGTGAGTTCGACCGGATGGTTGAGCACGCGGGAAATGCGGTCGACGATGGAAAGCCCGAGCCCAAGGCCGGAGGCGGCGCGCGCGCCTTCCTCCAGCCTTGCGAATTCCTTGAAGATGGTTCGGAATTTCGAGGCGGGAATGCCGATGCCGGAATCGAGAACCTGGATGACCGCCTTGCCGGAGCGGCGGCGCACGCCGACCAGCACCGTGCCCGACGCCGTATACTTGATCGCGTTCGAGACGAGGTTCTGCACCAGCCGCCGCAGCAGGTTGGGATCGGAGCGCACGCTGAGCGTCGTCGGCATCACCACGAATTTCAGGTTCCTGGCGCGGGCGACGGGCGCGAAGTCGGTTTCGATGCGGCTGAGCAGTTCCTGCAAGGGCACGCAGGCGAAACGCGGCTTCATCGCGCCGGTATCGAGGCGGGAAATATCGAGCACGGCGCCGAGAATCGCCTCGACGGATTCCAGCGCAGAATCGATGTTGCGCACCAGCGCCGCGTCGCTGCCGGTGTCGCCCAGCCGTTCCACCAGCGCCGAGGAATAGAGCCGGGCGGCGTTCAGCGGTTGCAGGATATCGTGGCCGGTCGCCGCGAAGAAGCGGGTCTTGCTGTTGTTGGCCTCGTCGGCGCTGGCGCGGGCTTCGGCCAGCGCATGATTGACGCGGGTCAGTTCCGCCGTGCGTTCGGCCACGCGTTGCTCCAGCGTTTCGTTGGCCTGCTTCAGCGCCTGGTCGGCGGCGACGCGCTGGGTGATGTCGGTGAAGGTGGCGACGATGCCCTGATCCGGCATGGCATTGGAGCGCACCTCGACGATGGTGCGGCCGTGCCCGAGAACCAGCGAAAACGGCTTGTCGAAGGTCAGGAAGCTGCGCACGATCTCCTGCCTGTCTTCGGACGCAATATCGCCGTGCAGGCTGAGGATGGCGACGATATCGGCCAGCGGAAAGCCGACCTGTCCCACATGCTCCGGCAGGTCGAGCAGGCTGCGGAAGCGCCGGTTCCAGATCGTCAGCCGCTGCGAGCTGTCGAAGACGGCGATGCCCTGGTTCATCTGCGACAGCGCCGTTTGCAGCATGTCCTGATTGTATTGCAGGGCTTCGCTGGCCTGATCGAGCAGCCATGCGGTGTCGGAGGAGGCGTCCTCGATCTTTTGCAGGATCAGCGAGATCACCAGCCGCGCCGAGGAGGAGCCGATGGCGCTGCCCAGCAATTGCTCGGAAAAATGGATCAGCGCCATATCCGCCGGTTGCGCGTCGGCCAGCGGCTTGCCGATGGAGCGCTCGTAGCTGGTGAAGGAGCGCAGCATCCGCTCCTCGCCGAGATAGCGCCCGATGGTGGTTTTCAGGTCGCCGACGCTGACGCGGGTCTTCCAGCCGCGGGTGACGAATTGCGAGCGCGACTGCCGCTTGACGAAGATGCCGGACTGGATGCGCTCGACCGGCTTCGGATTGCGCGTCAGCGTCGCCGTCACGAAGGCGAAGAGATTGACGAGCAGGCTGAGGAACACCGCATTGACGAGCGGATCGGCCCCCGGCCCGGAAAACAGCCCGGTGCCGGGAATGAGGAAATCCAGCACCGCGCCCGCGACATAGGAATAATCCGGCCCGCCGAGGCTGGGCAGGAACAGCAGATAGGCCCAGACCACGAAGCCGCTGATCAGCCCGGCGATGGCGCCGCGCGCATTGGCCCGCCGCCAGATCAGTCCGCCGAACAGCGGCGGGGCGATCTGGGCGATGGCGGCGAAGGCAAGCAGGCCGATGGAGGCAAGCCCCGCCGCCGAATCCGTGGAGCGGTAATAGGCGTAACCCAGCAGCATCACGGCGAAGATCGCGGTGCGGCGGATGCGCAGCAGCGCACGCGCGAAATCCGTGCGGCTCGCCCCGCCCGCCAGATTGCGCCGCAGGAAGAAGGGCATGACGAGATCGTTCGACACCATGATGGCGAGCGCCACCGATTCGACGATCACCATGGCGGTGGCGGCGGAAAAGCCGCCGATATAGGTGACGAGCGACACCGTATCCATGGCATGCGAAAGCGGCAGCGACAGCACATACATATCGGCATCGCCGCTGCCGCCGAAGGCGAGCACGCCGGCGACCGCGACCGGCAGCACGAAAAAATTGATGGCGATCAGGTAGAGCGGCAGCAGGCTGCCCGCCAGCTTCAATTCGCCCGCCGTGCGGTTCTCGACCACGGTGACGTGGAACTGGCGCGGCAACAGGATGATGGCGGCGGCCGACAGCGCGATGAGGGTGATCCAGCGGCTGATGGGGGTCTGGTAGGACAGCGCCTCCGTCACCCGCTGGTTTTCGGCGGCCGCTTCCCACAGATGCGCCGGGCCGTCATAGAGGAAGAACAGCACATAGATGCCGACGCTGCCGAAGGCGACGAGCTTGATCAGCGATTCCGTGGCGATGGCGAAGATCAGCCCGTCCTGATGCTCCGTCGCATCGGTGTGGCGGGTGCCGAACATCACCGCGAAGCAGGCGAGCACCAGCGTCACGATCAGCGGCAGGTCGATGAAATAGAGATTACCGCTGCCGATGCCGTAATCGGATGGATTGACCATGGCCGAGACGGAATTGGACACGGCCTTGAGCTGCAAGGCGATATAGGGAATGGCGCCGACGAGGCAGATCAGCGCCACGATGGCCGCCACCGAGGAATTCTTGCCGTAGCGGGCGGCGGCGAAATCGGCGACGGAGGTGATCTTCTCGGCCTTGGCAAGCTCGATGACGCGCCTCAGAAGCGGCATGCCGAGCGTGAACATCAGGATCGGGCCGATATAGATCGCCAGGAATTCCAGCCCGTGCGAGGCCGCCAGCCCGACGCCGCCGAAATAGGTCCACGAGGTGCAGTAGATCGCGAGACTCAGCGCATAGACGATGGGGCGGCCGTTCTTCGGCTCGCCGTGAATGCGCCGCATCCGGTCGCCATAGCTGGCGATGCCGAACAGCAGCATCAGATAGCCGATGGCGGAAGCGAAAATGATCCAGCCTGGAAGCATGTCGTCGCGCACCCCCTCAGGCTCCGACCATAGGGCAAATATCCGGGCTTGAACATGACCGGCGCCGTAAGCCTTAAGTCCAAGATGCGGCGGCGGGCGCGGCGGTATTTCTCTTGCGTTGCATCAAATCCGCTAATATGCCCATATAGTGCGTGCGCGATCGTCCCGGAACGATCCGCAAAAACGGGGACTATACTCATGCTCAATGAATTCAAGGCGTTTATCGCCCGCGGCAATGTCATGGATCTGGCGGTCGGTGTCATTATCGGCGCGGCCTTCAACAAGATCGTGGATTCGATCGTCAACGATCTCGTCATGCCCATTGTCGGCGCGCTGACCGGCGGTGGCTTCGATTTCTCCAACTATTTCATCGCGCTCAGCTCGAACGTCACGGCCGCCTCGCTGGAGGAAGCCCGCAAGCAGGGCGCCGTTCTGGCCTATGGCAATTTCATCACCATCCTCATCAACTTCCTGATCCTCGCCTGGATCATTTTCCTGATGGTGAAGGGCGTCAACCGCATGCGCACCTCGCTGGAGAAGGAAAAGGAAGCCGCCGCCGCCGCTCCGCCGCCGGAAGACGTGCAGCTTCTCACCGAAATCCGCGATCTGCTGAAGGCGAAGTAAGGGCAAGGCTCCTTATCGTGCCGGGCAATCATCATCAGAATCGATATTTGCCTCAGCGATTGTCATGAGATCCGTTTGCCGCCTTGCGCTATGAAGGCGGCAAACGGAGATTCGCGTTTCATGTCCCTCATTTCGAGCCTCAGCCCGCGTGCGCTTTCCGCGCCTGAAAGCGGCATCGTCGAAGTCGTCAATTACGCGCGCGGCCGCGAAGGGCTGATCCCGCTCTGGGTCGGCGAGGGCGATCTGCCGACGCCGGCCTTCATCGCCGACGCGGCGGCGGCGGCGCTGAAGGCCGGGGAAACCTTCTACACCTGGCAGCGCGGCATTCCCGAGCTGCGGCAGGCGCTGTCGGATTATTACACCCGCCATTTCGGGGTGACGCTGCCTGCGGAGCATTTTTACGTCACCGGTTCCGGCATGCAGGCGATCCAGATCGCCGTGCAGGCGCTGACGGCGCCCGGCGACGAGATGATCTACCTGACGCCCGCCTGGCCGAATATCGCCGCCGCGCTGGATATCGCAGGCGCCCGCTCCGTCGGCGTCGAGCTTCAGTTTTCCGGCGGGCGCTGGTCGCTCGATA
>JBDHTA010000217.1:0-6180 GCA_039808465.1 Rhizobiaceae bacterium | reverse complement strand
GACAATCGGGAGGAGGAGGATCGTCAGTCCACTCGGGCGGCACCGGGAGGAGGAGTGTGCCGCGTCGATGAAATGACTATACACGGATTCCTGATGAAAAAATGGGCTTTTATTGCAGCGCAGCAATGCGATTTTCGCATAGCTTGAAATGGCGCCGCCTGCGGGATTGCAGAGAGAGCCGCCGTCGCCTATCCAGATGTCATGAGCATCGAATCCGTCCGCGCCTTCTTTCAGGCCAAAGCCCCCGATATCGCCGTCATCGAAACGGAAGCGAGTTCCGCCACGGTCGCGCTGGCGGCCGAAGCGCATGGCGTCGCGCCCGCGCAGATCGCCAAGACGATCTGCATCCGCGTCGGCGAGCGCACCGTGCTCGTGGTGATGGCGGGCACGGCCCGTCTCGACAACAGGAAGTGCCGCGAGACCCTCGGCGGCAAGCCGCGCATGCCGGGGCCGGAAGAGGTGATGGAGGCGACCGGCCATCCGGTCGGCGGCGTCTGCCCCTTCGGCCTGCCCTCGGCCCTGCCGGTCTATTGCGACCGGTCGCTGGAACAGTTCGGGATCGTGGTTCCGGCGGCGGGCGCGATCAATGCGGCGGTGCGCATCGCGCCGCGCCGCATGGCGGAACTGACCGGGGCCGAATGGGTGGATGTCAGCCAGTCATAGCCGCGGCCCGCATGGCTTAATCAGGCGTTAAATCGCCGCATTTACAGTTCAATCGACTGAGCATCTTCAGGCGGCGCAGGCGCGCGGCATCGTTTCACACTTGAGCGCATTGGTCGGGCATGGCAGCAAAAGGCAAATCGCGGCAGCGCATCGAGCCCAGTTTCGAAGCGGGATCGGGCATTCGCGACGACGATTTCCGGCTGGGCGCCGATGATCGCGTCGCCGGTGGCCGCGCCGCTGCCAGCGGCAAGCGCGGCGGCGGCAAGGCCAAGCCTCCGGCCCGTTCGCGCCCGCCGCGCCGCTCCGGCTCCGGCCCGCTCGGCTTTCTCCGGCGGCTCGTCTACTGGTGCGTGGTGCTGTGCATCTGGGCGGGCATCGGCGTTGCCGGTCTCGTCGTCTATTACGGCGCGCGCATGCCCAACGCCAGCACCTGGGCGATCCCCGACCGGCCGCCCAACGTCAAGATCACCGCCGTCGACGGCTCCATCCTCGCCAATCGCGGCGCGACGGGGGGCGAGGCGCTGTCGCTGGAAACCATGTCGCCCTATATCCCGCAGGCGGTGATCGCCATCGAGGACCGGCGTTTCTATTCGCATTTCGGGGTCGATCCGCTCGGGCTTGCCCGCGCCATGCTCACCAATGTCACGACGGGGCGCATGGTGCAGGGCGGCTCGACGCTGACGCAGCAGCTCGCCAAGAACATGTTCCTGTCGCAAGAGCGCACGCTGGAGCGCAAGGTGCAGGAAGTGCTGCTCGCCTTCTGGCTGGAGCAGCATTACACCAAGGACCAGATCCTTGCCATGTATCTGAACCGCGTCTTCTTCGGCTCCAACGCCTATGGCGTGGAAGCGGCGTCGCGGCGCTATTTCAGCAAATCGGCCCGCGACGTGACGCTGCGCGAGGCGGCGATCCTCGCCGGCCTGCTGAAAGCGCCGTCGCGCCTGTCGCCCGCCCGCGATCCGGAGGCGGCGGAAGCGCGCGGCCAGCTCGTGCTGGAAGCGATGCGGCAGGAAGGCTACGTCACCACCTCGGAAGTGGCGACCGCCATGTCGCAGAAGCCGACGAAGGCGAAAAGCTACTGGTCCGGCGCCGAGCATTACGTCGCCGACATGGTGATGGACCAGCTTCCCGGCCTGATCGGCGATATCAAGCGGGATGTGATCGTCGATACGACCATCGATCCCGGCCTGGAAAAGAAGGCCGAGCAGGCGATCGCCCATGCGCTCGACAAGGACGGGCGCAAGCTGAACGCCTCGCAGGCGGCCCTTGTCGCCATCGATGGCACCGGCGCCATCCGGGCGCTGGTCGGCGGGCGCGATTATGCCGAAAGCCAGTTCGACCGCGCCTCCAAGGCCAAGCGCCAGCCGGGTTCGGCCTTCAAGCCCTTCGTCTATGCGGCGGCGCTCGAAATGGGCATCCGCCCCGGCTCGGTGCGCGTCGACGCGCCGGTGAAGATCGGCAAATGGACGCCGGAAAATTACGACCAGAAATATCGCGGCCAGGTGACGCTCGCCTCGGCGCTCGCCAATTCGCTGAACACCATCGCCGCGCAGATGGTGATGGAAGTCGGCCCCGATCAGGTGACGAAGCTCGCGCATCGCATGGGCATCGAATCGGCCTTGCAGGCCAATGCCTCGATCGCCCTCGGCACCTCGGAAGTGTCGCTGACGGAGCTGACGGCGGCCTATGCCCCCTTCATGAACGGCGGCTACAAGGCAACCGCCCATGTCATCCGCCGCGTCACCGATGCCGCCTCCGGCAAGGTGCTCTACGAAAACACCTATGACAATCCGCCAAGGGTGCTTTCCGAAAACGTCGTCGCCAACATGAACGCCATGCTGATGCGCGTGATCACCGAAGGCACCGGCAAGAAGGCGCGTCTCGACGGCTGGCAGGTGGCGGGCAAGACCGGCACCACGCAATCCTTCCGCGATGCGCTGTTCGTCGGCTATACCAGCAACCTGACGACGGGCGTGTGGTTCGGCAATGACGACGGCAAGTCGATGAAGAAGGTCACCGGCGGCGGCCTGCCCGCCATCGCCTGGCATGATTTCATGGCCGCCGCGCACAAGGGCGTGCCGCCCGCGCCGCTGTTCGGCGGCGGCAGGCCGGCGGATGAAATTCCGCCGACTACCATCGAACCGGCGGCGGAAGCGCCCGCCACCATCGGCGACATCATCTCCGCCAATCCCGACGATCCGAATCCCTATCCGCCGGTGCCGCCCGGCATGAACGAGACGGCGGTGAGCGTGCCGGGCCGTCCGCTCGATCCGCCGGGCGCCACGGTGCCCGGAGGCGGCGGCTGGGATGTGGATCCCGGTCTCATTCCGCCCGCCGATGTCGGCGGCGCAAGCCGCCTGGCTGCGCCGCGCCGCCAGACGCTTCTCGACGTGCTGATGGGCAATTGACCCCCGTTGCGCCGCGAATCGCCCGGCCGATTCGGCGCGGGACTTGGCGGCGGCGCACGCCTGCCTGCGCAGGACCGGAAAGGGACGCGAAAATTCGCGACAAATCGGCCGGATTTGCCTGTTTTGCGCGCATGAACTGCCTTGCAGTCGCGAAAACCGCTTCTTATATACGCCGCATCGCTGCAGCGAATGCTGCGAAATCCACCATCCCCCAAGGGGCTGTCCATGGAATGCCTTGCCCAAGGGTCCGGGCTGCTCGCTTACAGGAGAGAATGATATGGCAAAAGTTATCGGTATCGACCTGGGAACCACGAATTCCTGCGTCGCCGTCATGGACGGCAAGGATGTCAAAGTGATCGAGAACGCCGAGGGCGCGCGCACGACGCCGTCCATGGTCGCGTTTTCGGATGATGGCGAGCGCCTCGTCGGCCAGCCGGCCAAGCGTCAGGCCGTCACCAACCCCACCAACACGCTGTTCGCCGTCAAGCGCCTGATCGGCCGCCGCTACGAAGACAAGACCGTCGAAAAGGACAAGGCCCTCGTTCCCTACGAGATCGTCAAGGGTGACAATGGCGACGCCTGGGTCGAAGCCAACGGCAAGCCCTACTCCCCCTCGCAGATTTCCGCGATGATCCTTCAGAAGATGAAGGAAACCGCCGAATCCTACCTCGGCGAGAAGGTCGAGAAGGCCGTCATCACCGTTCCCGCCTACTTCAACGACGCCCAGCGTCAGGCCACCAAGGATGCGGGCCGCATCGCCGGTCTCGACGTGCTGCGCATCATCAACGAGCCGACCGCTGCCGCGCTCGCCTATGGCCTCGACAAGAAGGACGGCAAGACCATCGCCGTTTACGACCTTGGCGGCGGCACCTTCGATATCTCGATCCTCGAAATCGGCGACGGCGTCTTCGAAGTGAAGTCCACCAACGGCGACACCTTCCTCGGCGGTGAAGACTTCGACATGCGTCTGGTCGAATACCTCGCGGGCGAATTCAAGAAGGACAGCGGCATCGACCTGAAGAACGACAAGCTCGCCCTTCAGCGCCTCAAGGAAGCCGCCGAAAAGGCCAAGATCGAGCTGTCTTCGTCGCAGCAGACCGAAATCAACCTGCCGTTCATCACGGCCGATGCTTCCGGTCCGAAGCACCTGACGCTGAAGCTGACCCGCGCCAAGCTGGAAAGCCTCGTCGACGATCTGGTGCAGCGCACCGTCGCGCCCTGCAAGGCGGCGCTCAAGGATGCGGGCGTCACCGCCGCCGAAATCGATGAAGTCGTTCTCGTCGGCGGCATGAGCCGCATGCCGAAGGTGCAGGAAACCGTCAAGCAGCTGTTCGGCAAGGAGCCGCACAAGGGCGTCAACCCGGATGAAGTCGTGGCCATGGGCGCCGCCATTCAGGCCGGTGTTCTCCAGGGCGACGTCAAGGACGTGCTGCTGCTCGACGTGACCCCGCTGTCGCTCGGCATCGAAACGCTGGGTGGCGTCTTCACCCGTCTGATCGACCGCAACACGACGATCCCGACGAAGAAGAGCCAGACCTTCTCGACCGCCGAGGACAACCAGAGCGCCGTCACCATCCGCGTCTCGCAGGGCGAGCGTGAAATGGCTGCGGACAACAAGCTGCTCGGCCAGTTCGACCTCGTCGGCCTGCCGCCGTCGCCGCGTGGCGTGCCGCAGATCGAAGTCACCTTCGACATCGACGCCAACGGCATCGTGCAGGTTTCGGCCAAGGACAAGGGCACCGGCAAGGAGCAGCAGATCCGCATCCAGGCTTCGGGCGGCCTGTCCGACGCCGACATCGAAAAGATGGTGAAGGATGCCGAGGCCCATGCCGCCGAGGACAAGAAGCGCCGCGAGGGTGTGGAAGCGAAGAACCAGGCCGAAAGCCTGATCCACTCCACCGAGAAGTCGCTCAAGGACTATGGCGACAAGGTTTCGGAAGCCGACCGCACCGCCATCTCCGATGCCATCGCATCGTTGAAGGCGGCAACCGAAGCCTCCGAGCCCGACGCCGACGACATCAAGGCGAAGACGCAGACGCTGACGGAAGTCGCCATGAAGCTCGGCCAGGCCATCTACGAGGCCCAGCAGGCGCAGGAAGGCGCGGAAGCGCCGAAGGGTGACGACAACGTGGTCGATGCCGACTACGAGGAAGTCAACGACGACGAAGGCAAGCGCTCGGCATAAGCCTGCGCCAAGCTTGCTGCATTAGAAAATTCCGGCTGCTTCGGCAGCCGGAAGCTTATTTGCCGGATTCCTGTGGCCCTGTGTGCCGGTTTCAGGAATCAGGCAGCAGATTGAACGTTTGACGGTGTCTTGCGCGTATCATCACCTGCGCGGCGCCGTCCGGACCGGGGTCTCCAAACCGAATGGCAAAAGCTGATTTTTACGAAACGCTCGGAGTGTCGCGCACAGCCGACGAGAAGGAACTGAAAAGCGCCTTTCGCAAGCTGGCGATGCAATGTCATCCGGACAAGAATCCGGGCGATGCCGCCGCCGAGCGCCGCTTCAAGGAAGTCAACGAAGCCTATGAGACGCTGAAGGATCCGCAGAAGCGGGCCGCCTACGACCGTTTCGGCCACGCCGCCTTCGAAGGCGGCATGGGGGGTGGCGGCGGCGGTTTCGGCGCGGGCGGCTTCTCCGATATTTTCGAGGATATTTTCGGCGAGATGATGGGCGGCGGGCGCCGCCGCTCCTCCGGCGGGCGCGAACGCGGCGCCGATCTGCGCTACAACATGGAAATCTCGCTGGAGGAAGCCTTCACCGGCAAGACGGCGCAGATCCGCGTGCCGACCTCCATCACCTGCGATGTCTGCACCGGTTTCGGCGCCAAGCCCGGTACCAGCCCGAAGACCTGCGCCACCTGTCAGGGCTCGGGGCGCGTGCGCGCCGCGCAAGGCTTCTTCTCCATCGAACGCACCTGCCCGACCTGCGGCGGGCGCGGCCAGACGATCACCGACCCCTGCGGCAAGTGCCATGGCGCGGGCCGCGTCACCGAGGAGCGCTCGCTCTCGGTCAACATCCCCTCGGGAATCGAGGACGGCACCCGCATCCGCCTTCAGGGCGAGGGCGAGGCTGGCGTGCGCGGCGGTCCGGCGGGCGATCTCTACA
>JBDHTA010000216.1:0-6261 GCA_039808465.1 Rhizobiaceae bacterium | reverse complement strand
GCGGCCGGTTGCTGGGGCTCGGCCGAAGGCGCGGCAGCCGTCACCGGCGCGTCATCCTTCTTGCCGTCGCCGATCCGCGGCAGCACGAAAAACACCATCAGAAGGGTTGCCGCCACGACAACCAGCAGGGCCAGAAAACCGGCGCGCTTGTTTCTCATCTCAAAGTCTCCGGGCGGGTTCGTCCGCATGCCCTTGACGAACGGGCTTTCGGAAGTGCTAACGGCTTCCGCCGCGCCGCACAAGCGGTTCGATTGCGCCCCATGCGCTTAAGCATCGATTTTTTCGCCATTTTTCTTGACGCAGCAGGTGCAGCATAGTCTTTTGCGGCCATGACGGCTGAACTTGTTCCGATTCGATCCATCTGTGTCTATTGCGGCTCGCGCCCCGGTCTCGATCCCGCCCATATGCAGGCGGGCCTTGCGCTCGGCAGGGCGATTGCCGAAGCGGGCCTGAGCCTCGTCTATGGCGGCGGCACCCGCGGCATCATGGGCGCGGTCGCCGAAGGCGTGCTGACCCATGGCGGCCGCGTGACGGGCATCATACCCGAATTCCTTGTCGATATGGAGGCGACGCGCCAGTCGCTGGCCGCGCTCGACGAATTGATCGTGACCCGCGACATGCATGAGCGCAAGCACAAGATGTTCGAGCGCTCGGATGCCTTCGTGGCGCTGCCCGGCGGCATCGGCACGCTGGAGGAAATCGTCGAGATCATGACCTGGGCGCAGCTCGGCCGCCACCGCAAGCCGATGGTCTTCGCCAATATCAACGGCTTCTGGAACCCGATGATGGAGCTGCTCCAGCACATGCGCGGGCAGGGCTTCATCCACACCTCGCACCTGGTGCAGCCGATGGTCGTCGACGCCGTCGAGGACATCGTTCCCGCCATCCGCAAGCATGCGGCGGCGGGCGCGGAGCGCGGGGGTGAGGAAAAGGTGATCGAGCGGCTCTGAGCCGATGATCTCAAGGCAATCGCATATGAGGTGAAGACCCCTCCCTAAATCCCTCCCCACAAGGGGGAGGGACTTGAGCCTGCCGTCCCCTCAGCGATAAAAGGGACGGAAAAGCAAGCCTTTGACTTTCTCCCCCCTTGTGGGGGAGATGCCGGCAGGCAGAGGGGGGTTCATTCGCGATTGCACCGCCCGTTATCCGCGGCGGCTCCGCGAGAGCATCGGCAGGCTGTAGACCACCAGCGCCGCCCAGATCAGCGGGAACGCGATCATCCGCGCCATATCGAAGCGCTCGTTGAAGGCGAAGATCGCGATCAGGAAGATCATCGACGGCGCGATATATTGCATGATGCCGATGGTGGAGAGTTTCAGCAGCTTGGCGCCGTTGGCGTAGAGGATCAGCGGCACGGCCGTCACGAAACCGGCGGCGGCGAGAAGGATGGTGTCCTGCGGCGTGCCGCCGAGAAAATGCCCCTGGCCGGTCCATTCCAGATAAACGATATAGACCAGCGCGGGCAGGAACAGGATCAGCACTTCCAGGAAGAAGCCCTGATTGGGGCCGATCGGCAGCGTCTTGCGCAGCAGGGCGTAAAAACCCCAACTCAGCGTCAGCGCCAGCGCCACCCAGGGCAGGGAGCCCGCTTCCACCGTCAGCACCACGACGCCGAGCGCGGCAAGCCCCACGGCGATCTTCTGCGTGGTCTTGAGCTTTTCGCCGAGCAGCAGCGCGCCCATCAGCACGCTGAACAGCGGGTTGATGAAGTAGCCGAGCGCGGTATCCAGCGTGCGCCCGGCCGCGATCGCCCAGATATAGATGCCCCAGTTGACGGTGATGATCGCCGCCGTCAGCGCCGCCATCGCCAGCATGCGCGGCTTGCGGAAGGCGGCCTTCACCTCGGAGGTGCGCCGGAGCGCCACCAGCACCGAACCCGCCACCGGCAGCGACCAGACCACCCGGTGCGCGATGACTTCCGTGGGCGGAATATGCGCCACCGCCTTCATGTAGAAGGGCAGGAACCCCCAGAGAAGATAGGCCGCCAGCGCGAAAGCGAACCCCCTCGGGCTATCCGTGTTCTCGCCCGGCGGCGCTGGTTCGGCTGACATGGTCGTTCCCGGCAAATGCATTCTGGATTGCCGGGCTTAACCGAAGCCCGGCGAATGCACCAATTCATTTCGGTGAAGAATGGCGCCGCCGCCCGCGCCTCATTCGGCGGCGATCCGCCCCGCCAGATCGCGGTTCTTCATCAGCTTGTAGATGACCGAATCCATCAGCGCCTGGAAGGAGGCGTCGATGATGTTTTCGGACACGCCTACCGTCCACCAGCGCACGCCGTCGCTATCGGTGGATTCGATGAGGACGCGGGTGATCGCCTCGGTGCCGCCATTGAGGATGCGCACCTTGAAATCCGCCAGTTCCAGATCGTCGATCTCATGCTGGTACTTGCCGAAATCCTTGCGCAACGCAAGGTCGAGCGCGTTGACCGGGCCATCGCCTTCGGCCACCGACATCAGCGTTTCCCCGTCGATGGAAATGCGCACCACCGCTTCCGACACCGTCTTCACCTGCCCGGTGGCGTCGAAGCGGCGCTCCACCATCACGCGGAACCCCTCGATGGCGAAGAATTCCGGAATGGTGCCGAGCGTGCGCCGCGCCAGAAGCTCGAAGCTCGCATCCGCGCCCTCATAGGCGTAGCCCAGCGCCTCGCGCTCCTTGACGATGGAGATCAACTGGTCGAGGCGGGGATCGTCCTTGCCGACATCGATGCCGCGCCGCCTGAGTTCGTTGATGAAGTTGGATTTTCCGCCCTGATCCGACACCATCACCTTGCGGAAATTGCCGACACTTTCCGGCGGCACATGCTCATAGGTGCGCGGATCCTTCAGGAGCGCCGAGGCATGGATGCCCGCCTTGGTGGCGAAGGCGGACGCGCCGACGTAAGGGGACTGGTGATCGGGCGAGCGGTTCAGCAATTCGTCGAAGGCATGCGAAAGGCGGGTCAGATCCGTCAGCTTCTCGGCGCCGATGGCGGTTTCGAAGCGGCTGCTATAGGTTTCCTTCAGCGCCAGCGTCGGGATGATCGTCACCAGATTGGCATTGCCGCAGCGCTCGCCGATGCCGTTCAGCGTGCCCTGGATCTGGCGCGCGCCCGCTTCCACCGCCGCCAGCGAATTGGCGATGGCCTGGCCCGTGTCGTTATGGGCGTGGATGCCGAGATGATCGCCCGGAACGCCCGCCGCGATCACCGCGCCGACGATCTCGCGGATTTCGGCGGGCTGCGTGCCGCCATTGGTGTCGCACAGCACCACCCAGCGCGCGCCCGCCTCATAGGCGGCGCGGGCGCAGGCCAGCGCGTAATCCGGGTTCGCCTTGTAGCCGTCGAAGAAATGCTCGCAATCGATCATCGCCTCCTTGCCCGCCGCGATCACCGCCGCCACGCTGTCCCTGATACAATCGAGGTTTTCCGCGTTGGAACAGCCGAGCGCGACGCGCACATGGTAATCCCAGCTTTTCGCCACGAGACAGATGGCGTCGCTTTTCGCCTGCAACAGCGCCGTCAGCCCCGGATCGTTGGAGGCGGAAACGCCCGCCCGCTTGGTCATGCCGAAGGCGACGAAGGACGCCTTTTCCGTGCGCTTCTTCAGGAAGAAGTTGCTGTCGGTGGGATTGGCGCCGGGATAGCCGCCCTCGACGTAATCGAGGCCGAAATGATCGAGCAGGTTGGCAATGGCGATCTTGTCCTCGGTCGAAAAATCGATGCCCGGGGTCTGCTGCCCGTCGCGAAGCGTCGTATCGAAGAGGTAGATTTTCTCGCGTGTCATTGCCTTGTCCATTGCTGCCGTCCGGATGCGCCCGAAACTCTATTCAAACCTTGCCTGCGAACTTATCGGTCGCGTAGATCAACCGGTCGAGAATGCCGGGCTCGGAATAGGCATGGCCCGCGCCCTCGATCAGATAAAATTCCGCCTCCGGCCATGCCTTGTGCAGCGCCCAGGCATATTTGGCCGGGCAGGGCATGTCGTAGCGCCCATGCACGATCAGGCCCGGAATGCCCGTCAGCCGGTGGGCGTCGCGCAGCAATTGCCCGTCCTCCATCCAGCCGCCATTGACGAAGAAATGGTTCTCGATGCGGGCGAAGGCATGGGCGTAATCGTCCTCGCCGAAGGGATCGGAGGTGGAAGGCTCCGGCAGCAGCGTGATCGTCTCGCCTTCCCACAGGCTCCACGCCTTCGCCGCCGCCACCCGCACCGCCTTGTCGGGATGCGTCAGGCGGCGATGATAGGCATGCATCATCTCATGGCGCTCCTCCGGCGGAATGGGGGCGATGAAACGCTCCCATTTGTCGGGAAACAGTTCGGAGACGCCGAATTGATAATACCAGTCCAGCTCCGCCTTGGTCAGCGTATAGATGCCGCGCACCACCAGTTCCGAAACGCGCTCGGGATGGGTTTCCGCATAGGCGAGCGCCAGCGTCGAGCCCCAGGAGCCGCCGAAGACCAGCCATTTCTCCACGCCCGCCATCTCGCGCAGCCGCTCGATATCGGCGACCAGATGCCATGTGGTGTTGGCATTCAGCTCGGCATTCGGCAGGGATTTGCCGCAGCCGCGCTGGTCGAACAGGATGACGTCGTAAAGCTTCGGATCGAACAGCCGCCGGTGGTTCGGCGAGATCGTGCCGCCCGGCCCGCCATGCAGGAAGACGGCCGGTTTCGCCCCCGGCGTGCCGATGCGCTCCCAGTAAATGCTGTGGCCGTCACCGGTATCCAGATGGCCGCAGGCATAGGGTTCGATTTCGGGATAGAGCGTGCGCAGCGTCATGCGGGAAAATCCTTGGGCGGCCAGACGTCGGTGTCATGGTCGGGATGCTGGTAGGAAACGAGGTCTTTCAGGAACGGCGCGTCGTCGTAATCCTCTTCGGTGACATGGCCGGGCAGGGTGTGCAGCCGGTCCACGAAACCGATTTTCGCCTCGGTGCCGAATTGCTTTGTCGGCGGCAGGGCCGAGGGATCGTCGAAAGCGCCCGCGGCAATGGCGATGCCGTCGGGGTCTTCATAGGTCAGCGGTGTGCCGCATTCGCCGCAGAAGCCGCGCCGCACCACATTCGAGGACTGGAAGCGCTTCGGCTCGCCGCGCGTCCATTCCAGCTTCGCGCGGCGGGTGGAAACCAGCGGCGCGTAATAGCCGCCGAACGCCTTCTGGCACATGCGGCAATGACAGATGGAGCTGTCGCGCATCTCGCCGTCGACGCGAAAGCGCACCGCCCCGCATTGACAGCCGCCGGTGAGGATGGTCATGCCGCCCCTCCTTCCGGCGCGTCGTGGCAGACCGCCTCGATATTGTTGCCATCGGGATCGAAGACGAAAGCGCCGTAATAGTCCGGATGATAATGCGGGCGCAGGCCCGGCTTGCCGTTGTCGCGCCCGCCCGCCGCCATCGCCGCCTCGTAGAAGGCGTCGACCTCGGCGCGGTTGCGGGCGGTAAACGCGATATGCTGGTGACAGCCCGCGGGCGGCTTGCCCTCCGTCAGCCAGTAGACCGGCTTGCCGTCACGCCCGTAGCCGCCGACCTTGACGCCTCCGGTGTGTTCCGGCGGCACCATATAGACCAGCGATGCGCCGAGCGGCGCGAAGGCCGCGTCGTAGAATGCCCTGGCGCGGGCGAAATCCGCAACCGTGATGCCCAGATGATCGATCATGCTGCCGGTCCTCCCAGACCCCGTTACCGCTTCACATCCCAGGTGGTGATGCGCTCGCCGGTCTCCTTGTCCTTGCCGTCCTTGAGCTGGATGCCCTGCGCCAGAAGCTCGTCGCGGATGCTGTCCGCCTCGGCGAAATTCTTCGCCTTCAGAAGCTCCAGCCGCGCCTTGACGCGGGCATCGATCTCGGCGGCCACCGCCTCGTCCAGTTCCGCCGGTTTCGGCAGCACGCCGAGCAGCGCCGCACTGGCGGCAAAGGCGGCTCTCTTTTCCGGATCATGGGCCAGCGCATGCAGCGCCTGCACGGCGGCGACGGTGTTGAGATCGTCGGCAAGGGCGTTGAGCACCGTTGCATCCGGCCCGGCCTTGCCCGGCTCCGCCACCGGCCATTTCGACAGCAGCCGCTCGGCCTCTTCCAGCCGCTTCACCGAAAAATCGATCGGCTCGCGGTAATGGGTCATCAGCATGGCAAGGCGCAGCACTTCGCCCGGCCAGCGGCGGCCGCCGAATTTCTCCGTATCCAGAAGCTCGTTGATGGTGACGAAATTGCCCTCGGATTTCGACATCTTGCGGCCTTCGACCTGCACGAAGCCGTTATGCATCCACACATTCGCCATGAC
>JBDHTA010000215.1:0-6302 GCA_039808465.1 Rhizobiaceae bacterium | reverse complement strand
GAGGACCGGTCGGCGCTGTCCACCCGCATCGGCGCGGCCTTCTACCCGCCCTCCTTCATCGCCCCGCGCATGATCGCCACCACGGAAATGGACAGGCGCATGGATGAGGGGCTGGATACCTTCGCGCTGGACATTCCCCCGAATTTCGAGCGCGACGTGCTGGCGGGAAAGCAGCCCGCGATCCAGCTCAACGTCGATGCGACGCGCATGACGCAGGCCTTCACCGGCAGCGGCTACATCCAGTCGATCGTCACCGGCGAGGTGGATGAATATGTCGCCCGCCACCGGGCGCAGAGCGCCCTGCCCGTCGGCATCGACCTGCGGGCGCATTACAATCCGACGCTGAACCCCGCCTGGTTCGGGGCAATCAACAGCGTCATCCAGTCGATCACCATGCTGTCGATCATCCTGACCGGCGCGGCGCTGATCCGCGAGAAGGAGCACGGCACGGTCGAGCATCTGCTGGTGATGCCGGTGACGGCAACGGAAATCATGCTGTCGAAAATCTGGTCGATGGGGCTGGTGGTGCTCCTCGCCTCCTCCTTCGCGATTGCCGTGGTGGTGCAGCATATGCTGCATGTGCCGATCCTCGGCTCCGTGCCGCTGTTCGTCGCGGGCACGGCACTGATGCTGTTCGCCACCACCTCGATGGGCATTTTTCTCGCGACCGTGGCGGGCACAATGCCGCAATTCGGCCTGCTGATGATCCTCGTGCTTCTGCCGTTGCAGGTGCTTTCCGGCGGCATGACGCCGCGGGAAAGCATGCCGGAGATCATTCAGGTCATCATGTCGGCGGCGCCGAACACCCATTTCATCATTCTGTCACAGGCGATCCTGTTTCGCGGCGCCGGTTTCGATGTGGTCTGGCCGCAATTCGTCACGCTCGCCGTCATCGGCAGCGCCCTGTTCTGGCTGGCGTTGCGCCGCTTCCGCGCCTTCCTGCGATGAGAGGTTACTGCCGCGTCAGGTAATCCGCCAGCGCCACGGCCTGATTGCGCTCCCGGTCGCGGGCGCCGTAAAGCAGCGTCACCGTGCCCTTGCCGATGCGCTCGCGCAACGGTTCCACCAGCGGATTGCTTTCCAGCTCCTCGCGGTAGCGGCGGCGGAATTCGTCCCAGCGTTCGGGCTTGTGGCCGTACCATTTGCGCAAGTCGGCGGAAGGGGCGATATCCTTCATCCATTCGCCGAGATCGGCCTTCTCCTTGGATATGCCGCGCGGCCACAGCCGGTCGACGAGAATGCGCTCGCCGTCGCCGGGAGCGGCCGGATCATAGATTCGCTTTACCTGCACGGGCATGTCCACCTCCGCGCCTTGCCGGAACCGGAGTATAATCCGGCGAATGGAAAACGATAAGGTCCGGCCGGTAATTTCTCCATATGGTTGTGAAAACTTGCGTCATTCGCACGGCTGGCGGCAGGCGGAAAGAAATCTTCGTCTACGAATATACGTCATTTAGAATTTATAAATAAGCTTGGAGCAGAAATGATTTGCGCCGGGGGGACAGGCATTCCTGGACGGCGTTTATCTTCATTTCCATCGGGGTGGGAGCTTTTCATGTTTCGGTTCGGAATTGCGGCCAGGTTGTACCTTCTGGTCGGTCTGTCGCTGATGGTGATGTTCGTGGCGGCGGCATTCGAGTTCCGCAGCAGCCGCGAGCAGCTTATCGGCGAACGCAAGGCTTTGCTGAAGACGGCCGATGAAATCGCCCTCTCCATCGTGCGGCAGAAGCACGATCTTGAAACCAGCGGCGGCCTGACACGCGAGCAGGCCCAGCGGGCCGCGCTGGACGAGCTGAAAATGCTGCGCTTCGGCGATAACGGCTATGTCTGGGTCAACGACTTGCAGGCCGTGGTGCTGATGCATCCCTTCAAGCCGGAGATGGACGGCACCGACGCTTCCCACGTCAAGGATCCGAACGGCAAGGCGCTGTTCGTGGAATTTGCAAGGGTCGCGAAAACTGGGGGCGAAGGCTATGTCGATTACATGTGGCCGAAGCCCGGCGTGCAGCAGCCGGTTTCCAAGCTGTCCCACGTCATCCGCTTCGAACCCTGGGGCTGGGTGATTGGCAACGGCGTCTATACCGACGATCTCGACGCGAAGTTCTGGGAGACGGCGCGCGGCACGCTGGCGATTGCCGGGATCGGCATCCTGCTGATGCTGGCGGGCTCGTTTGCCCTGATCCGCTCCGTCATCCGCCCGATCGGCCGCCTCCGGCATGTGATGAACCGCATCGCGGCGGAGGATTTCGCCGCCGAGGTGGAGGATGTCAACCGCGCCGACGAGGTGGGCGCCATCGCCCGCACGCTCGTCACCCTGCGCGATTCGGTCAATGAGCGCGTGCAGATGCACCTTGCCATGGCCGAGGAGCAGCGGGCGCTTCTCGACCGGCAGAAGGCCGAGACCGAGCGGCTACAGGCCATCCATGCCGACAATCTCGGCATGGTGGTGGCGGAGCTGGGCGCGGGCCTTGCGCGTCTGGCCGATTGCAATATCCGCATGACCATCGACCAGCCCTTCCCCGGCGATTTCGAGCCGCTGCGCCGCGATTTCAACAATTCCATCGCCACCTTCCAGTCGACGCTGGAGCAGGTGTTGCAGCAGACCCGCTGCTTGCAGGATCAGGGGCAGGAAATGCGCCACGCCGCCGACAACCTTGCCCAGCGCACCGAGCAGCAGGCCGCGGCCCTGGAACAGACATCGGCGACGCTGGCGCAGGTTGCCTCCACTGTCGACGCTTCCGTCGAGCGCACCCTGCAAACGCGCAAGCTGGCGCGGGATGCCAAGGAATGCGCGCTGTCCTCCAGCACCGTCGTCGGCAACACCGTCGATGCCATGCGCCGCATCCAGAATGCCTCCGGCGAAATCAACCAGATCATCAGCGTCATCGATGAAATCGCCTTCCAGACCAATCTGCTGGCGTTGAACGCCGGTGTCGAGGCGGCGCGGGCCGGTGAGGCGGGCAAGGGCTTCGCCGTTGTGGCGCAGGAGGTGCGCGAGCTTGCGCAGCGCTCCGCCAAGGCGGCGCGGGAAATCAAGGATCTGATCGTCAATTCCGCCTCCGAGGTTTCCAACGGCGTGCAGCTCGTCGCCGAAACCGGCAAGGCGCTGAACCGGATCAGCGATTACGTCTCCTCCATCGACACCAATGTCGACGCCATCGCGCAGGCTTCGACCGAACAGGCGAAAAGCCTTCAGGAAATCAGCTCCGCCGTCGGCAGCATCGACAACATGACCCAGCAGAACGCCGCCATGGTGGAGGAAACCACGGCGATCAGTCATGCGCTGGCCGAGGATGCGCATGTTCTCGGCGATCTCGTCAATCGCTTCAAGCTGAACCGCCGCAAGGCGCGGCGCGAACCGGGCACCTTCGCCGCCGAAGCCAGCACCGTGGCGCGGCACAATGGCGGCGCGCTGGGCAAGGCGGCGTAAAGCCTGCCGGACGGCGCGATCAGGCGGCGGGCGGCTCTATTTTCTCGGCCGCCTCCCGCAGCATGTGCGTCAGCCGCTTCAACTCCTTTTCATCCAGCTTCTCGATGCCGATGAAGCGGTTTTCGGCGGAGCTTGTCAGGATCAGTTCGTCCAGCTTGGCCTGAAGCGCCTTGCCGTCGCGGTTCTGGGAGTTCTGAAGCACGAAAACCATCAGGAAGGTGACGATGGTGGTGCCGGTGTTGACCACCAGTTGCCAGGTTTCCGAAAAGCCGAAAATCGGGCCGCAGACAGCCCAGGCAATGATGACGGCGAGCGCCAGAATGAAGGTGACGGGCTTTCCGCAGGCATCGGCGACGAGATTGGAGAAGCGGCAGAAGAAATCCGAGATATGCATATTGTGACGTCCTTGCACCACCGGCCTGTGCCGGTGCGAAGGAAACGCCTGAAACCGCAAAGGGTTCGCATGGGCGCATCCGGGCGCATCGCAAGCGCCGCCCCTGCCCCGGCGCCGCGCTAAAGCCCTTCCTCCTTGGCATAGGCGGCGAGGAGATCGTGAAATTCGCGATCCGGGTTCTTGGTCAGCAGCGCGCGGGCGGCGATGGCTTCGATGTGATGGTGCATCAGGCCGCAGGCCGTTTCGCTGTCGCCCCGCGCCAGCGCCGCGATCAGCTCGCGATGCTCCGACACCGCGCAATCGGGCGAATGCGGGCGGCCGTAAAGCGAGAGAATCAGCGAGGAGCGCGACACGAGTTCCGTCACGTAACGCAGCAGGATATCGTTGCCGGAAAGCCGCGCCAGGAGCACATGAAATTCACCCGCAAGCTGGATGGAGGCGGCGGGTTGCTCGGTGCGGGCCTTGTCCTCGGCCTCGACATGGGCTTCCAGCAGGTGAAGCTGCTGCGGCGTCAGCCTGCCCGCCAGGCCTTCCACCACCAGCGTTTCCAACGAGCGGCGCACCGTGAAGATGTTGCGGCCGTCCTCCAGCGTCGGCTGGGCGACGCAGGCGCCCTTGTGCGGGCGAAGCTCGATCAGCCCCTCGCCGTTCAGCCGCGCCAGCGCCTGCCGGACGATGGTGCGGCTGACGCCGAGCTTTTCGCCGATGGCGTCCTCCGGCAGCTTCGCGCCTGCGGTCAGCGCCTGATCGAGAATGGCGCGTTTGAGCACGCGGTAGACCGCATCGGATTTGGAAGGGGCTGGCGGCTTGCCTTTGGGCATGGGTGTCAGGTCCGTCGGATGTTTGTTCCTGACTATCATCCGGGGCGGCAACCCGTAAAGCGATCGGCCGCGCTTTTGCCGCTGGACGATCGCCGGCAAGAATTGTATGCAATATCTCATAAAACATGTATACCGATGAAAAGGCGGAAAATGCTTGCCGGGCCGCCTGCCCGGCTCTAGCCTTTCCGCAAGCCTGCAACGCGCATCATTCGAGGTTCGACACCATGGCAGACATTCTCATCCGCAACGGCACCGTGATCGCCATCGACGAGGAGCGCCGCATCATTCCGGATGGGGCCGTCGCCATCAGCGGCGACCGCATCGTTGCCGTCGGCCCGGCGGAAGAGGTCGCGGCCGCCCATCCGGCGGGCGAGGTGATCGACGCGCGCGGCATGGCGATCATGCCCGGCTTCGTCGATGTCCACGCCCATGCGGGCCACGGCATCGTCAAATCCATGGGCGGCGGCCGCGACGAGCCGTGGTATCGCGCCTGCCGGGAAGGCTATACGCAGGCCTCCCCGCCGGAATTCTGGCATGCGGAAGCGCAGCTTTCGGCGCTGGAGCGGCTGCGCTTCGGCGTCACCACCGGCGTTTCGCTGCTCGGCGGCGGCGATTCCGTGATGCGCACCGACCATCCCGAATATGGCGACGCCCATATGGAAGGCGTGCTCGGCATCGGCACGCGCTCGGTGATGGCGGTCGGCTCCACGCGCCCGCCGCATCCCCTCACCTATGCGCGCTGGGATGACGGCAAGCGCACGGAGTATCCCGTGACCTTCGATCAGCAGTTCGCCACCTGCGAAACCCTCGTCAAGCGCTGGAACCGCAGCCATGGCGGCCGGCTGCATGTGGCGCTGCTGACGCCGACCATCCATGAACAGCATCTGAAGCGGGACGGCGCCGCCGAAGCGATGGCGCAGACCCGCAACATGAAATGGCTGGCGGAAGAGCATGGCCTTGTGTTCACGCAGGACGGCCATGCCACCGGCACCGTGCGCATTGCCCGCGAACTCGGCATTCTCGGGCCGCGCACGCTGCTGTCGCATGCGGCGGGCATCGATATGGAGGAAGTGGCGATCTGCGCCGAAACCGGCACCTGCATCGCCCACAATCCCAGCACCATCGCCGCCATTCTGGCGCGCTGCCCGGTGACGGAGCTGATCGACGCGGGCGTGACCGTCGCCATCGGCTCGGATGCCGCCTCGCCGGACCGTTCCGCCGACATGTTCCGCCACATGCAGCAGGCCATGCATTACCACCGCACCCATTTCCACGATCCGAGCTGGCTGCCGCCGGGCAAGACGCTGGAAATGTGCACCATCGACGCGGCCAAAGCGCTCGGCCTCGATCATGAGGTCGGCTCGCTGGAGCCGGGCAAGAAGGCCGATGTCATTCTGGTCGATCTGCGCCGCCCGCATCTCTACCCGGCGCACCAGCCGGAATTCCGCGTGACCTATTTCGCCAATGGCAACGACGTTCACACCGTGCTGGTCGACGGCAAGGTGCTGCTGCGCGACCGCAAGGCCGTGCATGTCGATGAGGACGCCGTGCTCGACACCGTCCAGCGCGAGGCGGATCTGTTCCTCGAGCGGCTCGACCTGCGCTACGCGCTAGATACGCCGCCGATGTTCTGGCGTCACAGCCGCGACATGGATGC
>JBDHTA010000214.1:0-6307 GCA_039808465.1 Rhizobiaceae bacterium | reverse complement strand
GGCAGGACCAGAAGCGCGTGCATCAGGGGCTGGAACGGTTCCATGCGGCGGGCGTGGAAATCGCGCTCGACGATTTCGGCACCGGCTTCGCCTCGCTCACCCATCTGCGCCGCCTGCCGTTCGACCGGCTGAAGATCGACCGAAGTTTCATCGCCAATATCGTGGAATCGGAGGAAGACCAGTCCATCGTCCACGGCATCATCGATATCGCCCATAGTCTCGGCAAGGTGGTGACCGCCGAAGGCGTCGAAACCGCCGATCAGGTCGAGCTGCTGCGGGCGATGCGCTGCGACGATTTCCAGGGCTGGTATTTCAGCAAGGCGGTGGAGGTGTCCGCCCTGCCGGATGCCGTCGCCCGTCTTGCCACGCATTCGCAGGCCGATGACGGGCAGGCGCTGCGCTGCGCGTCCTGATTTTCAGCCCCGCGCTATCTCTCTGAAATTCCCCCCGAAATATACGGGTTGCGGCCGCGTTCGCCGACTGGCGGCGGCAGCCCGCCGGTCTGCCGGGAAATAGAATAGTTCCGGCAAAAACGCGTCATGACTCTGCCTGCAGGCCTGCTCTCGTGTAAAAGGCATGTCTTGCTGCGCGCCCAGATAGTAGTTTTTTTACTTTCTTCGAGGAATATGACGTATCCGCATAGTTGATTCGCAGGCCGGACGTGGTTGCACCCGGAAGCCGGAAAGGTGCGATGATTGATGCGGCGTTCAATGACTGAGCGTTCCCCCTGATATGAGATCATGTTCATTCGCCGCCCCGCTCTTGCGGGGTGGTCCGCATCATTGACGAGAAGAGGCCCCATGTCCTTTCTTTCAAACGCTAAAATCAAGACCAAGATATTGTCTGTCGTGGGCGCCGTTGCGGCGCTTGCATTGGCGGGCACCGCTTATATGGCTTCTGAATTCCACACCAGCGACCGAGTTTACACGGAATTCGTCAACGAGGATGCGGCCGCGTTGCGCCAGATCGCCCGTGCCGACCGCAATTTCGTGACGCTGTTCTACAATGCCTATCGCACCGGCGTTCACGGCTACGGCTCGGCCTCCGTCGATTTCGCGCTCGAGAACATGAAGACCAACGCCGCGCAGATGTATGAGCGGATGGAGGAAGCCAAGACGAAGATTCCCGAAAAGGCCGGGGAAATCGACGGCTTCATCGCCGAAATGCGGGTGATCGAGAAGGATCTCGGCGCGCTGGTGGAAGCCAACAGGACCAACACCCCTGAGCAGTTCCGCCTTGCGACCATCGATCTGGACAAGCGCGGCGCCGAATTCGGCGAGCGCCTGCGCGCCTTCACCGATCATCTGCGCGAGGAGCTGGAAAAGCGGGCTGACACCATCTCGCAGACCAACAACAATACTGTCGTCTATACGCTGGCGGGGATTGCCGCAGCGCTTGCGGCGGCTTTCGCGGCGGGCCTGCTGGTGGCGAGCCGGGGCATTACCGGGCCGCTGGCCGGGTTGCAGCAGCGCATGATCGGCCTTGCGGGCGGCGAGGTCGAAAGCGGCATTCCCGGCATGGAGCGCGGCGACGAAGTCGGCCAGATGGCCAAGGCCGTGCAGGTCTTCCTCGAAAACGCCCGCGAGCGCATCCGTCTGGAAGAGGAGGCCGACGCCAATCGCAGCCTGTCCGAGAAGGAGCGCATCGCGCGCGACCAGCAGCGGGCGCAGGAAGCCGCCGACGTCAAGTTCGCGGTCGACAATCTCGCCGAGGCGCTGGCGAAGCTGTCCGATGGCGATGTGTCCTACCGGCTGGAGCGGCCGTTCACCGCCACGCTGGATGCGGTGCGCAAGGATTTCAACGCTTCCGCCGAGAAGCTGCAATCGGCGCTCTCCCGCGTGGCCGAGAATGCCCGTGGCATCGATGCCGGGGCCAATGAGGTGCGCGCCGCCGCCGACGATCTCGCCAAGCGGACGGAGCAGCAGGCCGCCGCCGTCGAGGAAACCGCGGCCGCCCTCGAGGAGATCACCACCACGGTCAAGGATTCCACCCGCCGCGCCCAGGAAGCCGGGCAGCTTGCCACCCGCGCCCGTCACGATGCCGAGCAATCCGGCGATGTCGTGCGCAAGGCGATCGGCGCCATGGAGCGGATCGAGAAATCCTCCGAGGAAATCGGCAATATCATCGGCGTCATCGACGAGATCGCCTTCCAGACCAATCTTCTCGCCCTGAATGCGGGCGTGGAAGCGGCCCGCGCCGGTGAGGCTGGCAAGGGTTTTGCGGTGGTGGCGCAGGAAGTGCGCGAGCTGGCGCAGCGTTCGGCCAATGCCGCCAAGGAAATCAAGGCGCTGATCACCACCTCCAACCAGCAGGTGCAGGAAGGCGTGCAGCTTGTCGGCGACACCGGCAAGGCGCTGGAAATGATCGTTTCCGAGGTTCACGACATCGACCGCAACATCGCGGCGATCGTGGAGGCGGCGCAGGAGCAGTCCTCGGGCCTTCAGCAGATCAACACCGCCGTCAACCAGATGGACCAGGACACCCAGCGCAATGCCGCGATGGTGGAGGAATCCACCGCCGCCAGCCATGGCCTTGCCCGCGAGGCGGCGTCGCTGAACCAGTTGCTCGCCCAGTTCAAGCTGGCGGTGGCCGGTGTCGCGCAGCAGGCCGCGGTCATCCGCCCCGCCGCCCGGCAGGATGCTCCGGCCGCTTCGCCCGCGCGGGCGCTCGGCCGCAAGATCGCCGCCGCCTTCTCCGGCAATGCCGCCGTGGCGTCGAACGATTGGGAAGAGTTCTGAGGAAATTGACCCTCTGAATCGAAAAGCCCGCCGGAGCGATCCGGCGGGCTTTTTGTTGGGGCGGGAAACCTTAGCTGCGCGGCTTGAGGTTTTCCGGGTCGTAAAGCGGCTTGTAGCCGATGGCGGCGACTTCCACCGGATAGGTCTCGCTGAAATATTCCACGTTCAGCTTGCGGCCGACCTGGCAATAATCATGCGGCAGATAGGCGAGCGCGATATTCTTGCCGATGGTCGGGCCATAGGCGATGGAGGTGGTGTAGGAGCGGCGGCCGAGTTCATCGACCAGCGTTTCCCCCGTTTCCGGATCCATCACCGGCAGCGTGCCGACCGGATAGCGCTTCACGTCATTGGCGTCGGTGTTTTCCGTCATGACCAGCGTGCAGAGCATGGCGGGCTGATGTTCGCGGGCCTTGTACTCCAGATGCTTCGCCTTGCCGCGGAAATCGGCTTCCTTCACCTTCGGACGGGCCAGATCGGCTTCGATCAGGTTGTACTGGGTGAGAAGGTCGGCGTTTTGCAGGCGCAGGCTCTTTTCCATGCGGCGCGAGTTCGCATAGGTCTCGACGCCGAAGGGCATGACGCCGGTGGAGCGCAGCGCATCCCAGACGGCGAGGCCATCCGCGTATTTCATATGCAGTTCCCAGCCCTGTTCGCCGACATAGGAAATGCGGAAGGCGGAAACCGTCTTGCCCGCGATCTCGATCGGCTTGATGGCGGCGAAGGCGAAGTTTTCCGGATCGAGACCGGCGGGATCGGCCACCACCTTCTTCAGCGTCTCGCGGGCGTTCGGGCCCCAGATGCCGATGGTGATGAAATCTTCCGAGACATCGGTGATGGTGACATCGAGGCCGCGATCCTCGGCGACGCGCTTCATGTAATGGAAGTCGCGCGGACCGGCATCGGCGCCGTTGACGAGGCGGCAGCGGTCGGCCATGCGGAAGACGGTGAAATCGGCGCGCACCATGCCCTCGTCATCGAGGAAGTGGGTGTAGATGCCCTTGCCGATATTGGCGTCGCCGCCGATCTTGGCCGCGCAGAGCCATTCCAGCAGCTCGACATGGTCGGGGCCGGAAATATCGACCATGTGGAAATGCGAGAGGTTGACGATGCCGCAATCCTCGCTCATCGCCAGATGCTCGGCATTGGAGACGCGCCAGAAATGGCGGTTGTCCCATTCGTTTGCGCGCACCGGCACGCGATCGCCGTATTTTTCCAGCAGATGCTCGTTGGCGGCATAGCCATGGGCGCGTTCCCAGCCGCCCAGCTCCATGAAGTAGCCGCCCAGTTCCTTCTCGCGCTCGTAGAAGGGCGAGCGCTTGACGTTGCGGCTCGTCGCATAGGGTTCACGCGGATGGATGGCGGGGAAGTAGATCTTCTGCGCGGCCTCGCGGCAGCGGTTTTCGATGAACTCCTCGGTGAGCTGGTGCGGGTAGAAGCGGGCGTAATCGATGGAGGCGTGGTCGATTGCCGTGCGCCCGTCGGTCATCCAGTCGGCGATCAGCTTGCCGTAGCCGGGGCCGTCCTTCACCCAGATGGCGACGCAATACCAGAGGCCGCGCACCTTCTGGCTTTCGCCGCAGGAGGCGCCGCCAGCGGCGGAAACCTGCAACAGCCCGTTGAAGCTGTGGCCTTCGTTATAGCCGATTTCGCCGAGGATCGGCGTCAGCTCGATAGCGCGTTCCAGCGGTTCGAGGATCTGTTCCATCTCCAGGTCGCGCTGCGAGGGCGACAGGCGGGCTTCATGCTTCTCCAAGAGGTCGCGGGGGTGGCAGAGGCGCGGATTGTCGGTCTCGTAATAACCCCATTCGATCTGGCCGCCCTCGGTGGTCTTCGGGTCGCCGGTGTCGCGCATATAGGCGGAATTGCCCTGGTCGCGCATCAAGGGATAGCCGATTTCCTTGCCGGTGCCTTCGAATTCGTTATAGGGGCCGAAGAAGGTCAGGGGATGGTCGACCGGCATGACCGGCAGATCCTCGCCGACCATTTCGGCGATCAGGCGGCCCCAGAGACCGGCGCAGACGACGACGTGATCGGCCATGATGGTGCCGCGATGGGTGACCACGCCCTTGATGCGGCCGTTTTCGACGATCAGCGATTGCGCGGGCGTGTTGGCGAAGGCGGTCAGCCTGCCGGTCTTTTCGGCGGCGTCGATCAGCTTGCCCGCAACCGTTTGCGAGCGGGGGATGACGAGACCGGCATCGGGGTCGAACATGCCGCCCATCACCATGCTTTCCTCGATCAGCGGGAACTTTTCCTTGATCTCGGCCGGGCTGACGAGGTGGGCGCGGGTGCCGAACGCCTTGGCGGAAGACACCTTGCGCTTGATTTCCTCCATCCACGTTTCGTCGCCCGCGCGCACCACTTCAAGGCCGCCGATACGGGCGTAGTGGCCCATCTTCTCGAAGAAATCGATGGAATACTGCGTCGTCCACACCGACAGGTAATCGTGGCTGGTGGTGTAGCAGAAGTCGGACGCGTGCGCCGTCGAGCCGATATCGGTCGGGATGCCCGACTTGTCGATGGCAACGATATCGTCCCATCCACGCTCGATCAGATGATGCGCGATCGATGCGCCGACGATGCCGCCGCCGCCGATGATGACCACTTTCGCCTTTTGCGGAAACTCTGCCATGCTTGCAAACCCCGGATTGAAACTGGCGCGGATTCTAGGGTGACTCCGGTTTGAATTGAAGCCTGTCTGCGACATTCTTCAAAGGCTGCACGACGGCGTGAAAAAGCCTGGCCTGCGCCGCCGCCCGGTTAACGGGAAGAGTCCGCCGCGCAAGCCTGCGGGCCGTGCCGTGATGCGCGGTTGACAGGGCTGCCGGAGCTTTCTAGCAGAAGGCATGAGAATAGCCTTTTACGCGCCGATGAAATCGCCGATGCATCCGGTTCCCTCCGGCGACCGGCTGATGGCGCGGCTGCTGATCTCGGCGATGGGCCGGGCCGGGCACGATGTGGCCATCGCCTCCGGATTGCGCAGCTATACGGCGTCACCGGACGATCCGGCCGATGCCGCCATCCGCGACGCGGCGGCGGGGGAAATCGAGCGGCTGTCGGCCCTGTGGAATAGCGAAGGCCCGCCCGATCTCTGGTTCGCCTATCATCCCTATTACAAGACGCCCGACCTGATCGGGCCCGCGCTGTGCCGCCGCTTCGGCATCGCCTATGCGACGGCCGAGGCGTCATGGTCGCGCCGCCGCGATACCGGGCAATGGGCGCGGGCGCAGGCCGGGGTGCTGGACGCGGTCCGCATGGCGGCGGTGAATTTCTGCTTCACCCGGCGCGATGCCGAGGGCTTGCGGCAGGCCGCGCCCGATGCCGTCTTGGCGCCTCTCGTCCCCTTTCTCGACGGAGGCCCCTTCGCCATGCGCGAACCGGCGCCGAAGCCGGGGCATCTGGTTACGGTCGCCATGATGCGGCCGGGCGACAAGATGGCAAGCTACGCCATGCTGGCGCAGGCGCTGGCGCGGATTTCGGACGAGGCGTGGAGCCTGTCCGTCATCGGCGATGGCAGGCTGCGGCCGGACGTCGAGGCGCTGTTTTCGCGCTTTCCCGAAGGGCGGATC
>JBDHTA010000213.1:0-6526 GCA_039808465.1 Rhizobiaceae bacterium | reverse complement strand
ACGAGACGGCGCTGGTGCGCATGGACATGTCCGAATATATGGAAAAGCATTCCGTATCCCGTCTGATCGGCGCGCCTCCCGGCTATGTCGGTTATGACGAGGGCGGGGCGCTGACGGAGGCGGTGCGCCGCCGTCCCTATCAGGTGGTGCTGTTCGACGAGATCGAGAAGGCGCATCCGGATGTGTTCAACGTGCTGTTGCAGGTGCTGGATGACGGCCGCCTGACCGACGGTCAGGGCCGCACGGTCGACTTCAAGAACACCATCATCATCATGACGTCGAATCTCGGCGCCGAATACCTGACGAACCTCGCCGACGGCGAAGACTCATCGGCGGTGCGCGAGCAGGTGATGAATGTGGTGAAGGCGTCGTTCCGGCCGGAATTCCTCAACCGCGTCGACGAGATCATCCTGTTCCACCGGCTGCGCCGCAGCGAAATGGGTGCGATCGTCGATATCCAGCTCAAGCGGCTGGTCTCGCTGCTCGCCGAGCGCAAGATCACCCTCGACATGGACGAGGATGCCCGCAGCTGGCTGGCCGACAAGGGTTACGATCCCGTCTATGGCGCCCGCCCCCTGAAGCGGGTGATCCAGAAATACGTTCAGGACCCGCTGGCCGAGAAGATTCTCGGCGGCGAGGTGCCGGACGGCTCGCGGGTGCACATCACCGCCGGTTCCGACCGGTTGCTGTTCTCCGTGCGCGGGCAGGTCGACAGGGCGGCCTGAGGCGCGCCCTGCGATCCGAAAATGAAAATGGCGGCCTTCGGGCCGCCATTTTGCGTTCGTGAAAGAGAAGCGCGGCCCGCAGGACGGGCCGCGCTTCCAGCGATCAGATCAGCAGGAAGTCCGAGGTGGACAGCGCCGTGACGTGGGCGAGCGTGGCGACGAGAACGCCGTCGCTGTTGTTACCGGTGCCATCGGCATCGTACCAGAGGCGGCCGGTGTCGGTCTCGAAGAAGAACTGCGGGGCGCCTCCCGTCGCCTTCAGCTCGGTGCCGGAATACAGCGCCAGCTTCGAGAAGCCGAACACGTCCTTGTCGATCACCAGCTTGTCCTCGCCGCGCTTGAAGTCGGTGATCAGGTCGCCGGAGCCGATCGCATCCTCGCTGGCAAAGATGAACTGGTCGGCGCCCGAGCCGCCGGTCAGCGTATCGCCATGGCCGCCGCCTTCCAGCTTGTCGTTGCCCGCGCGGCCGTCGAGCTTGTCGTCGCCCGCGCCGCCCTGGAGCACATTGGCGGCGCTGCTGCCGAGAATCGTATCGTCCGTGTGCCGCCCGATGACGTTCTCGATGCTAACCAGCGTCAGGCCGCTGGCGACGCCGCCATTATGCGCATTGTTTTGCAGGTCGACGATGACGGATTTATCGGAAACGATGTTGAAGCTCAGCGTGTCGATACCGCCGCCGCCGTGGAAACGGTCCGTGCCGGTTTCGTCGCCAAAGCGGATCAGGGTGTCGTTGCCCGAACCGCCATAGAGCTTGTCGTTACCCTTGCCGTCGACCAGCGTGTCATTGCCCGCGCCGCCGACCAGGATGTCGTTGCCCGCGCCGCCGTCGAGATAATCCGACTTGCCGCTGCCGGTCACGCTGTCCTTGCCGGAGCCGCCCTTGTATTCGAGCGATTCCATTTCGGTGAAGGACGTCTTGTCGTTCACCTGCACCAAGCCATTGCTGAACTTGAAGGAAACGTTGAAGGTTTCCTGCGAGAAGTCGATCGAGACGCGGTCGGTGCCGCTGCCGCCGGAGGCGTAGTCGCCGGTATTGATATGGATAAGGTCGTCACCGGCCTCGCCATAGAGCTTGTCGGCATACTTGTCCTTCAGGCCGCTGGCGCCCCAGATTTCGTCATTGCCGGTGCCGCCCCAGATCTTGTCGGCGCCGTCGCCGCCGATCAGGATGTCGTCGCCGCCCAATCCCTTCAGCGTGTCGTTGCCGCTCATGCCGTCGAGATAGTCGTTGAGGTTGCCAGCCGTCAGCTTGTCATGGCCCTTGCCGGAGATGATGTGCACCTGCTCGAAGTTTTTCGCCACCACATCGCCATTGACCAGCGTGGCGTTCGCCGAGAGCGTGAAGGTCAGGTTCTTGGCACTGTCGTACCGATTGATCCACAGCATGTCGGTGCCGGTTCCGCCATCGGCGGTGTAGCGCCCGGCGGTCGAGCCGCTCGCCATGTTGATGGAGATGGAATCATTGCCAGCCCCGCCCAGCATTTGCGTCAGCTTGGCGCCCGTCCTGGTGTCCGCGGAAATGGAATCGTCGCCATTACCGCCATCGAGGTAGTTGGTGCCGCCGCCGCTGTCGATGATGCTGTCGTTGCCGTCGCCGCCCTTCACCTTGTCGTTGCCAGTGGTGCTGTAGAACTGGTCGTTGCCCTTGCCGCCGGTCATCGTGTTGTTGCCGCTGCCGGCGTCGAAGTCCACATGGTCGGCGGTGCCTGCCGTCAGGGTGTCGTTCCCGGCGCCGGTCTTGATGGTGAAGCTCTCGGCATCGCTGATCACGCTGCCATCGGAAAGCTTCGCCGTGGCGCCCGAGACGCTGAAGGTGAGGTTGCTCTTGATGTCGGAGCGGTCGACCCAGACGGTATCGTAGCCTTTCCCGGCCTTGATCGTATCCTTGCCGCCGCTGCCGACGATCAGCAGGTCGTTGCCGTCGCCGCCGTCGAGATAGTCGATGCCGGTGCCGCCATTGAGATGGTCGTCGCCGCCAAGGCCGATCAGCCTGTCGTTGCCATCCATGCCGATCAGCGTGTCGTTGCCGGACCAGCCGGTAAACTTGTCATTGCCGGAAGAGCCGTTGATGACATAGTTCTCGAAGTTGACGATCGTCGTGCCGTTGGACAGCGTCTGCTTGGCCGACGGCGCCTTGGCGGTGAAGGTGCCGGACATGCCGTTCAGCACCACCGTATCGTTGCCCGCGCCGCCGTCAAGACGGTCCTTGCCGTCGCGCGTCCAGCTTTCCATGTTGTGGGTGATGACGTCGTTGCCGTTGCCGCCATTGACGACGTCGTTGTCGGCGTCGCCGCTCAGATAGTCGTCGCCGTCGCCGCCATTGATGATGTCCTTGCCGCTACCGCCCTGCATCACGTCGCCGCCGGAATCGCCGTTCATGGTGTCGTTGCCGTCGCCGCCATACATGTAGTCGCCTCCAGCGCCGCCGGAGAGCGTGTCGTTGCCGTTGTCGCCGGTCAGCCAGTCGGTGCCGTAGCCGCCATACAGCTTGTCGTCGCCGTCGCCGCCCAGAAGCGAATCGTCGCCATTGCCGCCGGAGAGCGTGTCATTGCCCCTGTCGCCCGACAGCCAGTCGTCGCCGATGCCGCCGGACAGCTTGTCGTTGCCGGCCCCGCCTTCGAACCAGTCGTTCCAGCGTCCGCCGGTGAAGGTGTCGGCGAAATCGCTGCCCAGCAGCCGGAAGCTTTCGACATTGACGATGGTGGCCCCGAGCACGGATTTCGAGACGGCGGGATCGAAAGCGGTGAAGGTGACGCCCTTGGCGGAGGCGCCGAAATCGATTTCCAGCTCATCGAAACCCAGGCCGCCATCGATGCGGTCTCCCGACAGTTCCGCCGGGTTGGTGTTGATGATCACGTCGTCGCCGGTCCCGGCCTTGATGGTGTCGGCGCCGCCGCCGCCCGTGATGGTGTCGTCGCCGGAACCGGTGGAAATGCTGTTCTTGCCGTTGTCGCCGTAGACGGTCTGCCGCCCGACGCCGGGAATGGTGTAACCGGCAGCCAGCGGGTTGAGCTGGAGCGCCGTTTCGAGCGGCGCAAGGGTTTTGGTTGTGCGCATGATGTCCTCATGATTGCAGTTGCTTCGCCTCTCAGGGCGTGCGGCCATTGTTCTGCAACAGAGGACCAGGTGTTGTTTCCGGGGTAACAGGCGTCCGGTTGGACGTTATCCCGTTGCGGAATGCTCTCTTCAACAGGTTTCAGGCCGCCGATTCGGCGATGGCCGCCGCCGTCGCGTTCCGCCCCGGTGCCGTGATTATTTCTTTGCGAGCTGCTTGCTCTTCTCGTCAGGGTTCAGCAGAGCGTCGATACGCTTGCGCTCCACCTCGAACTTGGCCAGCGCCTCGCCGCTTAGCGATTTTCCGCCGGGCAGGCGCACGCGCAAGGGGTCGACCTTGGTGCCGTTGACGAGCAGCTCGTAATGCAGGTGCGGGCCGGTGGAAAGGCCGGTGGTGCCGACCCAGCCGATCACCTGGCCCTGCGTCACCTTGGCGCCGGGGCGCACGCCCTTGGCGATGGCGCTCTGGTGATTGTAGGAGGAGACATAACCGTTGGCGTGGCGAATCATTGTCTGGTTGCCGTAGCCGCCGGAATCCCAGCCTGCCTTTTCCACGACGCCATTGCCGGCGGCGATGATCGGCGTGCCGCGCGGGGCTGCCCAGTCGGTGCCGGTATGCATGCGCGAATAGCCGAGAATCGGATGGCGGCGCATGCCGAAGCCGGATTTGAAAATGCCGTTCGGAACCGGATTGCGCAGCAGGAACTGGCGGATGCTCTTGCCGTCCTCGTTGTAATAATCGACGCTCATGTCGTCCGGATTCTGGAAACGGTAGAAGCGGGTGTCGGTATCGCCGAAATGGGCGTCGACGAACAGAAGCTCCGATTCCTGCGTCGCCTTGCCGCTATCATCGGTCACCGAGAAGAACGCTTCCAGCGTGTCGGTCGGCCGCAACTGCGCCTGGAAATCGACATTGCTGGCGAGCAGCTTGATGATGAGCCCGGTCATCTCCTTGCTCATGCCGTAGGAGAGGGAGGCGCGATAGATGCCGTCATAGACGCGCGGCAGATCGCGGCCGGACATGACGGGCGTCGGGCGGTCATCGAAGGCCGTCGCGATGGCGTCGAGCGCGGGCGGCTCGCTGCCGCGTACGAACAGATCCTTGTCGTCGCGGGCAATCGTGCCCGCATGGCTGGCGTGGCGATACAGGCTGACGCGCACGACGGTCGCTTCCTCGCCCTTCTGGACGATGCCGACGCGCAGCACGTCGCCGGGGGCAATGGAGGCATCGGGCAGCAGGTCGCTCATGCGCCCGGCGATATTGGCGGCCTCGCCCTTGGAATAGCCCGCTTCCGTCATGGCGCGCTCGATGGTCGTCTTGCCGGTGATCGGAATGATATCGTCGGCGAATTCCGGCGTTTCCTGCGTTACGGCCTCCGGGGCGGCGACCGACATGTTTTCTTCCAGAACCCGGGCGGCGCTCAGGCCTTCGGTGAGGTCGACATCGCCATCGGCGGCGAATCGCTGCGGATCGACGTAGTAAAGAGCCGCCACCTGGCTGTCGCCATCCGTCAGCACCGAGCCATTGGAGCGGACGTTCTCCTCGATCTCGTCCAGCGACATCGACGGCGCGTAATTGTAATGCGAGGATTTCGTCGGGAAGGCGATGGTTTTCAGGCTGACTTCCGATTCGACGTCCGAGCCGTAGATGACGCCGGTGCGGGCGACGGTCGCCGGGCGTTCCTCGGTGGAGAAAATCGCCAGCGGATCGAAGGAAGGGTATTCCTCCGTCACCACATGATTGGCGGCGAGCGTCATCTTCACATGGGCGAAGGGCTGGCGGCGCACTACCTCCTTCTCGCCGTCATGCATGACGGTGGAAACCTCGAGGATTTGCCGGTCGACGGGCTTGGCGGCGATGGCCGTCGCAAACAGGCGTCCGCCGCGCGTGACATTGTTGGCGGCCTTCGGCAGATCGGGGTCCGTCGAGGCATAGGCTTCGGCGGGAATGGCGAGCTGCTGGCGCCCGTCGAGGGCGGCAAACAGCGCGACACCCATCAGCATGCTGGAGGTGATGCCGGTCAGAAACGTGCCCGTCAGCCAGCGCAGCGACACTTCCCGCCGGTCCGGCGCCTTGCGCCCCTCGGCCAGAATCGGGGCTTCCGTCCCGAGCGTCCGGATGATGTGGCTTTCGCTTGTCACGCTGGAGAAATCCGCCTGCCTCTGAAGTCGCAATCCTTAATCCGCATAGACAAGTGCATCTTTCGAAGGTTCAAGTCAAACAGGAAGCAGGCTTATCCCGGCCTGCCGGATTCGTCAGGGTAGACCACGGGATTGTGAAATTGTCAGGGCGAAAGGGCCGCAAGGCGCTGTCCGAAGCCTCGCCGTTTTCCAGGTGGAAAACTTTTTGAAGTTTTTGCGACAGGGCGTGTTGACAGACGCGGTCCGGGGGTTCTATAAGCCGGTCATCGACGGAGAGCGGTTGCTTCTGGCGGCGGGTTGTTTCGCTTTAGCGGGTTTGCCTGGTGCTCTTCGGTGGTTTTGAAGCGGCGAGTGATGTTGCTTCGGTTATTTGACAAGTTGGTATTGTAGAAGAAAGAGAGACGTGGACGGCGTTGATTTGCGAGAGTGAATTAGCGTGACTGTTTACGGTGTACCGCTCTTGGTTGGATATGGATATGTCTGATTGATGAGAGGTGCGAGATTTCTGTCTATTTTTTGAGACGAACGACGTGAATTAGTCATGAGATTGAATTCTCAACTTGAGAGTTTGATCCTGGCTCAGAACGAACGCTGGCGGCAGGCT
>JBDHTA010000212.1:0-6554 GCA_039808465.1 Rhizobiaceae bacterium | reverse complement strand
GTTTCGACAGCGGCGGTTTCAGCCTTCATGAATCATGTCCCTTCCGGCCGGACAGCCATTGCAGCCAGCCGCCATCCTGTCTTGCCGCATCATGCCTGCGCCGCCAATCGGCGGGATGCTCGAAATCGCCGCTCCAGAGCCCGCGGCCGGAAGAGCGCGCCTCCGCCTGCTGCCGGTCATAGGCGCCATCCGAAACCGCCAACCCTTCGGCAACGAGACGGGCGGCCGGATCGGTTTCACCGCGTCCGCAGCTTACCAGAAGACGGCCATAGCGGTCGCGCCGGTCTCCCCGGCATTCGGCGCCGGTGGCGATCAGTTCGGCCAGCCGCCTGCGCGCCGCCTCGCCGCAGGGCCAGCCATGCCCCTGCGCTCCGCAGGTCTGGCTCCGCTCCGGCGCGTCGATGCCGGTCAGCCGGAAGCGCTCGCCATCGCGAGACAGCGTATCGCCATCGACGGCGATGAACGGCCCGGCGACGACCCGCTCGTTTGCCTGCTGAAGCTTGAGCGCGATCAGCCAGATGAAGAAGATCAGCGCGAAGGCCGTCACGCCATCGCGCAAAAGCTGCCTCATTCGCATCGAAAAATAGCCCTACTCACAAACAAAAGGTGATGGAAAATGGCAAACAAAAACTTTCACGGCAGCAACTTCTTAAGAATTCGTGGCTAGGGTGAGGAACTGTCCGCATTTTGTTTTCCAGTTTTGTTTTCCGGCACAATGAGTCAAGTCGTCAGCTCCCAGACCGACAAGAATATCGTCGACCTTTCCCGCGCCCACAGGAACAAGGCTGTGGCGAAGGCGGTGAAGGCGACGCGTGAGCGCTTGCAGACGGAGCAGACCGGGGCGCTGCTTTTCGACCGGGAAATGATGCTGATGCATCTGGCGACGACGCTGCAAGGCGCCACCGTGATGCCGATCCTGATCATTCTCATCACCGCCATCGGCACCTGGTTCAGTCAGTCGCTGGAGCTGATCGGCTGGGCGCTGGCGGCGCTGACCCTGCATGCCGTCAACCTGTTCATCGCCAAGCGCGCCAGCCGCCAGCCGGTGACCAACGAGACCGCGCCGAAATGGCGGCGCTGGCTGCTGGCCGGGCATGTGCTGAACGGCATCGGCTGGGCCATCTTCGCGCTGCATCGCTGCGATGCCTGCGTCGGCAACGATTACCTGCTGTTCAAGGGCGCGGGCCTGCTGGTGGCGCTTTCCGTGGTGGCGCTGGCCAACACCATGCTGCGGCAGGCGGTGCTGTTCTGCTTCGCGCCGACGGCCATCGTGCTTGCCGCCAAGGCGGCGCTTTCCCGTCACGGGCTGGATGCCAGCCTGCTGGCGATCTTCGTCACGGCGCTGATCTTCTTCGTCTATGTCAACGACCGGCTGTTCCTGTCGAACCGCAAGATCCTGTCGTTCCAGTCCGAAAAGGACGATCTGATCGCCGAGCTGGAAGTGGCCAAATCCATGTCGGACGAGGCGCGGCGGCGGGCGGAGGAGGCCAACCTCGCCAAATCACGCTTCCTCGCCTCGATGTCGCATGAATTGCGCACGCCGCTGAACGCCATTCTCGGCTTTTCCGAGGTGATGGCGACGGAAGTGATGGGGCCGCTGAACAACCCCGTCTACAAGGAATATACGAGCGATATCCACCGCTCCGGCCAGCACCTGCTCAACCTCATCAACGAGATTCTCGACCTGTCGCGCATCGAGGCGGGCAAATACGAGCTGAACGAGGAATCGGTGTCGCTGACGGAAATCTGCGACGATTGCATCGGCATGGTGCAGTTGCGCGCCCGCGCCAAGAGCATCGGCATCCAGCCGCATATGGAGCCGAACCTGCCCCCCGTCTGGGCCGACGAGAAATCCATCCGTCAGGTGGTGCTGAACCTGTTGTCGAATGCGGTCAAGTTCACGCCGCAGGGCGGCGAGATCACCGTCAAGGTGGGCTGGACAGCGAGCGGCGGCCAGTATGTCTCGATCCGCGACAACGGGCCGGGCATTCCGGAGAACGAAATTCCGGTGGTGCTTTCCGCCTTCGGCCAGGGCTCCATCGCCATCAAGAGCGCCGAGCAGGGAACCGGCCTCGGCCTGCCGATCGTTCAGGCGATCCTTGCCAAGCATGACGGCCAGTTCCACCTGAAATCGAAGCTGCGGGAGGGCACGGAGGTCATCGCCATCCTGCCCGCCCGGCGCGTGCTGCAATCGGTTCCGGCCGTGGAGGAAACTCAGGCCGTGGAGCCGCGCCGCAAGAGCTTCGCCTGATTCCCTACCAGAACAGACGGCAGAGGATCGTCACCAGCCCGTAAAGGCCGGTAGCAGTCAGCGTGCAGAGCACGGCGAAGGAGCCGAGATCCTTGGCATGCTTGCCCACCGGCGAAATCTCCGGGGAAACCCGGTCGACGATCTCCTCGATGGCGGTGTTGATCGCCTCGACGGCGAACAGCGCCAGGAACAGCATGGTCATCACCAGAAATTCACCGGCGCTCGCCCCCACCAGCAGGAAGAGGACGAGGGCTGCGGCGAAGAAGCCGACTTCCTGCCGGAACGCCGCCTCCCCCCATAGCCGCAGGAAGCCGTCCCGCGAATAGCTGGCGGCGGCGAAGAAATGGTTGATGCCGGTTTTCTTCTCGAAAGGCGGTGTGCTCACGGCGGATGCTTTCCTTGCGGCGTGGAAGCCTTATTCCTTGTTGGTCACGCCGGCGCTGGCAAATGTCGCCATGCCGGTGTGGCAGGCGGCGGCAGCCTTGACGACGCTGGCGGCAAGGGCCGCGCCCGTGCCTTCGCCAAGCCGCATGCCGAGAGCCAGCAGCGGCGTCTTGCCGAGCTTTTCCACGGCCTGAAGATGGCCGGGCTCGGCGGAGACATGGCCGATCAGGCAATGATCCAGCGCCGAGGGGTTCATGGCCTTGAGGACGGCGGCGGCGGCGGTGGCGACGTAACCGTCGATCAGCACCGGCACCTTCTGCATGCGGGCGGCCAGAATCGCGCCCGCCATGGCGGCCAGCTCGCGCCCGCCGAGACGGCGCAGCACTTCCAGCGGATCGGACAGATGATCCTTGTGGAAGGCGACCGCCGTTTCCACGGCGCGCACCTTGCGCTCCAGCACCTCGCCATGCGAGCCGGTGCCGGGGCCAACCCATTCGGCGGCGGTGCCGCCATAGAGCGCGTAATTGATGGCGGCGGCAATGGTGGTGTTGCCGATGCCCATTTCGCCGATGCACAGCAGATCGGTGCCGCCCGCGATCGCTTCCATGCCGAAGGCCATGGTGGCGGCGCAATCGCGCTCGGAAAGTGCGGCTTCGCAGGTGATGTCGCCGGTCGGGTAATCCAGCGCCAGATCGAAGACCTTCAAGCCGAGATCGAAGGTGACGCAGATCTGGTTGATGGCAGCGCCGCCCGCCGAGAAATTCTCGACCATCTGCTTCGTCACCTCAGGCGGAAAGGGCGTGATGCCATGGCGCGTGACGCCGTGATTGCCCGCGAAGATCGCCACCAGCGGACGGCGCACGGCAGGCGCGCGGCCCGACCATGCGGCGAGCCACATGGCGATTTCCTCCAGGCGGCCGAGCGCGCCCGGCGGCTTGGTCAGTTGCGCGTCGCGCTCGCGGGCGGCGGCCAGAGCGGCCACGTCGGGACCAGGCAGGTCTTTCAGCAGGGCGCGGAAATCATCGAAGGGAAGGCCGGTCACGCTCATGGGGTATCCTTGTCTGTCCTGTCGGATCGTGGTGAAACCGAAGCCGTCTATAAAGGAGGTGACGGAAGCGCGGCAACTGCAAATGCGGCTGTCGCTGTCGCAGCCTGCATGATATGCGCCGGGCGCGGCATTATGCTGTGTCCTTCAATAGCCGGAGCCACCCGATGCGCGACCTGATCGGCGATATCGCCCGAGCCACCGCCTTTCTCAGCCGCCTGCCGGTGCCGGAGCGTTTTTTCGCAGGATATGACGGGCGCATGGGCGGGCTGGCGGGGGTGTTCGCGCTGTCCGGGCTCGTGCTCAGCCTTCCCGCCGGTCTGCTGCTGGCGCTGCTGGCCGCCTGCGATGCCTCGCCGATGCTGGCGGCCTTCCTGACATTGGCCGCGCAGACAATGGTGACCGGGGCGCTGCATGAGGACGGGCTGGCGGATTGCGCCGACGGGTTCGGCGGCGGGCGCAGCCGGGAGCGCATTCTGGAAATCATGAAGGACAGCCGCATCGGCGCTTACGGCGTCATCGGGCTGATTCTCGTTTTCGGGCTGCGCGCCACGGCGCTTGCCGCGCTTGTGGAAACGCAGACGCCGCTGGCGCTGCTGCTCGGCTTTCTCGGCGCGGCGATGATCAGCCGGGCGGCGATGGGCTGGCACTGGCAGCGCCTGCCGTCGGCCCGCACTGGCGGCGTCGCCGATTCGGCCGGGCAACCGGCAGCGCAGGCCGTCCATGCCTGCCTTGCCAGCGCGGCGGGCATCCTCATCCTGTTCGTTCTCATCGGCCTGCCCTTTACGCCGGCGCTGGCGGCGCTGCTGGCCGCAATGGGCATTGCCGTTTATTTTACCGGCATGGCGCGGCGCAAGATCGGCGGGCATACCGGCGACACCATCGGCGCCACGCAGCAATTGACGGAAACCGGCTTTCTCGCCGCCCTTGCCTTGCTGGCATGAAAATCCGATATAGAACCCGACCCTGAACCGAGTTCATCCGCATGGAATCGCCCTGTATCCTCGTCTGTTCGATCGACATGAAAACCGGCTATTGCTTCGGCTGCGGACGCACGCGCGAAGAAATCGGCAACTGGACGCTCTATACCGACGCCGAGCGGCGCGAGATCATGGCGGGCCTTCCCGCCCGTCTGGAAACCGTGGAACGCAAGCCGCGCCGCGAAACGCGCCGCACCCGCATGGCCCGCGAACGGGGTGAGGCATGAATCGCCTGACCGTCGTTCTCGCCATTCTCGCCGCCGGGCTGGCGCTGCTGGTGCTCACCGATGACAACAGCCGCATCATGGGCATGGAAAAGGATGAGTTCGGCCGTTTCGTGCATCTTCTTCCCATCGGGCTGATGCTGGGCGCCGGGATTCTGGTCAGCCGCCGCGACCTGACCGACAGCCTGCGCCAGATGCTGATCTGGCTGGTTCTCATTCTCGGCGTGGCGACCGCCTATCTCTATCGCTACGAGGCGCAGAATGTCGGCTACCGGCTGCTGGGCGGGCTGATGCCCGGCCATGCCGTCGTGGTGACCAGCCGCGATGGCGATCAGGAAGTCGTGCTCTACAAGGCCATGAACGGTCATTTCGAGGCGAATGCCAGCGTCAACGGCCAGACCATCAACATGCTGGTGGATACGGGGGCGAGCATGGTGGCGCTATCGCAGGAAGACGCGGTGGCCGCCGGGATCATTCCGGAAAACCTCACCTATTCCGTCACCGTGATGACGGCGAACGGCATCGCCACCGCCGCCCCCGTCACGCTGTCGGAAATCTCCATCGGCCCGATTACCCGCCGCAACGTTCCGGCCACCGTCGCCGAGCCGGGCAAGCTCGACCAGAGCCTGCTCGGCATGAGCTTCCTCGGCACGCTCAGCAGCCTGCAAATGCAGACGGACGAGTTGCGGCTGCGCAATTGAGTCACGCGCCACCGAAGGCGGGTGCGGCCAGCCTGCGGGCATGGTCGCGCAGATCGGCGGGCCAGCTTTCCGAGAGATCCGAAAAGCGCTGCCCGTCCCCGGCATAGAGCGCACGGGCCGCGTCCTCATAGCCCGGCTGGTTGCCCAGCATCGCGCCCATGAAGCGGTCGGCGGCCTGTTGCGCGTGCCTGCCGCCTGCCCCATCCGCCGCTCGCGCAGCGTCAACCAGCTTGCGTAACGTCACCGATGCGCCGCCCGGCTGCGCCGACAGCCATTCCCAGTGGCGCGGCAGCAGCGTCACTTCCCGCGGCACGACGCCGAGCTTCGGCCGCCCGGTTGCGCGCCTGCCCTCGCCGTCTTCTGCGGATGACGCGCCGTAACGCTGGCGGATTTCCGCTTCCGTGCCGCGCGTATCGAAATCGATCTGGCGGCCGGTGCCGTCATCAAAGACCAGCACGCCGTTCTGATCGGCAAGCGCCGCAATCGCCAGCGCCACATCGGCGGCGCTGCCCGCCGCCAGCCTGTTGTTTCCGGCAAAGGCCGTATAGGTCGAATCGCTCATCGGAGCCTCCATGTCTTGAACATGGAGGCCTTTTATCCGGGTAAAATACTGTTGTCAATATTACCCGGGTAAAATCAGCTTTTCAGGCGGTAGCCGGTCTTGAAGATCCACCACAAGGTTCCGATGCAGGCCGCCAGAAACGCCGAGATCATGAACAGGCTGATGACCGGGTTGACGTCGGCGATGCCGTAGAAACTCCAGCGGAAACCGCTGACCAGGTAGAGAACCGGATTGAGATGGCTGACCGCCTGCCAGAAGGGCGACAGCATGTGGATGGAGTAAAAACTGCCGCCGAGGAAGGTGAGCGGCGGCACCACCAGCATGGGAATAAGGTTCAATTGCTCGAAATTCTTCGCCCAGATGCCGATCATGAAGCCGAACATGCTGAAGCTGACCGCCGTCAGCAG
>JBDHTA010000211.1:0-6562 GCA_039808465.1 Rhizobiaceae bacterium | reverse complement strand
CCCGCATGCTCGGAAAGATGCATGACCATCGCGCCCCGCGAAACCTGGCAATAAAGCGGGAAATTCTCGCCGAAGCGATGCTCCCAGTCGACGGAAAAACCGAGGAAATCCCGGTAGAATTCCAGCGCCTTCTCCACCGAGAAGATGCGGAAGATCGGGATCGGCGGCTGAAGCGCGATGGCTTCCTCCGCCTGCGGCGCTTCCGCCTCGGCGATGCGGGCGGCAAGGACGTTCCAGTCGCCGCAGCCGAATTGCCGGGCGACGAGTTCGAGGGTTTGCGAATGGGTGATCGGGGCGTCGCGTTCGGCAAAAGCCTGACGCAGCAGCTTGGCCATGAGCTTGGCATCGCGAAAATCGCGCATATCTTCAAATCCTTCCACAGCGGCAAACGGTCCGTCAGTGCCCGCATTGCTGATCCGTCTGCCATCGTGTGCCCTGAGGCGAGGATGTGAAGGACGCCAAAGAAGGATGCGTTCACCAAGGCGCTTAAGCGCCGCGGGCGGCTGGCCGCATCCGGCCGGAACGGAACATAGCCGCAGGCGCGGGCTTGGGCAAGAGAGATTGCATTGACGGGCCAATGGCCCTAGTTTCGCGGCGAATATGTAAGCATGCAAGCATGTTGCCGCCTGAGCGCGCCATGCTTGGGGAGAGGCCATGACGCTCGCGGGCAAACGCATTCTGCTGATCATCTCGGGCGGCATCGCCGCCTATAAGAGCCTCGATCTCATCCGCCGCCTGCGCGAACGCGGCGCCTGCGTGCGCCCGGTGATGACGGCGGGGGCGCAGCAGTTCGTCACCCCGCTTGCCGTCGGGGCGCTTGCCGCCGATCACGTCTTCACCGATCTGTTTTCGCGTGAGGACGAGCAGGATGTCGGCCATATCCGGCTGGCGCGGGAATGCGATCTGGTGCTGGTCGCCCCCGCCACCGCCGATCTGATGGCGAAGATGGCGAACGGCCTCGCCGACGACCTCGCTTCCACCGTGTTGCTTGCCACCCGCAGGCCGGTTCTCATCGCGCCCGCCATGAACCCCGCCATGTGGGAAGCGCCCGCCACCCGCCGCAATGCCGAGAGGCTGAAGGCGGACGGCATCCGCTTCATCGGGCCGGGCAAGGGTGAGATGGCCGAAAGCGGCGAAGCGGGCGTGGGCCGCATGTCCGAGCCGCTGGAGATCGCCGAAGCCTGCGCCCGCCTGCTGGATGACGGCCCGAAACCCTTGTCCGGCCGCCGCGCCATCGTCACCTCGGGGCCGACGCATGAGCCGATCGACCCGGTGCGTTACATCGCCAACCGCTCCTCCGGCCGTCAGGGCCATGCGATTGCGGCAGCGTTGGCACGATTGGGCGCGGAGGTGACGCTGGTTTCCGGGCCGGTGACCATTGCCGATCCGGCGGGCGTGCGGGTCATCCATGTCGAGCGCGCCGAGGAGATGCGCGACGCGGTGCTGGCGTCGCTGCCCGCCGATGTCGCCGTCATGGTCGCCGCCGTCGCCGACTGGCGCGTGGCCTCGTCCTCCGGCCAGAAGATCAAGAAGCAGCCGGGCGAAGCCCCGCCGCCGCTGCTGCTCGCCGAAAATCCCGATATCCTCAGGACCGTCGGCCATCATGCGGAGCGTCCGAAGCTGGTGGTCGGTTTCGCCGCCGAAACGCAATCGGTGGAGGAAAACGGCAAGGCCAAGCTCGCCCGCAAGGGCGCGGACATGATCGTCGCCAATGACGTGTCGCCGGAAACCGGCGTGATGGGCGGCACGCGCAACCGGGTGAAGATCATCGCCCGCGACGGCGTGACCGACTGGCCGGAGATGGACAAGGACGCGGTGGCGGACAGGCTGGCGCTGCTGATCGCGGAAAAGCTGGCGGGAGGGGCGGCATGAGCCTGTTTTCAACGGAGGGTTTCGACGCGGCGCTTGGCGCCCTGCCGGGCGTCACCTTCGTCGAGCAATGGGAATCCCATGTCGCCAAGGTCGGCGAAAAGGTGTTTGCCGTGCTGCGGCCGGATGAGCGTCTCGTCGTCAAGGTCAGCGAGGAGAGCTTCGAGATCCTGACGGCGATGGACGGCATCGGGCAGGCCCCCTATTTCGCCAAACGCAAATGGGTGAGCATCGAAAAATCCTCGCCGCTCGGCGAGGAGGATGTGCTGCATTACCTGCGCCGCTCCCACGATCTCGTCGCGGATGGGCTGACGAAGAAGCTGCGGAGCGAACTCGGCATCGTATCCCTGTCCTGATCAGCCGGAGAAGGCGGCGCTGTCCTCGTTTTCCATGTTGAGCGAGAACAGGGCGGTTTCCAGCCCGTTTTCGCTGACGATGACGGCGCTGCCATCGGGAATTTCCACCCAGGTATCGGCCTCGTCGTTTAGCGGCTCGGAAACGAGGCAATAGCCGCCGCCCTGCCCGATGGGCGCGGCATAGAGCGTCGGGGCCTTGAGATCGGTGGCGTAGCGCACGGCATAGAGCGCCTTGCCATCGGAGAAGGCGGCGGTGAAGCGGATCAGCGCGTCGCCGGTCAGGTGCCGCGACAGTCGCTCCACGAAGCCCAGCGTTTCCGAGATCGCGCCGAGCGGATTGTCGCGCAGGCCGAATTGCAGGGCGAGCAGGAAGATCAGTTCGGAATCGGTGGTGCCTGCGCGGGCCTGGAACAGATCGTCGTCCAGCATGGATTCCATCGGGCGGCGCAGCCTGTCGAAGCCGTCGATCTGGCCGTTATGCATGAACGACCAGTTTTCATGGATGAAGGGATGACAGTTGTCGCGCCGCGTCGCGCCATGGGTGGCGGCGCGCACATGCGCCAGAAACAGCGGCGAGCGGATTTGCCGGGCGATGCTGCGCAGGTTGCAATCGGACCAGGCGGGCAGGATATCGCGGTACCGGCCGGGATCGGGCCGGTCCGCGTACCAGGCGATCCCGAAACCGTCGCCGTTCGTGGCCGTCTTTGCGCGCGTGGCGCAATGCGACTGCTCGATCAGCGAATGCGCAGGCGAGGAAACCAGTTCCTCGAGATAGATCGGATCACCCCGATAGGCGGCCCAGCGGCACATGAATCACTCCGTTCAGCAGCGAAAGCGACATTGATAAGATTTGACCGAATCCGTCAATGCCGGGTTAACTGCATGGGCGCGGTGACGAAAACATGGCGGCAAAAACAGCGGGAAAGGCTGCTTCCTCGCGTTATGCATGACAAAAGGTGAATATGGCCGCGCCGCCCTTGCCGGGCGGGCATGCTCCCTTACATGGGGTGGCATGAGCAGATTGATCGTTGTTTCGAATCGCGTTCCCGTGCCGGATGCTTCGGGGGCCGCGCCTGCGGGCGGGCTTGCGGTGGCGCTTCAGGCGGCGCTGGAGGAGCGCGGCGGGTTGTGGCTCGGCTGGTCCGGGCAGACCAGCGACGAGGCCGGAACCTCCGCCCTGACCATGGTGGAGGCAGGCCACGTCACCTATGCGCTGACGGATCTGACCGCCAACGACGTCGATGAATATTATTTCGGCTTCGCCAACCGCGTGTTGTGGCCGATCTGCCATTACCGTCTGGATCTGGCCGAATACGGGCGCAAGGAGATGGCGGGCTATTTCCGCGTCAACCGCTTTTTCGCCGAGCGGCTGGCGCCGCTGATCCGTCCCGACGACGTGATCTGGATTCACGATTACCACCTCATTCCGCTGGCGACCGAATTGCGGCAGATGGGCTTTGCCAACCGCATCGGCTTTTTCCTGCATATTCCCTGGCCGCCCGCCGACGTGCTGTTCACCATGCCGGTCCATGACCAGATCATGCGGGGGCTGGCGCAATACGATCTCGTCGGCTTCCAGACCGATCACGACCTGGAGAATTTCGCCGGATGCCTGCGCCGCATGGGGCTGGGCGATACGGCGGACGGCAGGCAGTTCGAGGCGCAGGGGCGCCGGTTTCGCGGCGGCGCCTATGGCATCGGCATCGAGACGGCGGCGTTCGCGCAATTCGCCGAGGCCGCCCGGAACAATCCGACGGTGCAGAAGACCCGCAAGAGCATCGAGAACCGTGACCTCATCATCGGCGTCGACCGGCTGGATTACTCCAAGGGGCTGACCCAGCGCATCGATGCCTTCGAGCGCTTCCTGGCGCTCAATCCGCAGAGCCAGAACCGCGTCACCTTCTTGCAGATCACCCCGAAAAGCCGCTCGGAAGTGCCGGAATACGAGGCGATGCAGCGGCAGGTGGCCGAGCAGGCGGGCCGCGTCAACGGCATGATCGGCACGGTGGACTGGGTGCCGATCCGCTACATCAACCGCTCCATCGCAAGGCCGGTGCTGGCGGGGCTCTACCGGCTGGCGAGCATCGGGCTGGTGACGCCGCTGCGCGACGGCATGAACCTCGTCGCCAAGGAATATGTGGCGGCGCAGGACGGGGAAAATCCGGGCGTGCTGGTGCTTTCCCGCTTTGCTGGCGCGGCGCGGGAGCTGAACGGCGCGCTGCTGGTCAACCCCTACGATGTCGATGGCACCGCGCATGCGCTGGCGCGGGCGCTGACCATGTCGCTGGAGGAGCGCCGCGACCGCTGGCGGCAGATGATGGACGTGCTGCTGGCCAATGACGTTTCGCACTGGTGCCGCAGTTTCCTCGCCGATCTCACGGCGGCGTAATCATTCCCCCCAGGGCCAGCCATATTGCGGCTGACCGGGAATCCAGCCCCGGCGCGGGGGACGCGCGCTTTCCACGGTCATGCCGTTGCGCGTGCAGCTATAGACGATGCCGGAACCGGCATAGCGGTCGAAGATATCGCGGCGATAGCGGCGGTCGCCGATTTCGGTGTCGCATTCGAAGCCGTCATCCGGCGACACCGCCCCGGTTTTCGGGGCCTTGACGCCCGGCAGGTCGCGATAGGGATTGGCCTTGCCGATCGCCCCGGCGCTGAAATCCGTCGCCTCGGCGGGCAGGGCCGGGGCAAGCAGCAGCAGGGCAAGCAGGGGCGCAAGGCGTTTCATGGTCGTCTTTCGGGTCATGCTGATCATGCCGCCAATATAGGAAACGGGGCGAAGCGGACAAAGCACAGTCGCGTGATCGGCCGCGGTTCAGAAATCGGGGCGGCGATAGGCGGTCGGCTGCTGGTAGAGCCAGCCGATGCGCTCCACCGCGGCATCGAAATTCTCCCGCGCCACCGTCATCGTGTGGCCGTTGGCGTGCAGCAGCGTCCGCGCGTCTTCCATCCAGCCGACATGGCCTTTCCAGAACACCAGATCGCCGCGCCTGAGATCGGCGCGGCCGATCTCCCGCGTGAAGAATTGCTGCTGCATGTCGGAATCGCGCGGGCAGGCGCGCCCGGTCATGGCCATCGCCATCTGCGCCAGCCCGGAGCAATCGATGCCGAAGCCGGAGCGCCCGCCCCAGAGATAGGGCGTTTCCAGAAACCGCGCCGCGATCTCCAGCGGATCGCCGCAGGCATATTGCCCGGCGGGCAGGCAATGGGCGGCGATCACCGCCCCGCCATCGGCGAGCGTCAGATAGCGGGTGCCGCGCGTCTCCGCCTCGCCGGTGACGGTGAGGCGGCTTCCCATCGAGACCGCCCGCTGGCCGGGCAGGCGCAGATCCGGGCCGGGATAGATGAAGCTGCGCGGCACAACGACGTGGTGGGTCGGCGCAAGCGGCTCGGCAAGCGCTGCTTCCGGCAGATAGCCGGCATAACCGTCGGCTTCGGCTTTCACCCAAGCCCATCCGTGCTTGCGCTCGAACACGCTGACGGCTTCGCCGAGCAGCAATTCGGTATCGATGCCGCAGGCGGCATCGGGGCGGGGCCGCAGCGCCGCCACGGGCACCGCGACCTGCGCCGCCTCTCCCGTCACGAAACGCGCCGCCTCCACCTTGCCCTCCAGCCCGGCTTCCGCGAGATCGGGTCTGTAGGCGAAAAGCCGTCTGTCGAGCATGTCATCCTCGTTTGTGTTTACTTCAGGCTGTGGCGGATGTGGTGATACAGCGCCCGGATGCCTTGCGCTTCGCCGCCGACAGGCGAATGCGGCCGTTCCGCCTGCGCCCAGCCGAAGATATCGAAATGCGCCCAGCTTTTCGTGCGCGTCACGAACCGCTTGAGAAACAGCGCCGCCGTGATCGATCCCGCCATGCCTCCCGAGGGCGCATTGGTGAGATCGGCGATGCGCGCCGAGACATCCTTGTCATAGCCCATGTAGAGCGGCATGCGCCACATGGGATCGTCGGTTTCGAGGCTGGCTTCCTGCAAATCCTCGGCCAGATGATCGTCGTCGGTGAAGAAGGGCGGCAGATCCGGCCCCAGCGCCACGCGGGCGGCGCCTGTCAGCGTCGCCATGTCGATCAGCAGCTCCGGCTCCTCCTCGTCGGCATAGGCGAGGGCGTCGGCGAGAATGAGGCGTCCCTCGGCATCGGTATTGTCGATCTGCACCGTCAGGCCCTTGCGGCTGCGATAGATGTCGCCGGGGCGGAAGGCATTGGCGGAAATGGAGTTTTCCACCACGGGCACGATGACGCGCAGATCGACCTTCAGCTTGGCGTCCATGATCATCAGCGCCAGGCCCATGACGTTGGCCGCCCCGCCCATGTCCTTCTTCATCAGGAGCATGG
>JBDHTA010000210.1:0-6576 GCA_039808465.1 Rhizobiaceae bacterium | reverse complement strand
TCGAGATAGGGCACGAGGCCAAGGATTTCGGAGGCAACCTTGATGCGCTCGTCCTGCTCGGGGATCGGGGTGCCGCGCATCTTCATGCCGAAGCGCATGTTTTCGCGCACCGACATATGCGGGTAGAGCGCATAGCTCTGGAACACCACCGCGACATTGCGCTCACGCGGCGGCAGCTCCGTGACGTCGCGCGCGCCGATGCGGATGCGCCCCGCCGTGATCTCCTCCAGCCCGGCGATCATCCTGAGCGTCGTGGATTTGCCGCATCCCGACGGCCCCAGCAGCACCATGAACTCGCCTTCCTCGATGGTCAGGGAGACGTCCCTCACCCCGAAGATGCCGCTGCCATATTCACGGCTGATGGTGTCGAGTGTGATCGCGGTCAAGGGAACCTCTTCATGCGGGAGAGTGCGGCGCAAATTCGAACAAAAACGAACACGGATGACGTCAGGTGGTGTAGACGCCACCGGTGACGTTCAGGGCCTGTCCGGTCATGAAGCGCGCCGCGTCCGAGCAGAGGAAGACGACGACTCCGGCGACATCCTCGGGCGTTTCGATGCGGCCGAGCGGCGTCTGGCGAATGTAATCCTGCTCCACCTCCGCCGGGGTCATGCCGCGCAATTCGGCTTCCCAGAGGATCTCGCGCTCCTGCATCGAGGTGCGCACGAAGCCGGGGCAGACGGCGTTGACGCGGATGCCCTTCGGCGCGAGTTCGCGGGCAAGCCCTTGCGTCCAGCCGACGACGGCGAATTTCGAAGCGGAGTAATGCGCCAGAAGCGGCGCGCCGATCTTGGCGGCAAGCGATGCCGTATTGACGATCACGCCCTTGTTTTCCCTCAGGAAATACCGGGCAGCCACCTGATCGGTCAGGAAGACGCCGCGGGCGTTGACGTCCATGTTGAAATCCCAGTCCTCGTCTGTCAGGTCGACCGCCGCGCGCATGGTCGAGACACCGGCATTGGCGACGCAGATATCGATGCCGCCCGAGAGCGACAGCGCCTCGTCGAAGGCCGCTTGCACGCAATCCCGCTCGCGCACGTCGATCCTGACGGCGTGATGGCCCTCGCCGAGTGAGGCTGCGGCAGCGCGGGCCGCCTCGAGATTGAGATCGGCGATCACCACCGAAACCTGCTGCGCCGCCAGCGCCCGCGCAATGGCGAAGCCGATGCCGGTCGCAGCTCCCGTCACGATGGCGCGCTTGCCCGCCAGCCCCGGATGGCTCTGCTCGGCCAGTTGTCTTGGATCCATCTGCATTCCTCCTGTTAAACGAAATCAAACAAATTTATTCATTACACGCAACAAAAATGTTTGATTATGTGCGATATATCCGCATTATATGTTCCATTATGAGTGTCATCGCACCCGCATCCCCGCAGCAGCACCACGGCGAAACCCCGGAAAACACCGGGCGATTTGCGATGGTTTGTGCTACCAGCGGGGGAAACACCAAGTTTCAGTCACACTTGCGACGGGCCAGAGACATGACGCAGCCGGAACAGACGATTACCCCCATTCCCCCGCCCCAGCGCACACGGGCGCCGGCACAGGCGCGCAAAGCGCGCATTCTCGAACGGCTGAACCAGGGCGGCTCGGTCTCGGTGACCGATATCGCCTATGAATTCGGCATTTCCGACATGACGGTGCGCCGCGACCTCGCCGAGCTGGAGCGCGACGGGCTGCTGGAGCGCGTCCATGGCGGCGCGGTGGGGCTGACCCGCGGGCCGCTGACGGTGATCGACGACGCCGAGCCGATCTTCGAGGCGCGCTCGCGCCAGAATGCCGAGCGCAAGAGCCGCATCGCCGCCGCCGCCGCCCGCCATGTGGCCGGGCGCAAGGCGATCGCCTTCGATCTCGGCACCACGGTTCTGGCCGCCGCCAACGCCATCGTCCGCGCCGGGCCGGAGCCGCAACTGCGCGCCTTTTCCAACAGCCTGCGCATCGGCATGATGATGGCGCGGGCCGGGATTTCCACCTATATGAGCGGCGGCCTGATCCGCGTCGAGGAAATGTCGCTGACCGGCAAGGATGCCGTCGACGGCTTTTCCCGCTATTATTTCGACGTGGCGCTGCTCGGCGCCTCCGGCATGACCACTGAGGGCGTGTTCGATTATTCGCCGGAGGAAGTGGCGGTGAAGACCGTCTTCCTGCAACGCTCGGCCGAGCGCGTGCTGCTGCTCGACAGCACGAAATTCCGCCGCATCTCGACGGTGCTGATCGCCACCCTTCCTGAAATCTCGACGCTGATCACCGACGCGCCGCCGCCGCCGGAGCTTGCCGCCGTGCTGGAGACGGCAGGAGTTCGGGTGATCGTCGCCGATTCCCCGTAACCCCGAACCTTCCGGAACGCCCCGCGCATGACCGTTTTCCTTGGCCTCGATATCGGCACCACCTCCACCATCGGCATTCTCGCCGATACTTCGGGCACCGTTCTGGCGCTGGCCTCGCGGCCGGTGACGCTTTATGCGGAAAAGCCCGGCTGGGCCGAGGAAGACCCCGAGGAATGGTGGCGCAACTGCTGCGCCATCGTGCCCGACCTGCTGGCGCAATCCGGCATCGCCGCCAGCGATATCGCCGGGATCGGCGTTGCCGGAATGCTGCCCGCGACGGTGCTTCTCGATGAGGCGGGGCGGCCGCTGCGCCGCTCGATCCAGCAAAGCGACGGGCGCGCCGGGGCGGAGGTGGAGGATATCCGCCGCGAGATCGATGAGGCGGGCTTTCTCCGGGCTGCGGGCTGCGGCATCAACCAGCAGCTCGTCGGCGCGAAAATCCGCTGGCTGGCGCGGCATGAGCCGGAGGTTCTGGCCAAGGCGAAAACCCTGCTCGGCTCCTATGACTACATCAATTACCGGCTGACCGGCAAAGCGGCGGTGGAGCAGAACTGGGCGCTGGAAGCGGGCATCGTCCATGTCGCGAGCGGCCGGATCGATCTCGAACAGGCCGAACGCACCGGCATTCCGCCGCATCTTCTGCCGCCGCTGATCGGCTCGTCTTCCGTTCTCGGCCATGTCAGCGCCGAAGGCGCCCGCGAAACCGGGTTGGCCGCGGGAACGCCGGTGGTCGGCGGCGCGGCGGATATGATCGCCTCCTGCCTTGGCGCGGGCGTGGTGCGCAATGGCGACGTGCTGCTGAAATTCGGCGGCGCGGTGGATATCCTGACCGCGACCGAAGTGCTGAACCCGGATGCGCGGCTGTTCCTCGATTATCACCTGATCCCCGGCCTGTGGCTGCCGAACGGCTGCATGTCGACCGGCGGCTCGGTGCTGAACTGGTTCGTGGACACCTTTGCTGGCGGCATCGAGCCGCTGAACGGCTCGCGGCACGCCGCGCTCGACGCCATGGCGGCGGAGCGCCCGGCGGGCGCGATGGGCCTGACCTTCCTGCCCTACCTGCTCGGCGAAAAGACGCCGCTGCACGACCCTTCCGCGCGCGGCGCGCTGAACGGGCTGACGCTGTCGCACGATCTCGGCCATATCTGGCGGGCGGTGCTGGAATCTTACGCCTATGCGATCCGCCACCATATCGAGACCTTCAACGAGGCGGGCCACCGCACCACGCGCTTCATGGTGTCGGATGGCGGGGCGAAATCCTCGGTGTGGATGGGCATCGTCGCCGATGTTCTCGGCCAGCCGCTGCAACGGCTGGCGGGCCATCCCGGCTCCTGCCTCGGCGCGGCATGGACGGCCGCCGTCGGGCTTGGCGCGGCCGAGTGGGACGGCATCGTCGCCTTCACCACCCGCGACACGCTGTTTGCGCCCAATCCCGCCCATCGCGAAACCTATGACCGGGGCTACGCCGCCTTCCGCGATCTCTATCGCCGCCTGCAAGGGGCGCAGTCATGAGCGGTTTTCCGTGGAAAGCCGTGGCCTGGGATATCGACGGCACGCTGGTGGATAGCGAGCCGCTGCATCACCGGGCGCTGGTCGCCACCTGCGGCGAGCATGGGCTCGACCTTAGCCACCTGCCGGACACGGCCTTCATCGGCGTGCATCTCGGCGATGTCTGGCGGCAGCTTCGCGGCGATCTGCCGCAAACGCTGGCGGAAGCGGATTTTCACGGCCGCATCAACCATCATTACGCGGCGGGCGCGGGCGATCTCGCGGCGATATCAGGGGCGGCCGAGACGATCCGGGCGCTCGGCGCCATGGGCGTGGCGCAGGTCTGCGCCTCGAACTCCGCCCGCGCCGTGGTCGACGCCAATCTCGCCGCCATCGGTGTGGCGGGGATGATGCGCGGCTCGATCTCGCTGGACGATGTGACGGAGGGCAAGCCCGCGCCGGAACCCTATCTGAAGGCGGCACGGCTCCTCGGCATTGATCCCGCCGGCGTGCTTGCAATCGAGGACAGCCTGACCGGCGTGCGCGCCGCCCGCGCCGCCGGAATGCAGGTCGCCCTGCTCTGCCATGGGGAAACCGGCGCGCAAGCCGAAGCGGAGGCGCAGCCGCATTTCCGCATCGCCGCGCTGGAAGAAATTCTGCGGCTCGTCCGCTGAAACGGCCTTGCGGAACGCCGGGCGGGCCGCAGGCAAGACATTGTTCCGCAACGATTTTCATGAACGGACCGGGAGCCGTCCCGACGCCGGGGGCCGCTTTGCGCCCGGCTTCCGGCCGCCTTGCGAATAGTGCCGGAAACGTCACGAAAAATTCTTGACAAACGCCCGGCGATCCCACCAAATATGTTATGCGTTATCTGTTATAACAAATGACAGGACACCCCATGCAGCCGCCGCTTCTCCTGCGCATCTTCACTCATCTGGTCCTTGGCCTATGCTGCCTGGTGGTGCTGCTGCCGCTGCTGTGGGTGCTCAGAACCTCCTTCGCGGACAAGGTCATCGCCTATCAATTGCCGCCCGCGCTGTTCTTCACGCCGACGCTGGACAATTACCGGATGATTCTCGCCGAGATGAATTTCGGCACCTTCTTCATGAACAGCCTGATCATTTCGCTGGTTTCCACCCTGCTGGCGGTGGCGATCGGGGCCTTGGCGGCCTATGCGATCGACCGCTACAAGGCGGGCGGCAAGGCGATGCCGATCATCATCCTCGCCACGCAGATGATGCCGCCGATCGTGCTGGTCATCCCCTTCTTCCTGATCTTCAAGGATATCGGGCTGACGGATTCCCGCACCGGCCTGATCATCACCTATCTCGCCTTCAACCTGCCCTATGTCGTCTGGCTGATGATGAGCTTCATGAAGCGGGTGCCGCGCGAGCTGGACGAGGCGGCGCTGATCGACGGCTGCACGCCCGTCACCGCCTTTGTGCGCATCATCGTTCCCGCATTGCTGCCGGGCATCGGCGCGGCCACCATCCTCAGCTTCGTCTTGAGCTGGAACGAATTCCTCTTTGCCCTGATGCTCTCGGGCAACGAGTCGAAAACCCTTCCCGTCGCCATTTCCAGTCTGGTCACCCAGCAGGGCACGGCGATCGGGGCGGTCAGCGCGGCGACCATTCTCGCCATGCTGCCGATGGCGATCCTGTATTTCGCCATGCGCCGTTTCCTCGTCTCGGGGCTGAACCTCGGAGCGGTCAAAGGCTGACCGGCAGACAACACGGGACGACGGTCCAATCCTGCATTCCACACGCAACAAGGAGATCGAAGCATGCCCCGATTGATGACCACAAGGCTTGGCGTGATGGCCGCCTCGCTGCTTGCCGCCTCGACAGCGCTCGCCGATCCCGCCGCCGTCTGCAAGGGAAAGACCCTGAACCTGCTGCTCGAAACCGTGCCGGACAGCACGGCGCTGTTCGAGGTCGCCCCGGAATTCGAAAAACTTTCGGGCGCCAAGCTGAACATGGAAGCGGTCAACTATTCGCTGATGCATGAAAAGCTGGTGCCGAGCCTCTCCGGCTCCTACGACGTGCTGGCGGTGGACAGCTACTGGGCGGGCGAATTCGTCACCGCCAACTGGATCCAGCCGCTCGACGAGCGCATCGCCGCCGACAAGATCGACACTTCCGTCTATTATCCGGCGCTGATGGAAGTGAACGGCAAGGTGAAGGGCACCACCTACATGCTGCCCTTCTGGCAATATGCGATGGGCCTGCTCTACCGCAAGGATATCGTTGAGGATCCCGCCTTCCAGGCCGCCTACAAGGAAAAATTCGGCCGCGACTGGCGCCTGCCGGAAACGCTTCAGGAATATGCCGAACTCGCCAAATGGGCGGGCCAGCAGACCGGCAAGGCGGGCGCCGCCATGTCCGGCCAGCGCGCCGACCCCGTGGTGATGGAAGCCACCAACTACGTCTTCTCGCTCGGCGCGGATTTCTACAACCGCGAAACATGGGAACCGGCGCTGAACACGCCCGAGGGCATCGAGGCGGTGAAGATCTATGCCGATCTCCTCGCCAATGCCGCCCAGCCCGGCGCGCTCGGCGCCAATTTCGATGACGTCGCCAATGCGCTGAAGCAGGACAAGGCGGTGTTTTCGATTTCCTACCTGTTCCTGATGCCGACCCTTCAGGATCCGAAGGAATCGCAGGTTGTCGACAAGATGGCCTTTGCCCGCATGCCCGGCAAGGACAGCCTGCTCGGCGCCTGGGGCTGGGCGATTCCGACCAACGCGACCAATCCCGACTGC
>JBDHTA010000209.1:0-6597 GCA_039808465.1 Rhizobiaceae bacterium | reverse complement strand
GCGCCGCTGGAGCGCATGCAGGCGCACTGCTACCAGTTGCTGGCGCAGCTCACGGCGGTCAAGTCCATGCTGCTGTTGCGCCGGGGGCATCTGCGCGGCGAGGACGTGCACGCCCCCCTGCAGGCGGCCGCGCAGCGCATCGAGGCCATCCTGAGCGGCCAGGACATGCCCGCGCCGCCGGAGCACGGGGCCGACGACGGCCTGGCCGCCGAGCCGCTGCCGGCCCTGGTGGAGACCGACCTCACCCCCTGGCTGCTGCGCCGCCTGCGCCTGGCCGAGGGCCTGGCGCGGCAGATGCGCGCCGAGGCGGGGCAGGTGGTCGCCCCGCTATCGGAAGCTGCTTAACGCCAGCGCTGCCACAGCGCGCGCACGATGAACGCGACGCCGAGCACGAGGGAGAACCAGCCCACGAGCGTGGCTTGGTGCATGAGCTCCTGCACACTGGGCGAGCGCGCGATGTAGGGAGCGAGCAGGATCACGGCGCCGATCAGCGCGCACACCACCCCCTTGAAGAGCATTTCGGCGTTTTGCTTGTGGGGCGGCGTGGCGGGCATGGCGGAAGCGGCGCGAAGGCCGGGGCTGTGAAGGCGGGACGCGATTATCCCGCGGCGTCGGACCCCGCCGATGGCGGCAGCCTGCCGCGCCCGGCCATCAAGCCATGGGTTGATCGACGGCGGCCGTGACGACGATCTCCACCAGGATGTCCTGCGCACCCATCTCGCACTGGGCGGTGGCGCGCGTGGGGGCGGCATTGGGCGCAGTCCACGCATCCCAGACTTCATTCATGCCGGCGAAATCGCGTTCCAGATCCTTGATCCATATCTGGGCCGTGAGAAGGCGGCTCTTGTCGGTTCCGGCCTCCGCCAGGAATTTCTCGATCTTCGCGAGTGTTTGAGCGGTCTGGCCGCGGATGTCCTGGCTCCTGTCGTCGGCGGTCTGGCCGCCGACGAAGACCATGTTGTTGTAGACCACGGCACGAGAGCGGCGGTTGTCCGTCGCGATGCGCTTGATTTCCATGAAGAAGCTCCTTGGCTGATGGGGTAGGAATGCGTCATTCGGATGAGGCAAGCTCACCGAGGGTTATGGGCTTGATGGGCGGGCGGATCCGGTAATAGCCCACATCCTGGGGGCTGACCTTCCGCTCGCTTGCGATGATCTCGGTCACGGTCAATCCACACAGCCGCCCTTGGCACGGCCCCATGCCGCAACGGCCGAAGGCCTTCGTCTGGTTGGGGCCGAGGCAGCCCACTTCCACATATTTCCTGATTTGCCCCGCCTTCACTTCCTCGCAGCGGCACACCATGACTTCGTCATGTTCAGGAATGCGGTGCTCGTTCTGCGGCCTGTACAAGGCATCGAGAAACGGGCGGATCTGCACATGGGCCCTGATTTCATCCAGGATGGCCTGCTCGCGCTGCTTGAACGCCCCGGGTGCGATGGGCTGGAGCCGGTTGGCAATGGACAGTGCGGCCAGGCGGCCCTGGCAGGCAGACGCTTTCGCGCCGACGATGCCACGGCTGTCGCCGGCGATGTAAATGCCGGTTTCCTCGATTTGCCCATAGGCATCGGTGATCGGAATCCAGCACAGCTGCCGCTCATCCCAACGATGCTCGGCTCTCAGCGACCAGCTGAGTTGCGTGTTCGGGACCACGCCCTGGTGGAGCAGCACCAGGGAAGTCTCGACGCGCTTTCTTTGGCCGTTGTGCGTGAACGCTATGGATTCGGCTTTCTCCGAGCCCTCGATGGCAAACGAACTTGCCCCTGCGAACGTCTGAACGCCATGGCTCCGGATTTTCTTCAGCATCCGGGTTCCCTTGGAGAGGTCTTTCCAGCCACGCAGCGCGCCCAGGACATGGGGCGCCGCGCGCAGATAGTCGTCAGCCCCCGTGGTATGGATCAAGGCTTTGATCTTGACGCCGGCTTCCAGATACTGCTGCGCCAGGAGAAACAGCAAGGGGCCGCCACCCGCCAGCACGACGGGCTCGGTTGGAACGGCGCCGGAGGACTTGTACAGAATCTGGGCGGCACCCGCGCCCATGACTCCGGGCAGGGTCCATCCGGGAACGGGAAAGGGCCGCTCCATTGCGCCGCTGGCGAGCACCAGGCTCCGCCCCCGGACCTTTCTGCTGCCGCCGTCGAGAAGGTATGACACCGTCTTGTCCCTATCGACGTTCCAGACGGCTGCGCCACCCACGTGCACGGCGCCGCAAGACGCGAAGTCCTGCGCGAGCTTCGCGCCGGCGGCGTAGTCCGCGCCAAGCACCTCGCGGCGCCGGGGGCTCGATTCTTCGATGGCCCGGTAAATCTGGCCGCCGACTCGCCGCTGCTCGTCGAGCACGACGGCTGAAAGCCCGAAGCGCCTTGCCTCTATGGCCGCTGAAAGTCCCGCCGGGCCCGCACCAATGACCACCAGGTCAAAAACTTCGACACCTGTTGCCATGTCAGCCTTCCGCACTTGGGATATTCAGCCCGGACGCGCCATCCTGGCGTTTGATGACCATGCCTTCCTGTACTTGCGTGAGACACGATTGGCGGCTGGGACGCCCGTCTATTTCCACGAGGCATTCGAAGCAAACGCCCATCATGCAATAGGGGGCGCGCGGAGATCCGGAGACAGGCGTAGCCCGGAATGTGCGTACGCCCGACATGAGCAGCGCCGACGCCACGCTCACGCCTTCCGGGACAGTCAGCTGCTGGTCATCGAAATAAATGCGAATCTTCCTGCCGCCTGCATTTTCTTCAGGCATGAACAGGGAAATCCGTGATTCTTGGGTTTTAGTGTGCATTGCTGAATTTCCTATCCGGGTCCAGGAATCGCTCTCCGGCAAATTCCTCGATGCCCTCCGGCGCTGATTTCACTCCCGTGATCCAGGGGCCGATCTCGTAGGCATGGGAGCCGGCCAGGGAAACTCCGCTGTGGCTGGTGGCGGTGAATGCGCCGGGATATCTGGCGGATTCCTGGTATATCGGAGAGCCATCGGGAGTCATCACGCGAAGTGCGCCCCATGCCCGAACGAGCTTGACCGACGACAGGATCGGGAACGTCGCGACTGCGCGCTTCGCAATCCACTCGATTGCCGCCACCGTCGTCCCGTCATCCAAACCGACGTCCTCGACCGAGAACCCGAGCTGAACGGTTCCCTCGGCCGTTTGACGGGCCTTGTTGGTGGGGTGTGGAAGGAATTTCTTCAGCCGCTCGGTGATGAGAACCTGCCCCCGATTGGGCACCACCGGTGCGTGAAGACCCAGCTGGGGGGCCAGGACGCTGTTGCTCAGGCCCGCGGCGAGCACGATCTTCTCGCCTATCCATTGACGGCCGTCGCTGCTTCTCGCCCGGAAACCCTGGCCTTCACCAATCGGGCAGACCTCGGCCACGTCGGCACCGTTGCAGATACGGCCGCCGAGCGCCTGGATTCCCGCATGCAGTGCATGCAGCAGCTTCAACGGATTGGCGTGGCCGTCGAGAGGGCACCAGCTGCCTCCGGCCACTTTGGGCCCGATGGCGGGCAGCCGGGCCTTCAGCTCGTGGTGGTCGAGCATCTCGAAGGGGGTCCGGCCGTCGGCGGCATTGATTTTCGCCAGCATCGCCTCCCGCTCGGCGACTTCCTTTTCGCTGAAGCCTATCCAGAAGCCGCCGTTTTGCTGAAGGTCCACATCGACCCCGGTCAGCTCCCGGAGCTCGCTGGCCAGCGGGCCCCAATGGTCGACGGCATCCCGGCTCCAGCGTGCGTAGCGGGGAAATCCCGCGCCCTTGCTCTGGAGCCAGACGAGGCCGAAATTGCCGCGCGAGGCCCGGTAAGCCACGTCGCCCTGGTCGAGGAGCGTAACTGCGCTGCCGGATTTGGCCGCGCCATACGCGATGGCGGCACCCACCAGCCCTCCGCCGACGACGATTATTCCATTTGAAGACATAAGCAGATTTGCCGGGAAAAGGTTTCTCCGGGGAATGGCCGTGCTCAATTGAGCGTGATGTTGTTCCGCCTCACCACCTCGCCCCAGCGGGCGCTATCGGCATTGAGCATTTGCCGGTAATCGGCGATCGAAACAGGGGCCACTTTCGCGCCGAGCTTTTCGTGCTTCTTGATGACCTCGGGGTCCGAGAGCACGGCGTTGATTTCCCGGTGCAGCTTTTCAACGATTGCCGGCGGCATATTGGCCGGCCCCACGACGCCTCCCCAGGTTTCCATTTCCAGATCCGGGTAGCCGGCCTCCCGGATGGTGGGGACGTTGGGCAGCATGGGGGAGCGGTTGGGCCCCGTGATCGCCAGTGCGTTGATGCGGCCCGCTTTCACCTGGGGCTCCATCGACGTGAAATTGCTGAACATCATCTGGATCTGGCCCGCCGCCAGATCCAGTTCCGCCGCCGGGGCGCTCTTGTAGGGGACATGGGTGATCTGGGTCCCGGTGAGATTGGCGAACAATGCGCCAAGCACATGCAGCGCGGTGCCGTTGCCGGTGGACCCATAGAAAATCTCGCCGGGATGGGTTTTGGCGTAATTCACCAGGTCCGCGACGCTTTTGACGGGAATCGTCGGGCTCGCGCCCAGCAGGTTGGGCTGCGTCCACTGTTTCGCGATGGGCGTGAAACTCTTGGCGGGATCGTACGGCAGCGATTTTGCGGTGAGTGCCGTAACGATATAGGTCGCGAGATTGGAGTTTCCAATCGTATATCCATCCGGCGCGGCCTTGGCTACCGTATCAAGCCCGATGACACCGGATGCTCCGGGTTTGTTGTCGATGATGATGGGCTGTCCCAGCCGTTTGCTGAGGCCGTCTGCCAAAACGCGCGCAGTGCCGTCCGCAGCGCCCCCTGCTGCCGCGTTCACGATAAACCGTATCGGTTTTTCCGGCCATTCCGCCTGTGCGGCAGAACCCAGTGAAAACAGGAGGGTGAAAATCGCGGAGGCGATAAAGGGCCGGCGCGCAATTCGAGACGACATGGAAACTCCCCGTTTGACATGAATAACGAATGAGTGCCCATGGTAGGCAGTTGCCCCGCCGGCATCCATGGATGTCAGATCATCGATTCATGCATCGGTGTTATGTGTTTCCCGCTCGAAGCCGCCGCGACCAGGCGGATGAGTTCCTTGGCCGGAGCGGACAGCCTTGCGTCGCTCATGGCCGTGGCGTAGACCGTGTAGCCTATCGATGGACGCAGGGGCAGCGCCACTCCGCCCCGCCTCTGGTGTTTTGCTGCCGTCATGGGGTCGACCACGGCGATGCCCAGCCCTTCGAGGCACAGGTCGCTGATGGACTGGAACAGCGATGCTTCGACCATGGCGTCGACCTGCACCCCGTTGGCGCCGAGCCATGCGTCCAAGCGTGTCTGGAACGTTCCGGTTGAAGCAATGAACGGCTTGCCTGCGAACTCGCTCACATGTATGTGGCTGGCCTTCGGGTCGAGCCACTTCCCGGTACCGATGCATACGCATTCCGAAGAGAATTCGGCGACCGTTTCAAGATCTCCCAGCGAAAGAGTATCTGCCGTGAGCCCGATATCGGCCTGCCGGGTTTTGACGTGCCTCGCCACGTCGATATACGAGGCGACGCGAAGGCTGATCAATACGTCGGGGAATTTCTCCCTCAATTGGCGGACCACGGCAGGAATGATGGAGTGCCCGATGGAAGGTATTGCGCTGATCGAGAGCTGACCAAGCTTTTGTTTCCGCAGCTGGTCGGAGAAATCGATTATCTGCTCCAGCCCCAGAAAAGACTGCTGCACCTTCGCCATCAAGGCATGGGCTTCTTCCGTGGGTTTGATGGTGCGTCCGCTCTTTGCGAATAGCAGAATGCCGGTCGATTTCTGAAGATCGGCTATGAGCCGGCTCATGGCCGGCTGGGTGATTCCCAGGGAATCGGCCCCGGCACTGATCCCGTTGTGCAGCATCGCAGCCCGGAAGGCCTCGATCATCCGATAGGTGACGTTCCGACTGGTCATGGGTTTGAGCCCGGCGCATGCCGGGCGAGCGGGCCGCCTGGAAGGGCGGTCGGGACGAGTACGCCCTTGAACGGCAGTTCGGAATTCTGGCGGTGCCCGGCAGGGGAGGAAGGCATGGCGGCGATTATCCTTGGCGGTTCCGCCCATCCTCATTCGTGAAAGCAGCACCCCCATGTCCATCCAGTGGTTCCCCGGTCACATGCACCTGACGCGCAAGGCGATCGGCGAGCGCATCAAGGACATCGACGTGGTGATAGAGCTGCTGGACGCGCGCCTGCCGGGCTCCAGCGGCAACCCGCTGCTGGCCGAGCTCACGGGGCACAAGCCCACGCTCAAGGTGCTCAACAAGCAGGACGTGGCCGACCCCGCGCGCACGCCTGCGTGGCTGGACTGGTACAACGCGCGGCCCGGCACGCGCGCCATCGCGCTCGATGCCTCGGACGCCGCGCCCGCGCGCCGGCTCGTCGAGGCCTGCCGCCAGCTCGCGCCCAACCGGCGCGGCCTCTCGCGGCCCATGCGGGTGCTGATCTGCGGCATTCCCAACGTGGGCAAGTCCACGCTGATCAACACCCTGTCGGCCAAGCGCCAGGCCAAGACCGGCGACGAGGCCGGCGTCACCAAGCAGGAGCAGCGCATCGTGCTCGACGATGACTTCTACC
>JBDHTA010000208.1:0-6645 GCA_039808465.1 Rhizobiaceae bacterium | reverse complement strand
TCTCGATATTGCCGAGGATTTTCGCGCCCGCGCCGATCATCACGCCGTTGCGGATCTTCGGGTGACGGTCCGCGCCTTCCTTGCCGGTGCCGCCCAGCGTCACATTGTGCAGGATGGAGACGTTGTCGCCGATGACGGCCGTTTCGCCGACCACGAGGCCCGTGGCATGATCGAGGAAGATGCCCTTGCCGATCTGCGCCGCCGGATTGATGTCCGTCTGGAACAGGCTGGAGGAGCGGCTTTGCAGATAGAGCGCGAAATCGCGGCGGCCGTTCTTCAGAAGCCAGTGCGCCAGCCGGTGCGTCTGGATGGCCTGAAACCCCTTGAAATAGAGGACCGGCTCCATAAAACGCAGACAGGCGGGGTCGCGGTCATAGACGGCCTGAATGTCGACGCGCAGGATATTGCCCCATTCCGGCCAGTCGGCCAGCATCTCCTGAAACGCCTGCCGCAACAGGCTCGCCTGAACCTCGCCGCTGCCGAGGCGGTCGCTGATGCGATAGATCACGCAGTCTTCCAGCGTGCGGTGGTTCAGCACGCAGGCGTGGAAGAAGGCGGCGAGAATGGGATCGCTCTCCGCGGCAAGCTTCGCCTCCTGGCGCAAGCTGCCCCAGATCGGATCCATCGATTTGATCTGCTCGTGTCTGCGGGCGTCGGTGGCTGCGACCATGACCGGCCTCCTGTTGTTCCAGGGCTATTATATACGGTATTCCACGGGCATTGCCAGATGCAGGCGTCAATTACCCGTTACAGCCTTGAGGGAGAACGAAAATTCGCCCCAGCGCTACAATCCGGCATAGAATTCCAGAACGGCCTTCTTGAAAACCCGGTCGCCGACGGCGAGCATATGATCGCGGCCCGGAATATCGAGGGCCGCCGCATTCGGCATCAGCGCCGCCAGCGCCTGCGGCGAACCGGCGATATCGTCCCTGGTGCCGACGGCGACGAGGGCGGGCGTATCGATGCGGGCTACCTCCTCCGCCGTCACCAGGTCGCGGGAGGTGCGGATGCAGGCAGCAAGCGCCAGCCGGTCGCTTTTCGTCTGGTCGGCGAAGGCGCGGAACATGCGGCCGCGCTCATGCGTCACATCGTCGAGAGAGGGGGCAAGCAGCGCGTCGGCAATCGGATCCCAGTCGCCGACGCCGTCGATCATGCCGATGCCGAGCCCGCCCAGCACCAGCGAGCGCACCCGGTGCGGATGCCGGAGCGTGAGGAATGTCGAGATACGCGCGCCCATGGAATAGCCCATGACATGCGCTTCCGGCAGTCCGAGGTGATCGAGAAGGGCCGCGGCGTCGTCGGCCATCAGCGGCACGTAATAGGCATCGGGATCATGCGGCTTGTCGCTGCCGCCATGGCCGCGATTGTCGATGGCGATCACCCGGTAACCGGCATCGCCCAGCGTCTTCAGCCAGCCGGGATAGACCCAGTTGACGCTGGCGCTGGAGGCAAAGCCGTGGATCAGCAGCACCGGCGGGCCGGAGGGATCGCCCTCATCGAAAAATCGCAGCATCAGGCCATCATGCGTGAAGCTGGAAAACGGCGGCGGGTCGATATTCATGGTCGGCACTTCCTTGCATCAACGGGCGCGCGACCATACGGGATCGGCGGACGGGGGTGAAGCCCCGCCCGGCCCGAATGCGGCCGGAAATTTGGTCTCCGGCGTCTACACATTTGCCGCGAAGGTCTGTAATGTGCGCCGCAATACGAAATTTCTTCGGCAATTTTCGATGGAAACGCGTTTCCCGGAATTGCCTTCTGATCGGAGACTGACATGGCGGGCGGACACGCAATTCCCCACTTCCAGAACGACGGCGGCTACGGCTCGATCGAAGTCGGCGTCAAGGAATTCATGTGCACGGGCGCATCCGTGCCGTTCGATCATCCGCATATCTTCATCGACATGGGCGACGACAACGAGAAGGTCTGCGCCTACTGTTCGACGCTTTACCGCTACAATCCCGCGCTGAAGGCGACGGAAACCGTTCCGCCGGGCTGCACCTTCCAGTTCCGGGCCGCCTGAGCGGCGCCCTCCTCCCATGCCGGTCGAGCATGCCGCCATCATCGGCGCAGGTGTCGCGGGGCTGACGGCGGCGCTTTCGCTGGCGCGGCGCGGCATCGCCTCCACCCTGATCGAGCAGATCGACCGGCTGGCGGAAGTCGGCGCGGGCTTGCAGATTTCGCCGAATGCCAGCCGCATTCTGGCGCGGCTCGGCGTTCTGCCCGCGCTGGAGCGGGTCTGGACCGAACCTGACGGTATCGCCCTCAGATCGGGCCGCACGCTTGCCCCCATCGCCACCGTGCCAGTCGGCGCCTTTGCCCGCGAACGCTGGCAGGCGCCCTATGGCGTGCTGCACCGGGCAACGCTGCAAGGGGCGCTGCTCGACGCGGTCCTGCGCGAGCCGCGCATCCGCCTTGTGACCGGGCAGCGGATCGACTCGCCGTCCATGGATGCCATCGCGGCGATCTGCGGCGAACGGCCCGGCGCGATCATCGGGGCGGATGGCGTCTGGTCGGTCATCCGCCAGCGAATCGGCGGCGATCTTTCGGCGCGCTTTTCCGGACACATCGCCTGGCGGATGCTGGTGGCGCAGGACGCCGCGCCCGATTTCCTCGACCGGCGCAACGTCACCGCCTTTGTCGCGCCCGGCTCGCATCTGGTCGCCTATCCGCTGCGGGAAGCAGGCAGCATCAATCTGGTGGCGATCACCACCGGGCGCGATCCCGGCAAGGGCTGGGATCACCGGCAGGATGGCAGGACACCCCTTCTCCATGCCTTCCGCAACTGGAACCCCGGCATCCGCGATCTGCTGTCCGAAGCAGCCTCCCCCCGCGTCTGGCCGCTTTACCAAATGCCTGACGGCGCGTGGAGCAACGGGCGCGATACGGTGCTGATCGGCGACGCCGCCCATGCGGTGACGCCGTTTGCGGCGCAGGGCGCCGCCATGGCGATCGAGGATGCCTATGAACTGGCGCTGATGCTGGCGACGCATTCCCCGGCGGAAGCCTTCCGGCTGTTTTGCGCTAGGCGCAAGCCGCGCGTGGGCAAGGTCCGGGCGCGCGGCGGCTTCAACCGCTTCGTCTATCACGTCGGCGGGCCGCTGGCCCTCGGGCGCGATCTGGTGCTGAAGCTGCGTCCGCCGCATTCGGTCGCGGCGGACTTCGACTGGCTCTACGGCTACCGCGCCGAGGATTAGACCTTTGCCGCCGCGGCAAAACCCCGTTCCAGATCCGTCTTCAGATCGGCCACGTCCTCCAGCCCGATCTGCAAGCGAATCACCGGCCCCTGCGAGGGCGCCTTGCGGATGCGGCGGTCGCCGAGGCTGACATGGACGGCGAGGCTTTCGAACCCGCCCCAGGAATAACCGAGCCCGAAATAGCGCAGCGAATCGAGGAAGGCATGCGCCTTCGCCCGGTGCCGCTCCGGCGCGCCGCCATCGAGAACGATGGAGAAGATGCCGCTCGCGCCCTTGAAATCGCGCTTCCAGATCGCGTGGCCGGGAAAGCTCGGCAGGCCGGGATGCAGCACGGCCGCGACATCGCCCCGGCTTTCCAGCCATGCGGCCAGTTCCAGCGCGCTGTGCTGGTGGCGTTCCAGCCGCACGCCCATGGTGCGAAGCCCGCGCAGGATCTGGTAGGAATCATCCGGCGAAGCGCAGGTGCCGAGCGTGATCTGCGTATCGAACAACTGCTCCCAGCAGGCGGCATTGGCCGAAACCGTGCCGAACAGCACATCCGAATGGCCGGACGGATATTTGGTGGCGGCGTGGATCGAGATATCCACGCCGAAATCCAGCGGCCGGAAATAGATCGGCGTCGCCCAGGTATTGTCCATGCTGACGACGGCGCCGTGGCGGTGCGCGGCCTCGGCAATCGCGCCGATATCCTGCATCTCGAAGGTATTGGAACCCGGCGCCTCGGTATGGACGAGGCGCGTGTTCGGCTTCATCAGCGATTCGATTCCGGCCCCGATTTCGGGATCGTAATACTCGACCGTGACGCCCAGCCGTTTCAGCATGGTATCGCAGAAATGCCGGGTGGGAGCATAGACCGAATCGACCACCAGCGCATGATCGCCCGCCGACAGGAAGCCAAGGAACGGCACGGTGACGGCGGCAAGCCCGGAGGGAACGAGAATCGTTCCGGCCGATCCCTCCAGCTCGTCGATGGCCTCGCACAGCGCGTCGGTGGTCGGCGTGCCGCGTGTGCCGTAGGTGTATTTCTGCTCCCGTGTTTCCATGGCCCGCGCATTGGGAAAAAGCACGGTGGACGCATGGACGACCGGCGGATTGACGAAGCCGTGATACTCGCGCGGGTTCGGGCCGATATGGGCAAGACGGGTGTTCACGCCCGCTTCCCGCCCTGCACTGTCTTGATCTGTCATGGAAAATGCTGCTCGTTGGTGGGAAAAGACGAGGCTATCCTGACGTGCCGGGTGGGGCAAGGTCAACCCCTGCGCTCCATTGCCGCCATTCCCGAAAAGGCAGGTTGCAGACCGGCTTAGCCTAAAGTCGTAGATTGCGGCTTTCAAAGATCAATTTACCTGCCGAGGCTTGACCATGCGCCTGTTTAAGACTGTGATAGCGCGTCTCGCTGCCGGGAGGGCCGCGAGTCAGGACGGTCCGCGCAAATGCCGCGGCCCGGCCGCGACACAAAGAACAACTTAAAAAAGGTAGGGAAAATGAAGAAGAAGCTTCTGTCGGCGATGCTCGGAGCGGCTGTTGTCGGCCTTGGCGCGCAAGGCGCCATGGCGGCGAAACTCGACGACGTCAAAGCCAAGGGATTCGTCCAATGCGGCGTGAATGGCGCCGGTCTGCTCGGTTTCGCCTCGCAGGATAGCAGCGGCAACTGGTCCGGTCTCGATATCGATTACTGCAAGGCGATCGCCGCCGCCGTCTTCGGCGACGCCACCAAGGTCAAGTACACGCCGCTTTCGGCCAAGGACCGCTTCCCTGCCCTGCAATCCGGCGAAGTCGACGTGCTCTCGCGCAACACCACCTGGACCATCAGCCGCGACACGCAACTCGGCTTCAACTTCCGCACCGTCAACTATTACGACGGCCAGGGCTTCATGGCCCGCAAGGAACTGGGCGTGAAATCGGCGCTGGAACTGTCGGGCGCCACCGTGTGCGTGCAGAGCGGCACCACGACCGAGCTGAACCTCGCCGACTACTTCAAAGCCAACAAGATGGAATACAAGCTGACCGTCTTCGAAAAGCAGGAAGAAGTCGACCAGGCCTATGACGCCGGCAAATGCGACGTCTACACCACCGACCAGTCCGGCCTCTATTCCATCCGCCTGAAGCTGTCCAAGCCGGACGATCATATGATCCTGCCGGAAATCATCTCCAAGGAGCCGCTCGGCCCGGCCACCCGCCAGGGTGACGACCAGTGGTTCGACATCGTGAGCTGGGCGTATTACGCCATGGTGGCCGCCGAGGAATTCGGCATCACGCAGGCCAATGTCGATGAGATGAAGAACTCCGACAACCCCGACATCAAGCGTTTCCTCGGCACCGAGGAAGGCTCGACCATCGGCAAGGATCTCGGCGTCGACAGCGCCTGGGCCTATAACATCGTCAAGCAGGTCGGCAATTACGGCGAATCCTTCGAGCGCAATGTCGGCGAAGGCAGCCCGCTCAAGATCGCACGCGGCCTGAACGCGCTGTGGACCAAGGGCGGCCTGCAATACGCGCCGCCGATCCGCTGATTCCATATCCGGGAGGCGGGCGACCGCCTCCCGACGCTGACAAGAAATAAGCCCGGCAAAGGGCATGCGCAGCAGGGGAACAATATGGCTATCATGCAGGACAAGCTCGCGGATTCGCGGGCACCGGCGGTTTCGCCTTTTTACAATCCGAAAGTTCGCGGCCTCGTCTTTCAGGCCCTGACGATTCTGGCGCTTGCCGGAATCGTCTACGTCATCACGACCAACACGGCGGACAATCTTCGCCGCGCCAATATTTCCGCCGGTTTCGATTTCCTGTGGGGCCGCGCCGGTTTCGATGTCGGCCAGTCGCTCATCGATTATTCCAGCGACAGCACGTATCTGAGGGCCTTGCAGGTCGGCTTTATCAATACCATGCTGGTGTCCGTCACCGGCATCGTGCTCGCCAGCGTGGTCGGGCTGCTGATCGGCATCGGCAGGCTTTCCTCCAACTGGCTGATCGCCCGGCTCTGCACCGTCTATGTCGAGCTGTTCCGCAACATTCCGCCGTTGCTGGTGATCTTCTTCTGGTATGTGGCGGTCATCAACATTCTGCCGCAGGTGCGCGCCTCGATCGCCCTGCCGCTCGATGTCTACCTCAACAATCGCGGCGTGTTCTTTCCGAAACCGGTTTTCGGCGACGGATTCGGCATCGTCGCGATCGCGCTTGCGGTCGGCATCGTGCTTTCCTTCATGCACAGGGCATGGGTGCGAAAGCGGCAGATGGCGACAGGACAGCGCGCGCCGGAACTGCCGGTCGTGCTCGGGCTCGTCATCGGCCTGCCGCTGGTGGCGTTTTTCATCCAGGGCATGCCGCTGACCTTCGACGTGCCGACGGCCGGGAAATTCAACCTGACGGGCGGAGCGAGCATCGGCCCCGAATTCGTGTCGCTCCTGCTGGCGCTATCGCTCTACACGGCGGCCTTCATCGCCGAAAT
>JBDHTA010000207.1:0-6649 GCA_039808465.1 Rhizobiaceae bacterium | reverse complement strand
AGCCTGCCGAACGGCGGATCGGCCGCATCCTCCCCGTATCCCACCAGCGCCATGGCGGCGGAATTGGCAACGCCGATATGGGCGTCGCGCCGGTAGAGAAAGACCGGATGCCCGCAGGCGGCCGCATCCAGCTCCGCCAGCGCCGGATAGCCGCCCAGTTGCAGGTCGTCATAGCGAAAGCCCACGAACCAGGCCGAAGGGGCGGCCCCCTCCACCGAGCGGCGGATCAGCGCCAGCAGCTCGTCCCTGCTGGCGATGCCGCAGGAGAGATCGTGCCAGCGGCCGAGGCGCGCGCCGTGCATATCCGGATGGCAATGGCTGTCGATCAGGCCGGGAATGACGGTCCTGCCCTCGCAATCGATGATGCGGGCATGGGGCGCCAGCGCGCGGATATCCTGCGTCGTTCCATGCGCCACGATGCGGTTGCGGGCAATCGCGAAGGCTTCGATATAGTCGCCGGGCCGTTCGAGGGTCGCGACCTTGCCGTTGATGACGATCCGGTCGATGGGCAGTGTTTTCATCATGGCTGCTGTCCTGCAAACCGGCCTTCAGGCCTTGTCCCGCATCTCGATCACCACCGGGCGGGGTGTTTCGAGGGCATCCTTCAACGCTGCCTTGAAGGCGGCGATATCGGCGGGCGCAACGTAACCGGCGCCATGGGCCTTCGCGATCAGCTCCAGCGACGGCGGCTCGATTTCCACGCCGATGCGCGCAATGTTCAGGCGGTCCATGTCGTCCTGAATTTGCCCCAGCCGGTGATTGTTCCAGACGATGACCGGCAGGCAGAGGCCGTGGCTCGCGGCAACCGCAAGCTCGTTGCTGGTGAAGCCGAAGCCGTAATCGCCCGACAGCGAAACCACCTGCCGCTCCGGCAGCGCCAGCTTGGCGCCGATGGCGGCCGGAAGGCCGTAGCCGAGCGTGCCGTATCCCACCGGATGCAGCCAGCTTCCCGGCGTCCGGCAGGGAAAATGCAGGTTGCCGCCATAGGCGATCTGGGTCATGTCGGTCGCAACGATGCCGTCATCCGCCAGCGTCTCGCGCAGCGCCGCGAGAATGTCCAGCTCCTGCGGCCTGCGCTGGCGATAGGCTTGCGCCGCCGCGCCGCGAATGGCCGCGAGATCGCCGAACCATGGCTCGCGCCTGCCCGGCTTCAGCGCCGCTTCCAGCGCTTGCAGCGCGGCGCGTGCATCGGCCTGAATGCGCAGGGACGCGAAAGGCGGGCGCGCCAGTTGCGCCGGGTCGATATCGATCCTGACCAGCGTTCCGGTCATGGGCGGCAGGGGGCGCCAGCGGTCGGGCATGGCCAGCTCCGTGCCGATCGCCAGCACGCAATCGGCTTTCGACAGCAGCGCCTGCACGGCGTCATCGCCCAGGAAAGCCCCCGCTCCCGCCGGGCCGTCATCCGGCACGATGCCTTTTCCGGCGATGGAGGAAACCACCAGCGCGCCGGTCTTTTCGGCGATGGAGCGGACGAGATCGCTTGCCCCGCGCGCGCCGCCGCCGACGATCATCGCCAGACGCTGCGCGCCATTGACGGCCTCGCCGAGACGCCTCGCATCCTCGTTAGACGCGGGCACGATGCGCGGCTGCAAGGCGCCGTGGCTGCCTTGCGCCGCGCCTGACGCGGGCTGCGAGGCGACGTCGATCGGCAGCTCGATATAGACCGGACGCGGCCTGCTGCTGCGCAGGCGTTCCAGCGCCTGCGCCAGAACCTCCTCCAGTTGCGCGGGATGATTGACGCTCAGCACGGTATCGAGGATGCCCTGCATGCAGAGCGACTGGTTGCGCGTCTCGTGCAGCTCCCCGCCGCCGAGGCCGAGCGTCGAGACCGGGTTGTTGGTGGCCACGATCAGCATGGGAACGCTGTCGGAATAGGCCTGGCCGATCGCGGTCGCCGCATTCAGCAGGCCGGGGCCGGAAATCGGCAGCACCAGCGCCGGGCGGCCGGTCACGCGGGCATAGCCATCGGCCATGAAGGCGGCGCCCTGCTCATGGCGCGAGGTGACATGACGGATCGAGCTTCCGGCGATGCCGCGATAAAGCTCCAGATTGTGCACGCCCGGAATGCCGAAGGCATCGGTGATGCCCGCTGATTCCAGGATTTCGATCAGTCTTTGGCCGCAGCTCTGGCTCATGGGTGGCATCCGTCAGGTTGGGAAAAGGGGGTCAGAGATAGGGCGGGGTACAGGCCGCGACGATGACGCAGTCTTCCTCGCCGGTGTTGCGAAAGCGGTGCGGGTGGCGCGAATTGAACAGGTAGCCATCGCCAGCCTTCAACTGCGCCGTCTGGTCGCCCACCGTCAGCTCGATCGTTCCGGCGATGACCACGCCGCCCTCCTCGGCATCGTGCTGAAGCATTTCCGGGCCGGTTTCGGCGCCGGGCCGGTAGCGGGTGCGCAGAACCTGCAATTTCGTATCGGTGCCGCGCCCGGGGCCGACCTGAAGAAATTCCACGTCGCCGCTCGTCAGCACCACGAATTCCTCGCGCCGGTAGAACACCTTGCCTTCGTTGGGCAGCGGCAGCGAGAAGAACTCGGCATAGGTCGAGCCGAAAACATCGAGAATGCGGGCCAGCGTCGCCACGGAGGGGCTCGACTTGTTGGCCTCGACATTGGCGATGGTCGCATGCGTCAGGCCCGCGCGCTCGGCAAGCTGGCGCTGCGACAGGCCGGTGGCCTCCCGTTTCAGGCGCAGCGCCAGTCCCACATCGAAATCGTTGTTCACGGTCGTCAGCATGCATACTCCTTGTCTCGACGCCGCCCCGGCCCGCGGGGGCCGGAACAGCATCGTCTTTCGCGTTTGCCCACAGGAGCCGGAACGTTACCGGTATCGCGCCGAGGTTTCCATCCGGATTTGCGCGCTGGCGGCGTCCCGTCCCGCAGCCATCAGCTTTTCAGGCGCGTCCAGACGCGGTCGCGCAGCTCGCGCGCTTTCGACGAGCATTCCAGCGCCGAGCGCAGGCGGCCCGCAAGCGCATCCGGCATGTTGACGGCGGGGTCGTCGCGCAGATGCGCTTCCAGGAATTCGCTCGATCCCTTGAGCCCGTTCATGTAGCCGGCGAAGTTGCTGACGGCGGCCATGCGCTCGGGCGTCATCATCCAGTTGATGAAGGTCTTGGCGGCTTCGGCGTGCGGCGCGTCATGCGGCACGACGAGGTTGTCGGACCAGAAGGAGATGCCTTCCTCCGGATAGACGAAGACGATATTGGGCTTTTCGCGCCAGGCGCGATGGGCCTGGCCGTTCCACGCCATGTGCATCCTGATCTCGCCCGCCAGCAGGCGGTCGACCACGCCGTCGGAATCATACATGGCGACATCGGGTTTCTGCTTGCTCAGAAGGTCGTAGATGCGCCCGGCCTCCTTCGGATCTTCCGTGCAGCGGTCGACCTTCAGGTAATAGGCGGCGGCATTGTAGACGGCGGTGGAATCGTCCAGCATGCCGATGCGGCCCTTCAGCCCGCTATCGGGCTCGAACAGGATCTTCCACGATTCCGGCAGCTTGCCGAGGGCCGCGGTGTCATAGGCGATGCCGGAGGTTCCCCACAGATAGGGGGCCGAATATTTGCGGTCCTTGTCGAAGTCCGGGCCGTCATGGGGGGCCGCCACGTTCTTGAAGTTCGGCAACTGCTTCGCGTCGATTTCCATGAGCAGGCCCTCGCTGATCAGCGTCGGGATCATGTAGTCGGTCGGCGTCGCGACATCGTAGCCCGCGCCGCCCGCCTTCAGCTTGGCCAGCAGCGCCTCGTTGTCGGCGAAGGTGTCGACATTGATCTTGATGCCGGTTTCCTTGGTGAAATCCTCCAGGATCTTCGGCGGGATATAGTTGCTCCAGCTATATATGTTCAGCTCGTCGGCCGACGCGGCGCTAAAACCGGCGGCGGCCAGCGCGATTGCGAGAGCCGATGTTCTCGCGTGATTCAGGAAACTCATCGTGTATATCCTCCTCTAATCTACAACTCTGAGATTTTTGATTGCGGGGCAGGTCTCAACTCTGTTTTTTCGACAGAAAGAACGACAGCGAGACGAAGACGATCGACGTCACCAGCATGATCGACGACACGGCATTGACCTCCGGCGTGACGCCGACGCGGATCAGCGAATAGATGTAGACCGGCAGCGTCGTGGCGCCCGCGCCCGCCACGAACAGGGTGAGCACGAAATCGTCGAAGGACAGGATGAAGCAGAGCATCGCGCCCGAGAGAATCCCCGGCCACAGCAGCGGCAGCGTGACCCGGCGGAAGGCGCGCACCGGCGAGGCGTAGAGATCGCCCGCCGCCTCGATCAGCCGCGCGTCCATGCCTTCCAGCCGCGCCCGGATGGGCAGGTAGGCGAAGGGAATGCACAGGATCGTATGCGCCAGCGTGACCGTGACGAAGCCGAGCGGCACCGAAAGCGCGCCGAAGAACAGAAGCAGCGCGACGGCGATGACGATTTCCGGCACCACCAGCGGCAGGGCGATCAGGCCGTCGACGGCATCCTTGCCGCGAAAGCGCGTATTGGCCGTGGCAAGGGCGGCCAGCGTTGCGACGACGGTGGCGATCACCGCCGCGACCGCCGCGATGATCAGCGAATTGCGCGTGGCGATCAGCATGGCGCTGTTGCCGAGCACGCGGCCATACCATTCCAGCGAGAAGCCCGACCAGATGGTGACGGCGCGGTTGGCGTTGAAGCTGAGGGCCAGCAGGATGACCATCGGCAGGTAGAGATAGATGAAGAAGAAGATCGCCGCCGGTCTGGTGCCCGGGATCCTGTGAAGGTCGATTGCGCGCTTCGCCATGGTTTCAGCCCTCCCCCGCCCGGCGGCGGCGCGCGTAAAACAGCGCCATGCTCAGCCCCACGATCATCAGCAGCACGAAGGCGAGCGCCGAGCCGAAGGGCCAGTCGCGGGCCGCGCCGAACTGGTTCTGGATAAGATTGCCGATCATCAGCGTTTTTCCTCCGCCAAGCAGCGTGGGGGTGACGAAAGCGCCCAGGCACGGCACGAACACCAGAATGGCGCCCGCCATGATGCCCGGCTTGCTGAGCGGCAGGATGATCCTTTTCAGCACCTGCCAGCGGTTCGCGCCGAGATCGTAGCCCGCCTCCACCAGCCGCCAGTCGAGCTTTTCCAGGCTCGCGTAGATCGGCAGCACCATGAAGGGCAGGAAGGAATAGGTCAGGCCGAGGCTGACGGAGAAATCCGTGTAGAGCAGGCCGAGCGTATCGTCCGGCCCCAGCAGCCCGGCGGAGCGGAACAGGCTGTCGGCAAGGCCGCCGCTCCTGAGCATCAGGATCCAGGCGTAATTGCGCACCAGAAGGTTGCTCCAGAACGGGATGGTCACCAGAAACAGGGCGATGTTGCGGTCTCGCGGCGACAGCCGCGAAATCCACAGCGCAGTCGGCAGGCCGATGGCCAGCGACAGGAGCGTGGTGATGCCCGATTGCAGGAAGGAGCGGAAGAAGATCCGCAGATAATCGCCGTTCCAGATCCAGCTATCGTCGAAATCGCGCTCGAAGAAGAAGCGGATATAGGCGTTCAGGCTGAAGGTTCCCCAGTCGACACCGGCATTCTGGCCCTTCGCCTGAAAGGAGACCACGGCCATGATGGCAAGCGGGGCGATGAGAAAGGCAAGGATCAGCAGAACGCCGGGGCCGAGCAGAAGGGCGCGGCGCGTGCGCATCCGCGTTCTGTGCCGGGCGCCGGAAACGGGCAGGTCGCGGGCGGCGTCCATCGCCCCTACTCCGCCAGAAGCCGGATTGCGGCGGGGGCGGCCGCAATCGCGACCGCGTCGCCCGGCGCAAAGCGCGGCCCGGCCTCGCCGCCCATCCCGGCATTGTTCTGCTGGCGCACGCGAAACGCGGGCTGCCGTGGGCCGAGATCGACGGTGTAGAGAACGTCCGTGCCCAGATAGACGGCGTTTTCCAGCCTGCCGGACAGAAGCCCTTCGCCCGGCGGCCGCAAGGCGGCGCGCTCCGGGCGGATCGCCAGCGAAACCGGCGATCCCGGCTGCGGGACCGCCTGCCCTTCAACTGGCAGCTCGACGCTCTGCCCGTCGGCGAGGCGGCAGGTGAGCGCGGTTTTCGCCGCCGCCGTCACCGTGGCGGACAGAATGTTGATATCGCCGATGAAATCGGCGACGAAGCGGTTGACCGGGCGCTCGTAGATATCCTCGGGCGCGCCGATCTGCACGACATTGCCGCCATGCATGACGGCGATGCGGTCGGACATGGTCAGCGCTTCTTCCTGATCGTGAGTGACGAAGACGAAGGTGATGCCGGTTTCCCGTTGCAGCCGCTTCAGCTCGATCTGCATTTCCTTGCGCAGCTTGAGATCGAGCGCCGACAGCGGCTCGTCCAGCAGCAGCACCTTGGGCCTGGCGGCGAGCGCCCTCGCAAGGGCGACGCGCTGCTGCTGCCCGCCAGAAAGCTGCGCGGGCTTGCGCGCGCCGAAATCGCCAAGCTGCACGAGCGCGAGCATGTCCCTGACGACGCGGGCGATCTCGGCCTGCGGCACGCCCTTCATCTCCAGCGGGAAGGCGATGTTCTCGGCCACGGTGAGATGCGGAAACAGGGCGTAGCTCTGGAAAACGGTGTTGACCGGGCGCTGGAACGGCGGCCTGTCCTCCATCGTCTCGCCATCGATGAGGATCTGGCCTTCGCTGGCCTGCTCG
>JBDHTA010000206.1:0-6670 GCA_039808465.1 Rhizobiaceae bacterium | reverse complement strand
CCGGGCGCGCATTCGCCTGCGCGGGCTCGCCGCCTGCGGGGCGCGGGGCGCGCGCCGCCTGCCGCTCGCGGAGCATTGCCTCGAATTCCGCGAAACGGTCGACGGCGTCCGCTTCCACGAGCGCCTCGACGCCCGCATCCGCATAGAAATGCATCAGGGCGGCCAGTTCACCGGCGGAAAGAGTGTGTGCGGAGGTCATGGCCCTGTTTATCGCATCGGGCGGGCCGGGGAAAGCCGATCCTGCATCGCCCCGCGCTTTCGGTGGAAAACATCGCGGCCGGTCCCGTTTCCGCCCGGATTGGCCGCCATGCCTGCGGGACCACAACAACCGGGGAGTTTAGCATGAGCGGGAAATACACTGTCATTCTGGCCGCGGGCGCGGCGCTTTTTGCGGGCGCGTCTGCCGCCCAGGCGCTCGAATGCACGCTGATTACCGATGCCGCCACCGGCAAGGAACTCTATCGCAAGGGCACCTGCGACAAGGCCTTCGCGCCGATGTCCACCTTCAAGGTGCCGCTGGCGGTGATGGGTTACGATGCCGGCGTGCTGGTGGATGCGCATAACCCCAGTTGGGACTACAAGCCGGAATTCGACGGCTACAAATCCCAGCAGAAGACCACCGACCCGACGATCTGGGAAAAGGAATCGATCGTCTGGTATTCGCAGGAGCTGACCCGCAAGCTCGGCGAAAAACGCTTCGCCGATTATGTCACCCGCTTCGGCTACGGCAATCGCGACGTTTCCGGCGATCCCGGCAAGAAAAACGGCCTGACCCATTCCTGGCTCGCCTCGTCGCTGAAGATTTCGCCGCAAGGACAGGTGCAATTCGTGCGCGATCTGCTGTCGCAAACGCTGCCGGTCTCGAAGCCCGCCCAGCAAACAACGGTTTCCATCCTGCCGCATTTCGATGCCGGTCACTGGGATGTGCAGGGCAAGACCGGCACCGGCTCTTTCGTCGACGCCAAGGGCGCGAAAGCGCCGCTCGGCTGGTTCATCGGCTGGGCCACGCACAAGGAACGGCGCATCGTTTTCGCCCGCATGACGGCGGGCGGCAAAAAGGGCGGGCAACCGGCCGGACCGGCCGCCCGCGACGCCTTCCTCAAGGCCCTGCCGGATCTGGCGAAGTCATTCTGAAATCAGGCTGTCCATTGCCCGATGTCGTCGCGCTCGCCGATCAGCGCAAGGCCATGGGCGATGGACAGCAATTCGCCGCCGCTTTCGATGCGTCCGGCATCGAAGCGTTCGGTGAACAGATGCCGCACCGCCGGAACGAAGGAGGTGCCGCCGGTCAGGAACACCTTGTCGATCTCTTCCGCCCGCGTATTGGTCTTTTCGAGGATCTCGTCGAGCGCGCCTTCGATGCGGGCGAGATCGGGGGCGATCCAGCTTTCGAAATCGGCGCGCTTCACCGCCATATGCCCGGCGCGGCCGAGTGGCGGAAAGTGGAACTCCGCCTCATCGGCCTGCGACAGCGCCATCTTGGTGGCCGAAACCGCCTGATAGAGCGGATACCCCTCGTCATGCTCGATCAGGTCCACGAAGGTTTCCAGCTTTTCCGGCTCCAGGCTGGCGCGCACCAGCGTTTTCAGGTCGGAAAACTCCTTCGAGGTCTTGAATACCGAAAGCTGGTTCCAGCGGCTGAAATTGGCGTAATAGCCGCTCGGCACTTCCAGCAGCTTGTCGAAGCTCTTGAAATAGCTGCCCTTGCCGATCAGCGGCGCAACGATATTGTCGACGATGCGCGCATCGAACTGGTCGCCCGCAATGCCGACGCCGGAATGGCCGATGGGCGTGGCGGAGAGCCGCCCGCCCGCCGTTTCGAAGCGGATCAGCGAATAGTCGGTGGTGCCGCCGCCGAAGTCGGCCACCAGCACATTGGCGTCGGCTTTCAGATGCTGCGCGAAATAGAAGGCGGCGGCCACCGGCTCGTAGACGTAATGGATTTCCGGGAAGCCGAGCCGCGTCAGCGCCTCGTTGTAGCGGGCGATCGCCAGCGTCTCGTCAGGGCTGCTGCCCGCGAAGCTGACGGGCCGCCCGGCAACGAGGCGGGAGAAATCACCGCGCCATTCCTCACCCGCATAAGCCTTCAGCCGCCGCAGGAAGACCTCCATCAGATCCTCGAAATTATAGCGCCTGGCGAAGACCAGCGTGCCCTGGAACACGGCGCTGGCGGCGAATGTCTTGATCGATTGCAGGAAGCGGCAATCGCCGGGATTGTCGATGAACTGCTGGATCGCCGCCTTGCCCGCCTCGACGCTGAGCGCGCCCGGCCGGTCCTTCATGAAGGAGAGCGCCGTGCGCATCGAATCGGCTTCGCCCGCGCTGCTGGTGAAGGTCATCGAATGCGTGGCCGCCCCGCCATCGGCGAGCGCCAGAACCGTATTCGTCGTGCCGAAGTCGAGACCGAGTGCGCCAGCCATATCCGCGCCCTTTCCATTTCCGTTTCGATGTGCCTGAAAGCCCGAAGGCAAAAGAGCGGCGCTCTTGGCACGAACGGCCCGCCAAGGCAAGCGCTTTGCCCGGCGGCAAGGTAAGTGCAGAGGAATAAAGGCCCCTCCCTAAATCCCTCCCCACAAGGGGGAGGGACTTCGAGCCTGCCGTCCTCCCGGCATTCGAAGATCGAAGGAAACGCAAGCCTCCAGCCTTCTCCCCCCTTGTGGGGGAGATGCCGGCAGGCAGAGGGGGTTTCTGCTTCGACGCGGAAAGGGATCAGACGGAATGCGAGGCCGCGCCGTCGCAGCGGATCATGCTGCCCGTCACATAGCTGGCGGGCTGGCTGCACAGGAAAGCGGCGGTGGCGGCGAATTCCTCGACGCGGCCATAGCGTCCGGCCGGGATATCCGCCTCGGAATCGCGGCGAACCTCGTCCACGCTGCGGCCCGTGCGCTTGGCCGCGGCCTTGTCGAGATCGTCCAGCCGGTCGGTATGGATGCTGCCGGGCAGAAGCAGGTTGCTGGTGATGCCGAACGGCGCCACCTCGCGCGCCAGCGTCTTCGACCATCCGGCCAGCGCCGGGCGCAGCGTGTTCGAAAGCGCCAGCCCCGGTATCGGCTCGATCACGCCGCCGGAGGCGACGGTGAGGATGCGGCCCCAGCGCTGCTCCTTCATCTGCGGCAGCAGGCGGTTGGTCAGCGTGATGATCGGCAGCACCATGGAATGAAAATAGGCGAGAAGCTTGTCCTCGCTCATATCCTCGGTGGTGCCGGGCGCCGGTCCGCCGCTGTTGTTGACGAGGATATCGATGCCGCCGAGCTTTTCCCTGACGGCGTTCGCCATTGACTCCACGAAATCGGGATCGGCGAGATCGGCCCAGACCCAGTCGCCCTTGCCGCCCGCCGCTTCGATTGCCGCGCAATTGGCCGCCAGGCGGTCGCCATTGCGCCCGCACAAAAGCACATGCGCGCCTTCCGCCGCCAGCGCCATGGCGATGCCGCGCCCCAGCCCCCGCGAGGAGGCCAGCACCGCGGCGCGTTTTCCGTTCAGCCCGAGATCCATCCTGAACTCCTTGTTTGAATGGCAAAATGCCTGATCAAAATGGCACCTTGCCGGGATTGAAGATGCCCTTCGGATCGAGCAGCCCCTTGATCTGGCGGGCAAGCTGGCGCTTGGCCGGGTTGCCGAAGGTCTCGTAGGCATGGCGCTTTTCCATGCCGACGCCGTGCTCGGCGGAAAAGCTGCCCGCCGCTTCGGTGACGCCGCGATAGACCGCATCCTCGATCTTCAGCTTGTCGTCCTCCGTCACGGCTCCCGCATTGGTGATCGACAGATGCAGGTTGCCGTCGGCGATATGGCCGTAGACATAGAAGCCATAGGCGGGGTTGGCCGCCGCCAGCCGCTCGTTCAGGGCCGCGACATAGGCGTCGAGCGTGCCGGGCGGCATGGAAACGTCGAAGGACGGCGCATTCGGGTGCAGGCGGTAGATGAATTCGGATTCCTCGCGCAGCTGCCAGAACTTGCGCGCCTGATCCAGCGATTGCGCCACGATGCCGCCGGAAAGCCCGAGCGGCTCCCATAGCGCCTCCAGCCCTTCTTCCAGCGCCGCCGAGGCGCGGTCGATGCTTTCGGCCGAAAGCTCCAGCAGCAGCACGGCGGGCGTATCCGCCTCCAGCCAGCTTGCGTCGAAATTGAAGGTGGCGGTGGCATCGCGGAAGAATTGCGACCACATCAGCTCCGCCCCCTCGGGCAGCACATCGGGCCGCGCCCGGAAATAGGCCACCACCGCCAGCGCGGCCTCCGCGCTCGGCACGCCGATCAGGGCCGTCGCCCGCTCGCTGCGGCGGCTTTCCAGCTTCACCACGACGCGGGTGACGAGCCCGTAGGCCCCTTCCGCGCCGATGAACAGATGCTTCAGATCCGGCCCGGCGCTGACCTTCACCACGCGGCTGAGATCGCTGAAAATCTGGCCGTCCGGCAGCACCGCCTCGATGCCGAGAACCTGATGGCGCATGACGCCGTTGCGGAAGGCGAGAATGCCGCCCGCATTGGTGGACACCATGCCGCCGATGGTCGCGGTGCCGCGCGAGGGCAGGTCGATGCCGGTCGTCAGCCCGTGAGCGGCGGCCGCCTCCTGGAGCGATTGCAGCGTCGCGCCCGCCTGCACGACCGCCGTGCGCTCGTCGGCATGGATCGCCTCGACGGCATTCAGGCGGCCGAGCGAAATGATGACCTCGCCCGGATGGCTGATGCCGCCGCCGACAAGCCCGGTACGCCCGCCCTGCGGCACGATGCCCACGCCCTCTCGCGCGCACCACGCGACGAGCTGCGACGCGGCTTCGGTGGAATTCGGCAGCGCCATGACGCCGCCCTGAAAATTCAGCGGATGCTCGCCCGGCGCCCGGCTCGCCAGATCCTCCGGCCCGATCAGCGCCATGTCGATATCGAGCGATTTCAGCCTGTCGTAAAGTGCCGCGGCGGCGCTGTCGGTCATGGTTTCTCCTCCGTCCCCTCGGGGGTATTTTTCGCACCTATCCGTAGCGCCGCAAGCCCGTCCGGCGCAAGGCCCGCCATGCGCGGGGAAAAAATTATTATGCAAGCGTTCAATTTCTCGTTCGCAATTGCAACAAAGCTCGACAAACCCGCATTGTTTTGACAAGAGATAGAAAAAACGGGCATTTCAGCGCTGCCGGCAATTTGGAGAATGAGAGCATGAGCGAAAACCTCGACCTCCCCGAACGCGAGAGCATGGAGTTCGATGTGGTGATCGTTGGCGCGGGGCCTGCGGGCCTGTCGGCGGCGATCCGTCTGAAGCAGGTCAATCCGGAGCTTTCCGTCGTCGTTCTGGAAAAGGGCGCGGAAGTCGGCGCGCATATCCTGTCGGGTGCCGTGGTCGATCCGATCGGCGTCGACAAGCTGCTGCCCGACTGGCGCGAGGATCCCGATCATCCCTTCAAGACCGAGGTGAAGGCCGATCATTTCCTGTTCCTCGGCCCCGCCGGTTCCGTGCGCCTGCCGAATTTCCTGATGCCGCCGCTGATGAACAATCACGGCAATTACATCGTCTCGCTCGGCAATGTCTGTCGGTGGCTCGCCACCAAGGCGGAGGAGCTTGGCGTCGAAATCTATCCCGGCTTTGCCGCCGCCGAAGTGCTCTACAATGACGAAGGCGCGGTGATCGGCGTCGCCACCGGCGACATGGGCATCGAGCGCAATGGCGAGCCCGGCCCGAACTTCACCCGCGGCATGGCGCTGCTCGGCAAGTACACGCTGATCTCCGAAGGCGTGCGCGGCTCCATCGCCAAGCAGCTCATTTCGAAATTCAAGCTGGACGAGGGCCGCGAGCCGCAGAAATTCGGCATCGGCATCAAGGAGCTTTGGCAGGTCAAGCCCGAGAAGCACCGTCAGGGACTCGTGCAGCACTCCTTCGGCTGGCCGCTCGACATGAAGACCGGCGGCGGTTCCTTCCTCTATCATCTGGAAGACAATCTGGTTGCCGTCGGTTTCGTGCTGCACCTCAACTACAAGAACCCCTATCTCTTCCCCTTCGAGGAATTCCAGCGCTTCAAGACGCATCCGGCGATCCGCGACACCTTCGAGGGCGGCAAGCGGCTGTCCTATGGCGCCCGCGCCATCACCGAGGGCGGCTGGCAGTCGGTGCCGAAGCTGTCCTTCCCGGGCGGGGCGCTGATCGGCTGCTCGGCCGGTTTCGTCAACGTGCCGCGCATCAAGGGTAGCCACAATGCCGTGCTGTCGGGCATCCTCGCCGCCGACAAGCTGGCCGACGCCATCGCCAATGGCCGCGCCAATGACGAGCCGGTGGAGATCGAGAACGAATGGCGCGCTACCGCCATCGGCAAGGATCTGAAGCGGGTGCGCAACGTCAAGCCGCTGTGGTCGAAGTTCGGCACGGCGGTCGGTATCGGGCTCGGCGGTCTCGACATGTGGACCAACCAGTTGTTCGGCTTCTCGCTGTTCGGCACGCTCAAGCACGGCAAGACCGACGCGCAGAGCCTCGAACCGGCGGCAAAGCACAAGAAGATCGACTATCCGAAGCCGGATGGCGTCCTGACCTTCGATCGCCTGTCCTCGGTGTTCCTGTCGAACACCAACCATGAGGAAGACCAGCCGATCCACCTGCAACTCAAGAACCCGGCGCTTCAGAAGACCTCGGAACTGGATGTCTATGCCGGTCCGTCGACGCGCTACTGTCCGGCGGGCGTTTACGAATGGGTGG
>JBDHTA010000205.1:0-6678 GCA_039808465.1 Rhizobiaceae bacterium | reverse complement strand
CTCGTCAGCATCGACGAGGAAGGGCTGGTCTTCGTCGTGCACCGCATGGAAATCGACTTCAGGAGCCCGGCGCGCATGGACGATATCGTCACCATCCTGACCCGCACGGAAAAGGCGGGCGGGGCGAAGATGGTGCTCGCCCAGCAGATCCTGCGCGGGGAGACGCTGCTGATTTCCGCCCGCGTCACCATCGCCGTCATCAATGCGAAGGGGCGGCCGCGGCGGCTGCCGGACGGGCTGGCGGAGCAGTTCAACGCGGGCGCGAACAGGGCGTCATCCGGCGATTGACCTCTTGCAAATTAAACTAAACCGTGAAAGTAAAGTTTTCGTGGCGCAAGCCGCACCCGTATCGATCTGGAGACTTTCCGGTCCGCCGCCCGCGCCGACATTGCGCGCCGCGGCCAAGCTGTCACGGCACTAACACTCTTTTAACGATAATAGTGTCTTACTGGCCCTGTAAGGATATTGTGCGCCGCACGCCTTCCTTTAACCAAATTTGACAGCAAGAAGGCGAGGCAGAAGCTTTCGCTTGACCAGAGTGTTCAGCAATCGCTGCCGGTGCTTTCTTGCAGGATTACTTTGGAGCCGCCCGGTTAAGCGCCGGGCGTTTGGATTCGGGGATTTTACATCAATGGAACAGGTTGCATTGGAAGCAGCGACGCACGACGTGAGCCTTTGGGGCCTCTTCATGCAAGCTGGTCTGGTCGTGAAGATCGTCATGATCGGGCTGCTCGGTGCGTCCGTCTGGACTTGGGCGATCGTGATCGACAAATATGTGAACTTCGGGCGGGCAAAGCGGCAATTCGACCAGTTCGAGCAGGTTTTCTGGTCGGGCCAGTCGCTGGAAGAACTCTACCGCACCCTGTCGGACAGACAGAACCACGGCCTTGCGTCGATTTTCGTTTCGGCGATGCGCGAATGGAAGAAGAGCTTCGAGCGCGGCGCGCGGTCGCCCATCGGCTTGCAGATGCGTATCGACCGCGCCATGGACGTGACGCTGGCGCGTGAGTCCGAGCATCTGACGGCGCGCCTCGGCTCGCTCGCCACCATCGGTTCGGCCGGTCCGTTCGTCGGCCTGTTCGGCACGGTCATCGGCATCATGACCTCGTTCCAGGCGATCGCCGGTTCGAAGTCCACCAACCTCGCGGTCGTCGCGCCCGGTATCGCCGAAGCGCTGCTCGCCACCGCCATCGGCCTCGTCGCCGCGATCCCGGCGGTTATCGCCTACAACAAGTTCACCGGCGACGCGGGCAAGCTGACGGCGCGCATGGAAGGCTTCGCCGACGAATTCTCCGCGATCCTGTCGCGCCAGATCGACGAAAAGCTGCAACCGCGCCAGGCGGCGCAGTAAAGCGCGAAAAGGGGAGTCTCATCCATGGGAATGAACCTTGGCGCACAGGGCGGCTCGGGCGGAGGCCGCCGCAGGCGCGGCGGCAAGCATGGCGGCCCGGTCAGCGAAATCAACGTGACGCCGCTCGTCGACGTCATGCTGGTGCTGCTCATCATCTTCATGGTGGCCGCGCCGATGATGACGGTCGGCGTGCCGATCGACCTGCCGGAAACCCAGGCGAAGCCGATGAATTCGGATACGCAGCCGATCACGGTATCGGTCAATCCGGCGGGCGAGATCTATCTTCAGGAGACCAAGATCGCCATCGACGAAGTGGTGCCGAAGCTCGAAGCCATCGCCACCACCGGCTACAACGAGCGCATCTATGTGCGCGGCGACACCAATGCCGGTTACGGCACGGTGATGCAGGTCATGGCGCGGATTTCGTCCGCGGGCTTCAAGAATATCGGTCTGGTGACGTTGCAAGAACAGAGCAAGTGATACGGGCGTCATGAAGGGTAATCTTATCGGTTCAGCAATATTGCACGGTGCCGTCCTGGCGTTCGCGCTCGTTTCGATCAGTGCCCCGGCATCGTTCGAAGTGGCCGATGTCGAGGCGCTGCCGGTCGATATCGTGCCGATCGAATCGATTACCCAGACCATGCAGGGCGCGGAAGATGCCGAGGTGAAGGAGATCGCCGCGCCCGTCCCGACCACCCGTCCGGATCAGGTGGAGAATGCCGAAAACGCCGGTGACAACACCGTCGACCTGAAAAGCACGCCGAAGCCGATCACCAAGCCGACCAATATGGAAACGGCGGCCGCGCCCGAGAAGGTAGAGAAGGTTCTGCCGCAGCAGGACGACGTCACCAACGATATCAAGGATATCCAGAAGGAGCAGGAGGCCGCGCCCGCTCCGCAGGAAGTGGCGAAGCTGGAACCGGTCAAGCCGGAGCCGAAGCCCGATGTGAAGCCGGAACCCAAGCCCGAGCCGACGCCGGAGCAGGCGGCGGAGGAACTGCTGCCCACCAATATCCCGGTGCCGGAATTCAAGCCGAAGCAGGCCGAAAGCAAGCCGCAGGAAAAGCCCGTAGAAAAGACCGAGGACAAGAAGGTGGCGGAAAAGCCGGTCGAGAAGAAGACCGAGCCGCTGAAGACCGCCTCGACCAGCAAGAGCGACGGCAAGAGCAAGGGCGACCAGAAGAAGCAGGAAACGGCGAAGTCGAAATCCTCCAAGGAAAGCGATTTCAACGCCGATGAGATCGCCAGCCTTCTGAACAAGACCGACGCGACATCGGGCGGGGCCAAACGCTCCAGCGCGCCGGCCGCCAAGGGCACGAAGAAGAGCAATGGCGGCTCCAAGCTCAGCCAGAGCGAGATGGACGCGCTGCGCGGCCAGATCGAGAAGAACTGGTCGGTGATCGCGGGCATCGACGGCGCCGACGGCGTCACGATCAAGGTGACGATGAAGCTGGACGAGGATGGCCAGATCATCGGCGAGCCCGATGTGATCGCCATGGGCGGCTCCGACGCCGCCCGGCGGACGCTGGAAGGCAGCGCCCTGCGCGCCGTGCGCCGTTCGGCCCCCTTCAAGGGCCTGCCGCGTGACAAATATGACGCATGGAGCGAAGTGGTCGTGAACTTCGACCCCAGCGAACTGCTTTGACATGGTTTCGCATGCCCGCCCTGCGGGCATGCCTGAGAAGTGAAGGCCAAGGATGATGTTCAAGAGTTACCTGATACGAGTTCTCGTCCTCGCGGCGGGGATGATGGCGGCCTGGATCGCCCCCGCCAACGCGGTCGTCGAGATCAATATCAACAAGGGCAATGTCGAGCCGCTGCCGATCGCGATCACGGACTTCATGTCCAATGGCGATCTCGGCGCGCAGGTTTCGGCTGTCATCGCCGCCGACCTGAAGCGCTCCGGCCTGTTCGCGCCGATCAACAGGAATGCCTTCATCGAGAAGATCAGCGATCCCTCCCGCGCGCCGCGCTTCGAGGACTGGAAGGTCATCAACGCGCAGGCGCTGGTGACCGGCCGCGTGACCAAGGAAGGCGATGGCCGCCTGCGCGCCGAATTCCGACTGTGGGATACCTTCGCGGGCAAGCAGATGACCGGCCAGCAATTCTACACCCAGCCGGAAAACTGGCGCCGCGTCGCCCACATCATCGCCGACGCGATCTACAAGCAGATCACCGGCGAGGACGGCTATTTCGACACCCGCGTCGTCTTCGTGTCCGAAAGCGGCCCGAAGAACGCCCGCAAGCGTCAGCTCGCCATCATGGATCAGGACGGCTTCAACGTCCGCACCCTGACCAATGCCAACTCCATCGTCCTGACGCCGCGCTTTTCGCCGAACCGCCAGGAAATCACCTACATGTCCTTCGAGGGCGACCAGCCGCGCGTCTATCTGCTGCAACTGGAAACCGGGCAGCGCGAGGTCGTCGGCAATTTCCCCGGCATGACCTTTGCGCCGCGCTTCTCGCCGGATGGCCAGCGCGTCATCATGAGCTTGCAGCAGGAAGGCAATGCCAACATCTACACGATGGATCTGCGCTCGCGCACCACGACGCGCCTGACCTCGACGGCGGCGATCGACACCTCGCCCTCCTATTCGCCCGATGGCGGCAGCATCGTCTTCGAAAGCGACCGGGGCGGGCGTCCGCAGCTTTACGTCATGGGCGCCGACGGTTCCGGCCAGCGCCGCATTTCCTTCGGCGACGGCTCCTATTCCACGCCGGTCTGGTCTCCGCGCGGCGATCTGATCGCCTTCACCAAGCAGGCGGGCGGCAAGTTCTCCATTGGCGTGATGAAGCCGGACGGTTCGGGCGAGCGCATCCTGACGACGGGCTTCCATAACGAAGGCCCGACCTGGGCGCCGAACGGCCGCGTGCTGATGTTCTTCCGCCAGGGCGCGGGCTCGGGCGGGCCGCAGGTCTATTCCATCGACGTGACCGGGTATAACGAGCAGCCGGTCAAGACGCCCGGCTACGCATCCGACCCGGCTTGGTCGCCGCTTCTTGAATAACGGCCGGGAAAGTGGCGGAATCGCGAAGCTTCCGTCACTTTCCTGCCGCAAAATATTGTCAGTGGCACAATCGAAAACGTCGCGTTGTCTTCTGGTTAACCTTACTTGTAGAGGGGCGGTTAACTAGAATTGGTTAGAGTCCGGCAACGCTGAATTTCCAAGTTTCTCAAGGAGACCCGAGGCCATGAGCCGCACGATCAACCCGGCAACGAGCCGCATGCAGTCCTTTGCCCGCAACCCTGTCGTTCTCGCCGTGGCGCTGTCTCTGGCTCTGGCCGGTTGCGCTTCGAAGAAGAACCTGCCCAACAATGCCGGCGAGCTTGGCCTGAACGGCGGCGCGGGCAGCGCGACGCCCGGCTCGCCGCAGGATTTCACGGTCAATGTCGGCGACCGCATCTTCTTCGATACGGACTCCACCGCGATCAACTCGGCCTCCGCCCAGACGCTCGACCGTCAGGCGCAGTGGCTGGCGCAGTATCCGAACTACGCGATCACCGTCGAAGGTCATGCCGACGAGCGCGGCACGCGTGAATACAACCTGGCGCTTGGCGCCCGCCGCGCCGCCGCGGCCAAGCAGTATCTCGCCTCGCGCGGCGTTCCGGCCAACCGCATGAAGACGATTTCCTACGGCAAGGAACGCCCGGTCGCCGTCTGCGACGACATTTCCTGCTGGTCGCAGAACCGCCGCGCCGTCACCGTTCTCGGTGGCGCGGGCATGTAAGCCCCGGCATTCGCCGCAGAAATGGAACCCCGCCGCGTTTTTCCCGGCGGGGTTTTTGTTTTTTTACCATAGTTTGGCCGAACTCCGTTGCTTTTTAACGGCAATTGGAAAAACTCTCCTGCTGCGCCCATGGCGCGATTCACGGTCACAGGAAAAGGAACATGAAAAACATCATCGTGGCGGGAATGCTGGGTCTCATGGCCGCAGGCGGCTTTCAGACCGCAGCCCATTCCGCGCCGCTCTGGGCGCAACCCGCGCCCGTGAAGGCAGGAGAAAGCCGTTTGCCGGTCGTTCGCGTGCAAAGTGGCGATACATTGATGCAGGTTCAGCAGTTGCAGGAGGAAATCCGCAGCCTGAACGGCCGCATCGAGGAAATGAGCTATCAGCTTCTGCAAATGCAGGAGCAGATCCGCAAGACGCAGGAGGACAACGAGTTCCGCTTCCAGGATCTGGAACGCAAGGGCGGCAACAAGAAGTCCGGCGCGCTGGAAACGCCTGCCCAGCAACCCGCCACCGACGACGTGGCGCGCATCATCGAGGAGCCGGGAGTTTCTTCCGGCTCCGACGGGAACACGGCCTCCCTGGATACGGACGAGGGGGCGCAGACCGGCAAGCCCGCCATGGAGCTTGGCTCCATCGAGCTTGACGCCAGCGGCAACCCGGTCGGCGCCACGATCAAGAGCAATGGCAGCAATGCCTCCGCGCCGCTGAACGACAATGCCGGAACCGATGTCGCCGCGCTCGGCAGCGAGGGCGAAGCCTATCAGGCCGCCTACGGCCATGTTCTCTCCGGTGATTACGGCATCGCCGAAAAGGAATTTCAGGACTATATTTCCCGCTACCCCTCCGGCGCCAAGGCGGCGGACGCCAATTTCTGGCTGGGCGAGGCGCTCTATTCGCAGGGCAAGTATAACGAGGCGGCCAAGACCTTCCTCAACGCGCATCAGACCTACGCCAAATCGCCGAAGGCCCCGGAAATGCTGCTGAAGCTCGGCATGTCGCTTGCAGCGCTCGACAACAAGGACACCGCCTGCGCCACGCTGCGCGAGGTGCCGAAGCGTTACCCCAAGGCATCCAAGGCCGTCGTCAACAAGGTGGCCGCCGAACAGAAGCGGCTGAGCTGCTGATTTCGTGACGCCACCCGTCACGCCGCAAGCGGCTGTCGACCGCTTCCTATCCAAATTTGAAACGCCCGTTCGCCTGATGGCCGCCGTTTCCGGCGGCAGCGATTCGCTCGGCCTGCTTCTTCTTGCGCATGCCAGCCTCGAAAGCGGCCGGTTTCCCGGTTTCAGCCTGTGCGCCGGCACCGTCGATCATGGTTTGCGCGCCGAATCCGCCGAGGAAGCCTCAGGTGTCGCCCGGCTGTGCGCCCGGCTCGGCATTCCCCATGGCATCGCCGTCTGGCAGGGTGCAAAGCCCTCGGCGGGGCTGGCGCAGGCGGCCCGCGAGGCGCGTTACGATCTGCTATGCGGCATGGCGGAGGCGTTTCAGGCCGATGCGATCCTCTCCGCGCATACGCTGGACGACCAGATCGAGACCGTGATGATGCGCGCCGAGCGTAACGAGGGCGGCCGGGGGCTGGCGGGCATGGCGCCTGC
>JBDHTA010000204.1:0-6703 GCA_039808465.1 Rhizobiaceae bacterium | reverse complement strand
CCGCCGTTTCTACGCTTGAAGCGGCGACCAGCGTTCGCAGCAGTTCCGACTTCGATCCCATGATGCGAACCTCGTCGTCGGCAACCTCGACACGCTGCGCCAGCGCGCGTAGATGGTCGCGGCGGTAGCCGCCATCGTTGAGCCTGATCCGTTCACGGGCTTTGCGGGCAAACCCCTTGAGCATATCGGGGGTGACGCCCTGATTGCCTGAACTATCGAGCGCGAGCTGCGTGCGCTCCGCGTCGGCGGCGGCTTGATCCCGCAATGCCTTGAGGCTCACCATGCGTTCCTTTGCCATGGCGTCGTCCTTGTCCACCATGCCGGCTTCGATGGCGTCAAAGAGACGGCCGAGCCGCTGGTCGGCTTCCGTGATTCGCCTTTGAAGCTCGGCAAGATGCTCGCGGCGGCGTTCGGTGCGTTCCTGTCGGCGGTCGATGACGCTGGCAAGGACGGTTTCCAACCGCTTGGGCAGGAGCAGGCGGTCCCCGATATAATCGGCGACCGTATGGTCCAGCTTGTCCATGGGGATTGTGCGACCCTTGCAGCCGGTCTTGCCCTGCCGGGCCTTGGTCGAGCAGGTATAGTAGCGGTATGTCGCGCCCGTGCTGCCTTGGCCGGTGCGAAGGGTCATCGCTCCCCCGCACTTGGCGCAGAAGCAAATGCCGGTCAGGAGCGTCGGGCCGCTGGAGACACGTGCAGGCGTCACCATGGGATTGCGGGACTTGAGGCGGGCTTGCACCGCGTCGAACGTCTCGCGCTCGATTAGGGGCGGCACCGCCATGATGGCGACCTCGCTCTCCGGCTTCTTCTCCCGGTCCTTATGCGAGCGGGTGTTGAACCTGTGCTCGCCGATATAGGTGGTGCGGGTCAGGATGGCGTGGATTTGCGCCAATCCCCAACGCCCTCCGTCGCGGGTGAAGAAGCGGCGCTCGTTGAGATAGGTGGCGATGGCCTTGACGCCCATCGCGCCGGACGTGCCGTCTCCTTCGAGGAACAGGCGATAGATCAGCCGCACGGTGTCGGCGTGCAGCGGGTCGATCTCCAGCTTCTTCTTGATCTTCGATCCGCGCTGCTCGGCCGCGACGATGCGATAGCCGATGGGCGGCCGTGCGCCGTTCCAGAAACCCTGCCGGGCATTCTCGTTCATGGCGCGCAGGACGTGCTTGGCGTTCTCCTTGGACTGGTATTCGTCGAACAGCGCCATGATCTGCCGCATCATCTGGTGCATGGGATCGTCGCCCATTTCCTGCGTGATGGACACGAGCTTGACGCCGTTCTTCGCCAGCTTGCGAACGTAGAACTCCATCTCGAAGTGATCGCGGAAGAAGCGCGAGAAGCTATGCACCACGACAATGTCGAAGGGCGCGGGCTTCGACGTGCCCGCCTCGATCATGCGCTGGAATTCGGGGCGCTTGTCGTTGGTGGCGGTTGCGCCCGGTTCCACATAAGTCTCAACGAGCTGATAGCCGCGCTGCTCGCAATAGGCTTCGCCCTGCCGCTTCTGGTCGGGAATGGAAATATCATGCTCCGCCTGCCGGGCAGTCGAAACGCGCAGGTAGAGCGCGGCGCGGGCGGTAGTGGTTGGGCTGTGAATGTTCATGGTCGGCCTCCCATAGCTTTCTTCATCTTGGGGTGGTCGATCAGGGGCAACGCCAGCTCCACGCGGTCATGCACCACCTTGGGCGCGAGCTTACGCCCATGCCCCGGTTCGAGTCGCACAAGACCGTAGTTCTCCATGGTTTTCAGGGTGCGTGACAGATTGGAGCCGGCCCGGCCGGTGATTTCCGCCAGTTCCTCCAGCGATGCCGGGGCTTTCTCGGCGATGATGCGCAGCAGTTCGCGGTTGCCGGCCGACAGCACCTTGGCAAAGGATTCGGTCGAGGTGAACCACACCTTCGGATCGCTGGGCGCAGGTTTTTCCTCGCCGCGCGCGATCCGCATGGTGCGGGCCTTCATTTCTTCATAGTCGGCAATCCCGACTTTCAATGTGGTCATAGGGCACCTCGTTCCTTCAATACCGCGTCCACGGCCTGCCAGAAGTCGGCCAGCAGCGTGGCCGCATCCTCGTAGGCGTAAGGCTTCACGGTCTGAAAGCGGTGCCGATGGTCCATCGGCGCGCCGCGCCTGCCTCGGCCGACCGGATGGGCATTGTCGAAGCCGACCAGCCGTTCGCCCGAAGGCTCGTGAAGCGTGAGCGAATAATCGAGGCCGTGCGGCTTTTCCGGCGAGGCCGGAACGCGGGTGACGACGAACTTCACCCAATGGCCGCCCTCGGGATCGACAAAGAGCATCTGTCCGTCGAGGTCCAGAAGCGTGTCGAGGCTTGGATCACGATCCACGCTCACGTCTTTTTCCTATCAGTTTGTGATAGGTATTGCAAGCTGTCATTCGGCTTTCTCGGGTTCAAGAGTTCGTCGAACACATCGCCGAACCAACGCTCGAACACGTCAATCTCGGCTTCGGTGACGGGAATGTCTTCGGGCCAGTCGTCGGTGACACGCATCCTCTGCCCATCCGGGCCGAGAAGTGGCATGTTGCCGGCTCGCGTCCGGCCGTCGGGCGTAGGATCGTCGGCGTAGTCGAAAAGATCGTCGGGAAGTGGTTCGGGGATCGACTGTCGCGGTCGCCCTCTCCGGGCGCGGCGGCGCTCTGCGCACATGGAATCCTCCTTGGTTCTGTTGGAATCCGAGGCGCTCAAGGCCCCGGAATTAGGCGAACCATGGAGGGCAGTCGGCGGCCTGTAGCGTGCCGCATTTGCGCCTATGCGCTGGCGGCACCCCTGCCGGGATGGGACTCAGTTGGCGGCTCGCCGTGCCTTGGCGAAGCCGCGATCCGTTGCGATGAACCGCTCCAGCATCGGCACGATGAGCCTGACGGGATCGGCGGCGGGCTGGCCGCTCTCGCGGGCCAGCACCTCGGCATAGGCGACCAGATCGCGGTGAAGTGGCGCAGGCAGCTCCACGGTGATCTTCACGGGCTTGTCGTCGGGCAGCGGGCCGAGTTTCAGCTTGGTCATGGTCAACCTCCTGCCGGTTCGAATACAAGGTCGCGGGTGACGATGATCCTGACCGGGAAGCCGGGCCGGATGGTCAGCGTCGGTGCGACCTGCAACTGGCGCTGGACGATCTGCTGCCCCGCCTGATTGACGGTATCCTGCGCCCCGTCGCGGATGGCCCGGATAAGCCGGTCCTCGTCGCTGGTCGCCAGTTCCGTGCCGACTGCGAGCAGCGTGGACAGCCCTGCGGCCTTCATCAGATCCCACCAGTGGTAATCCACGCCATCCTCAAGCCCGGCGTAACCGGAAGCGTCCGCACCCGGCAGACGCTCAAGGACGATGGAACGGCCGCCCGGCAGGATCAGGCGGTTCCACACCAAGAGCACCCTTCGCTGGCCGAAGGTCACGCCGTCATCGTATTGGCCGATGATGCGCGTTCCCTGCGGGATCAGCAGCAGCGACCCGGTCGGGCTGTCATAGACGTTCTCGGTCACTTGAGCCGTGATCTGGCCCGGCAGGTCCGAACGGATGCCGGTGATGAGCGCGGCCGGAATCACGGCCCCGGCCTGAAGGATGTAGGGCGATGCCGGCGGCGCGACACGATCCGGCGCGACAGTCTGCCGGTCCACGGGTCCATTGAGGAAAGCCGCGTGCCGGTCCTGCGTCGCGGGCTGTCCGCCGAGGCCAAGACCGGCAAGGCTGGGCATGGCCGTCCCTGCCGGCGATCCCGTGCGCGGGCCGGACTGGAAGAACACATTGCTTAAGCGCGCGGCTTCTTCCTCGGCGCGGCGGCGTTCCTCGGCGGGATCGACGGCGGGCGTCGCCATCGTAGGCGGTGCGACGGGCTGCCCTCGGTTCTGCGCGTCGAGGATCGGACGGCCCAAATCTCCGGGCAGCGCGGGGCCGAGCACCGGCCCGCTATAGTCGCTTGGCAGACCGGCGAGGCCGTCCGCCGTGGGCCGGTTCTCGGTCGAGTAGAGTTCGCCGCCGTCCGGCCCTCCGTCGCGGGTCTGGAGCGCATAGATGAGTGCGCCGCCGATGCCGAGCAACGCAACCGCGCCGACGCCCGCCAGCATCTTGCGGGACAGGCGGGTGACGCGCGGCGGCTCGGCGCGCAGCCGCATGGGGGCTGCGGTTTCGGTGATGGTGTTGTCGGTCATGACGGGGAGCCTCCGGTCGCGCTGGCGGGCTGCGCGTCGGCGGCCTGCGTCGGGTTGGTGCGGACGATCCTGACGACCTGCTGGCGGCTGCCAGAGCCAAGGCGCAGCTCGGCCGCGCCGAACAGGCGGTCCACGATCAGGACGTTCTGGTGGACTCGGCTGTTGACGATCTGCGGCTCGCCGTTCGCGCCAAGCACGAAGATGGGCGGCATCTCGCCCTGCACGATCCCGGCCGGGAAGACGACATAGACGCGGCGGCCATCGTCGAAGACGGAGACGGGCCGCCATGGCGGGCTATCGCCCTGCACCTGCAAGGCGTAGCGATAGTTCCGCGCCGCCTCGGCGGGGATGATCGGGGCTGTCGGAACGGTGCGGCGCTGGCCGGGCGTCGCGGGATAGGCCCAGGCGACGGCGGGCATGTAGAGCGATTCCCGGGCGCGCAGCTCGATCATGTAGGTGCGCCGGTCGGTGGTGACGACAAGGTTGGTGGCGATGTCGGGTCGCGTCGGCTTCACGAGGATATGGACGCGGCGGTTCGCGCCCGAACCGGATTCCGTGTCGCCGATGATCCAGCGGGCGGTGTCGCCCGCCGCGATTGGCCCCGCGCCGGTCAGGCTCTCGCCCGGCTCCAGCGCGATCGTCGTGATCTGCCCGACTGCGGCATAGACCTGATAGAGCGCGCCTTCCGACCACGGATATATCTGGATGGCGTTGTAGTAGCCTTCGCGGCGCGGCTCGACGCGGGCGGCTGCATTGGCGTTCTCGACGCGGCCGGTCGGCGTGCCGGCAGCCGTACCGCCCCGCGCCACGGTCCATGCCGGGGGCACATGCAGCGGCCGGGGCGTGTTGTCGACTGCTGCCGCCTGCACGGTCGGCAGCGGCGGAACGCTGGCGTCATAGCTGAATTGCGGCATCCGATTGGTGGCGCAGCCGGTCAAAGCGATTGCCACGACCGTCACAAAAATAGCATACGATAGCGGCTTTAGGATTAGTAGTGAGGAACTGACAGGATGGATACTGTCCCGACGATTGTTGCCCGGTATATCGACGCCTACAACACGATGAATGTTCAGGCGATGCTCGACTGCCTGTCGGGCGACGTTCGGTTTATCAACAGATCGAACGGAGAAGTGACGAACGAGACGCATGGGATTGAGGCATTTCGCGCGTTGGCGGAACAGGGTGTTGAATTGTTTGCGGAAAGAGAACAGACAATTCTCGACTGCATCGCCATTGAGGACCGTGCAGCGGTGCGCATCGGCTATCGCGCCAAGGTCAAGGCCGACCTGCCCAACGGCTGGAAGGCTGGGCAGAAGATCGAGATAGCGGGCACCTCGTTCTTCATGATCTCCAAGGGAAAGATCAGCGAGGTGATTGATGCAAGCTGACGTTTTCATTGGCTCATCTCCCGCGACCACGAAATTGCATTGACGTAGATTCCCAGCGGATTGGCGCGCAGGCGCTCGGCGTCGCGCGGCGGCTGGATGACGATAGTGAGGATGGCCGTCCATCGTTCCGTGGTGGAAAGCTGGCCGTTCTCGAAATGCCTTTCCGTCCACGCGACGCGGAAGCTGTTGGGCGAGGCCCGGATGACGCTGGACACCTCGACGGCGACCTGTTGGCGGCCGACCTTGGTGAAAGGGTCATTGGCGCGGGCGTAATCGTTCAATGCCGCCGCGCCGCGATCCGTGGTCCATTCATAGGCGCGAAGCCAGTTCTGGCGGACGATGATCGCGTCGGCCGGGATCGCGCGGACCTGTTCGATGAAGCGGCCGAGATGGAAAGCAATCTGCGGATCGGTCGGGCGATAGTCGGCATTGGCTGGCGCGACGGTCTGCGCCTGACCGAGATTGTCCACCTGCACGACCCAAGGCACCACGGTCCCACGCGCGGACTGCCAGACCAGCGCAGAGGCGAAGCCGGCCGAGAGGATCAGCGAGCCGAAGGCCATGAGCCGCCAGTTCCGCGCCTGCACGCGGGCCGAGCCGATACGCTCGTCCCACACTTGCGCGGCGCGCTGATAAGGCGTCTCGGGTTCCGGCGTCTTGCCGTAATGAGTTGCTGGTCGTTTGAAGATGCTCATGAGCGGTCACTTTCGGAAAGATTGATGGAGGAACCGGAGCCGTGGCTGTCGCCGGAGCGCACCGCATGGGCGGCCATGGTCGTGCCGTGGTTGAGGGCTTGCGAACGCTGCATGCGCTGCGCCCAGGCCGGAGGACCGGCGGATGGTGCCGGCGATGCGGGCGCAGCATCGCTCCCGCCGACCGTTCCCATGGTGGAGCTGCCGCCGCTTGCGCCGAATCCGGCCTTCGAACCTTCGGAGAAGCTGGATTTGACGGATTCGCTGGCCCGCGCGGCGGCGCGTTTGAGGGGTGAGATGGCGGCCGAACCTGCTGCGCGGCCGACGCCGCCGAGACCGGAGGCGACGCCTGCCGCGCCGGACTGGCCAAGCGATCCGACGCTATAGGCGGCGGTCGCCGCGCCCGCGGTGGCCGCGCCGCCGCGGACGGCCGCGGCCCCACCGGACAGGGCAGCGGCACCACCTTTG
>JBDHTA010000203.1:0-6730 GCA_039808465.1 Rhizobiaceae bacterium | reverse complement strand
CCGACGGCATCGCCTACCGCCTCTCGGGCAGGCTGATGCCCGACAGCTCCGGCGGGCACTGAAGCGAAAAGGGCGGCCTGACGGCCGCCCCTGCTTTCGATTTCCTTAAAAATCGCGGTTCTTGGCGTTTTTCTTCTTCGGCTTTTTCGGCGCATCCGCGCCAGCCTCGAATTTCGGCTTGGCGCTCTTTGCGCCCTTGCCGCTCCAAGGCTTCTCACCGAAGGGCTTGTCACCAAACGGCTTTTCGCCACGCGGGCGGTCGTCCCGGCGCTCGTCGCGCTGGCCGAAGGCGGGCTTTGCCTTGCCCTTGAAAGGCTTGGCGCCACGCTCGCCGTCATACGGCCTGCTGTCATTGGACTTGCCGTAGGGCTTGCGCTCGCCACGGGCCTGCGCTTCCGGCGCGCCATCGAGCCTGGCCACGCGAATGCCCTTTTCGATGGTGCGATTCGAACCGATGGCGGCGAGGAAGGCATCGGCGCTGCCGGCGGCAAGCTCCACATGGGTTTCCTGCGGCTGGATGCGGATCGCGCCGATATCGTTCTTGGTCAGGTTGGCGGAGCGGCACAGCATCGGAATCAGCCAGCGCGGCTCGGCATTCTGCTTGCGCCCGACCGACAGCGAGAACCAGACGCTGGGACCGAAATCGTTGCGGCCCCGGCGCGGCTCGTCGCCGCCCTTGAAGCCTTCGTTCGGATTGTTGCGGTCGCTGCGCGCAGGCCGCTTGGCGTCGAGGCTGACCTCGATCAGCTCCTCGGGCGCGGAACGTCCGGCATGATACAGGCGCACGAAGGCGGCGGCCACCTGCTCGGCGCTGAATTTCTCCAGCAGCGTCGCCACGAAATCGCGCTCGTCCTCGCCGGGGGTTTCCGACAGCGACGGATCGGCCAGCAGCCGCTCGCCATCGCGGCGGCTCACCTCTTCGGCCGACGGCGGGCGATCCCAGGCGGCGGCGATATTGGCGGTCTGCAACAAGCGCTCGGCGCGGCGGCGGGCGGGCAACGGCACGATCAGCGCGCTGACCCCCTTGCGCCCGGCGCGGCCAGTGCGGCCCGAACGGTGCAGCAGCGTATCCGGGTTGGTCGGCAGGTCGGCATGGATGACCAGTTCCAGATTGGGCAGGTCGATGCCGCGCGCCGCCACGTCGGTCGCGATGCAGACGCGGGCGCGGCCGTCGCGCATCGCCTGGAGCGCATGGGTGCGCTCGTTCTGGCTGAGTTCGCCCGACAGCGCCACCACCGAGAAACCGCGATTGCCGAGCCGCGCCGTCAGGTGATTGACGGCGGCGCGCGTCGAGCAGAACACGATAGCGTTCTTCGCCTCGTAGAAACGCAGGGCGTTGATGATGGCGTTTTCGCGGTCGGCCGGGGCCATGACGAGAGCGCGATATTCGATATCGACATGCTGCTCCTTCGCCGCCGTGGTCTCGATGCGCACGGCATCGCGCTGGTAGCTTTCGGCCAGCCTGGCGATGGCGCGGGGAACGGTCGCCGAAAACATCAGGGTGCGGCGGTCTTCGGGCGCGGCTTCGAGGATGAATTCCAGATCCTCGCGGAAGCCGAGGTCGAGCATCTCGTCGGCCTCGTCCAGCACCACGGCGCGCAGGTCGGCCATGTCGAGCGACTCGCGGCGGATGTGGTCGCACAGGCGCCCCGGCGTGCCGACGACGATATGGGCGCCGCGCTCCAGCGCCCGGCGCTCGGTCGACATGTTCATGCCGCCGACGCAGGACACCACCGTCGCGCCCGCGAATTCATAGAGCCATTCCAGCTCGCGCTTCACCTGCAAGGCCAGTTCGCGGGTCGGCGCGATCACCATGGCAAGCGGCGTGGCGGCGGGGCCGAAGCGGTCCTTGCCGCGCAGCAGCGTCGGCGCGAGCGCGAGGCCAAAGGCCACCGTCTTGCCGGAGCCGGTCTGCGCCGAAACCAGCGCGTCCTTTTCGCCCAGTTCGGATGAAATCACCGCCTTCTGGACCGGCGTCAGTTCCTCATAGCCGCGTTTTTCCAACGCCCTTGCAATCGCAGGAACGATGCCCTCGATGTCTGTCATATCGTCTTCTTTCGGATTTCGGTTCGTCAGCGCCTGAAAGACGCGAAAACGCCGCGGCCAACGATGCTCGCGGCCCTTCTTTGGCGCGGCTCATACCCCGGAACGGGAGAAATGTCGAGGGAGAATGATTTTGACCCGGCAATCACCGCGCCATCGTCAAAACGGCCGCCCGACACCCTAAGCGACCATTGCCAGCCGAAATCTGTTCTTGCCTATATTTTTCGCGTCATAGAGGGCCCGGTCGGCGCGAGACAGCAGCGCATCGAGGTTTTCATCGCTTCGGCAGGCGCTCGCCACGCCGATGCTCAGCCCAATCCTGATCTCCGTATCGCCCAGGAGAATCGGCATGGAGGCGGCCGTGATCAATCGCTCGCAGAGCGAGGCGATATCCTTGCGGGATTCGATGATCGCCGTGAATTCATCGCCGCCAAGGCGGGCGATGACGTCGCCATCCCCCACATGAGAACCGAGCCGCGCCGCGAATTCACGCAGCACGGCATCGCCCGCGGCATGGCCGAACCGATCGTTGACCTCCTTGAAATCATCGAGGTCCATATAGAGCAGGGTCAGGCGCCTGCCTTCCGCAAGCCGCTCAGCCAGAATCTTCCGGAACAGCGCCCGGTTCGGCAGGCCGCTCAAATCATCATATCCGGCCAGCCGTTCCAGCCGTGTCTCAAGCTCCTTGCGCCTGCCGATATCGCGGACAGAAACCACATAGCCGTCGGGCAGGCCGGTGAGCCTGTCGCGCGTCAGCCGCAGCGATGCTTCCATCCAGACCCAGGAACCATCCTTGTGGCGTTGCCGCAGTTCGTGCGCGCCTCTGTCGAGACGGCCCTCCCGGACGTCCTTCATCATTGCGCCCAGCGATTCGAGATCGTCCGGATGGGCGAGGTCGAGGGCCCGGCGGCCGATGAGTTCTTCCGGCTCGTATCCCAGCAATTCGCGCACCGAAGGCGACACGTAAAGCCTCACGCCGTCGAGCGTGCCGCGGACGATGGTTTCGGTGGAGGCCTCGACAAGCATCCGGTAGAAATCCAGTTGTTGCGAAAAACCGTTCCTGCCGATGGACTGGGCAAGCAGTTGACCGGCGATCTGGCCGAGATCCACCATACGGCCGATCTCCTCCGGGGACAGCAGCCGCGCTTCCCTGCCGAACACGATCAGGGTGCCAATATCGCCCGGACCGAAGCCGATACTGGCGCAGAACCCCGAAGCGGCCGAATGATATCGTACTGACGCTTTTCCCGCGCTTCCCGCAAGCCCGGCTTCGTCAGCCGGTTGGATATCGGAGAGCTGCGCCCAGGCTGGCTCGAATCCCGCTTCCGCGACATGCGACCAGAGACAACGGCCATTTGCAACGATGATTGCCGAGGCCGGTGCGCCCAGGAGCGCGCACGCCATCCGGCAGACAGGGTCCAGTTTCAGTTCATCAAGGTTTTCGATGTGCTGTTCTGACAAATGCATAGCATCGGGAGCGCCATTGAGGATATCCTCGCATTTTGCACCATGGGCATGAATGAAGTCTTACGGCGGACGGCGGCTTATGCCGCCGCCTTCGCGTAAGGATCGAAGCGGGTGTAGAAGGTTTCCCCCTTCGCGGCCATGTCGAGCAGCAATGGCGTCGGCTGGAAGTGACCGCCGTAATCGGCCGCCAGCCTTTCGCACAGCGCCACGAAGGCCTTCACGCCCATGCCGTCGATGTAGGACAGCGCGCCGCCGGTATAGGGCGCGAAGCCGAAGCCGAGGATCGAGCCGATATCGGCCTCACGGGGATCGGTGACGATGCCTTCCTCCATCGCGCGCGCCGCCTCCAGCGCCACGGTGACGAGAAGGCGCTGCTTCAGCACCTCCACATCGACATCCCCGGGCTGCTTCTGCGGATAGAGTTCCTTCAGGCCGGGCCAGAGCGACTTTCTGGCCGGTTTCGGCGGGTAATCGTAAAAACCCTTGCCGTTCTTGCGGCCGCGCCGGTCGAGGTCATCGACCATCCTGTCGTTCAACGCCATGTGGCGCGGATCGACGGCCTGCGGGCCGAGATCGGCGATCGCGGCTTTCAGGATCTTCTGGCTCAGATCGATGGCGACCTCGTCGTTCAGCGCCAGCGGGCCGACCGGCATGCCCGCCATCCTGGCGGCATTCTCGATCATGGCGGCGGGCACGCCCTCATGCAGCATGTCATAGGCTTCGTTGATGTAGCGGAAGACGCAGCGGTTGACATAGAAGCCACGGGTGTCGTTGACGACGATCGGCGTCTTTTTGATCGCCGCGACGAAATCCAGCGCCACGGCCAGCGCCTTGCCGCCGGTCTTTTCGCCAAGGATCACCTCGGTCAGCATCATCTTTTCCACCGGTGAGAAGAAATGCACGCCGATGAAATTTTGCGGGCGCTTCGCGTAGTCCGCCAATCCGGTGATCGGCAGCGTCGAGGTGTTGGAAGCGAAGACCGCATCCTCGGGCAGCACGGCTTCCACCGCCTCGATCACCGCCTTCTTGACGTTGCGATCCTCGAACACGGCCTCGACCACCAGCGCGGCATCGCGCAGGCCCTCGTAACCGGCGGCGGGGGTGATGCGCGCCAGAAGCGCCTCGCCCTCTTCTTTCGTCAACCGTCCCTTACCGATGGAATCCGCCACCAGCTTTTCCGAGACGGATTTGCCCTTCGTTGCTGATTCCAGATCGCGGTCGACAAGCACGACCTCCAGACCGGCGGCGGCGGAAACGTAAGCGATGGATGCGCCCATGAAGCCCGCGCCGACGACGCCGACCTTCTTCAACACCGTCTTCGCGATGCCTGCCGGGCGGCGCGCGCCCTTGCCGAGTTCCTGCATGGAGACGAACAGCGAGCGGATCATCGAGAAGGCTTCGGTCGTCTGCAAGATCTGCGTGAAATAACGCTGCTCGACCTTCAGGGCCGTATCGAAGGGAAGCTGGAGCCCTTCATAGACGCATTTGAGGATGGCAAGCGCGCCGGGATAATTGCCATGGGTTTCGCGGCGCAGGATGGCGGCGGCGGCGGGCCAGAGCTGCGCCGATTGCGGCGTCCAGATGCCGCCGCCCGGCAGCTTGAAACCGCGTTCGTCCCAGGGGGCGACCGGCTTCAACCCGTCCCTGATCATCTGCTTGGCGGCATTGACGAGTTCGCCCGGCTCGACCACCTGATGCACCAGCCCCATGGCCCTGGCGCGGCTGGGCGACAGGTTTTGCCCCGACGTCATCATCTGAAGCGCGTCCTGCGCATTGGTGAGGCGCGGCACGCGCTGGGTGCCGCCCGCGCCCGGAAAGATGCCGACCTTGACTTCCGGCAGCGCCAGCTTGACGGATTTTGAATTGGCCACGACGCGGCCATGGCAGGCCAGCGACAGTTCGAAAGCCCCGCCCATGCAGGTGCCGTTGATGGCGGACACCCACGGCTTGCCGCAGGTTTCCAGCCTGCGGAACAGCCATGTCATGCGCCCCGCCAGATCGAAAGTCTTCTGCATGGCGTTTTCGGGGTCACGCGCCTTCTCCGCCGCCGCGAAGGAGAACATGCCCTTGATCATGGTCAGATCGGCGCCGCCGGAAAAGCTGCTCTTGCCCGAGGTGAAGACGACGCCCTTGATCGCGCCATCGGCGGTCACTTGATCGATGATCGCATCGAGTTCGCCGATCACCGCCTCGGTGAAGACGTTCATGGATTTGTCGGGCATATCCCAGGTTACGAGGGCAATGCCGTCGGCATCGGTTTCGAGGGTGAAGTTGATATAGCTCATGATCGTTCCTCCCTCACACGCGCTCGATAATGGTGGCGGTGCCCATGCCAGCGCCGATGCACAGCGTCACCAGCGCGGTCGAGAGATCGCGCCGCTCCAGCTCGTCCAGCGCCGTGCCGAGGATCATCGCTCCGGTTGCCCCCAGCGGATGACCCATGGCAATCGCCCCGCCATTGACGTTGATGCGGTCCGCCGGGATATCGAAGGCTTGGCAGTAGCGCAGCACGACGGCGGCGAAGGCTTCGTTGAGTTCGAAAAGGTCGATATCCGGGAGCTTGAAGCCGGAGCGTTTCAGCAGCTTTTCGGTGACGTCGACCGGGCCGGTCAGCATCAGCGCCGGATCGGAGCCGATGTTGGCGAAGGCGCGGATTCTGGCGCGGGGTTTCAACCCCATGGCCTCGCCGCCCGCCTTCGAGCCGAGCAGCACCGCCGCCGAGCCATCGACGATGCCGGAGGAATTTCCGGCGTGATGCACGTAATTGATGCGCTCGATTTCGGGATGAGCATCGATGGCGACGGCTTCGAAGCCGCCCATTTCCGCAGGCAACTGGAAGGACGGATTGAGGGCGGCCAGCGCCTGCATATCGGTGCCGGGGCGCATATGCTCGTCCTTCGCCAGAAGGACGAGGCCGTTCTGATCCCGCACCGGAATGACGGAGCGGTCGAAATAGCCGTTTTCCCAGGCATGGGCGGCGCGCTTCTGGCTTTCCACCGCATAGGCGTCGACATCGTCGCGGGAGAAGCCGTATTTGGTGGCGATCAGATCGGCGGAAACGCCCTGCGGCATGAAATAGGCGGGAAAGCTGACGGAGGGGTCCATGAACCACGCGCCGCCCGCCATGCCGAGACCGATGCGCGACATGGATTCGACGCCGCCGGCGATGACGATATCGTCCGCCCCCTGCGCGATCTTGGCCGCGCCGAGATTGACGGCA
>JBDHTA010000202.1:0-6740 GCA_039808465.1 Rhizobiaceae bacterium | reverse complement strand
TGCACGGCATTGCCGTGGGTGTCGCCGAGAATCTGGCTTTCGACATGGCGGGCGCGCTCGACCAGCTTTTCCAGATAGACCTCGTCCTTGCCGAAGGCGGCCTTCGCCTCGCGCTTGGCCTCGGTCACCTCGCGGATCAGGTCCTTGGCATCGCGGATGGCGCGCATGCCGCGCCCGCCGCCGCCCCACGACGCTTTCAGCATGACGGGATAGCCGATCTCAGTGGCAAGCCGGTGGATTTCCGCCTCGTCATCCGGCAGCGGATCGGTGGCGGGCACGACCGGCACGCCGACCGAGATCGCCAGATTGCGGGCGGCGACCTTGTTGCCGAGCTGGCGCATGGTCTCGGCTCTGGGGCCGATGAAGATGATGCCCGCCGCGTCGCAGGCTTCCACGAATTCCGGGCTTTCCGACAGCAGGCCGTAGCCGGGATGAATGGCGTCGGCGCCCGAAAGCTTGGCGACGCGGATGATTTCCTCGATCGACAGATAGCTTTCGATCGGTCCGAAATCGCGCTCCAGATGCGGGCCGCGGCCGACCTGATAGCTTTCGTCCGCCTTGAAGCGGTGCAGCGCGAGTTTGTCTTCCTCGGCCCAGATGGCGACCGTTTTTATGCCCAGCTCATTGGCCGCGCGAAACACGCGGATGGCGATTTCGGAACGATTGGCGACAAGGATCTTGTTAATCGACAAGGCAATCTCCCCAGAAGCGCGCCTCCGCCCCGGCAGGATTGCGGAAATGCGTTCATATGTTCGGTTTCACGCTCTTTCCGCCAGGCAACACGGCTTCAGGCGCCGCCGGAATTGCTTGGGTTCAACGGGTTATGTTGCGCCCGCGAAATGAATCCATAGACGCTTGCGCGGGGATGTCAATTTCATCGCAAGACAGGATGTGTCAAAAATGCGGCAAGGCAAAAGATGGGGAAGGCGGCGCGTTTTTTCGCCGGATGCGGAATTTCCGCATTTTTTGCAAGCATTGCGGGTTTTTACGGCGATGCCGCGCCTTCGATTTCCGTGATCGGTGGAAAACCGGAACGCCTCAGTTCACCAGCCCCATGCGGAAGGCGAGCGCCAGCAGGTGAGGGCGGTTGCGGGCGGAAAACTTGTCTTGCAGCCCGTTCATGTACCAGTCGACCGTATGGGTGGAAATTTTCAGCGTGCGGCCGATCTCGTTCGAGGTCATGCCGTCGGCGAGGAAGGCGAGCACCTCCGATTCCCGCCGCGTCAGGGAGAGGTCGCCGGGCTCCGAGATGCCGTGGCACTCCTTCTGCTGGACGAATCGCCAGAACAGCGTGTGGGCCATGATTTCGAACAGCTTCATATCCAGCGCCGAAAGCGCGCGTTCGCCGCGCATGGCCATGCTTCCGGCAAAGCCCCGGCCGGTATGGATCGGAAAGGCGTAGCCATCGGCCCATTGCAGGTGAATGGCGGCGCCATTGATGTTCTTGCGGTTGCGGCGCTTGCGGCCAAGGGCGGAATCGCGCAGCACATCGCGAATGCGGAAGCCGCCAATGCCGGTTCTGAGCCGCCAGAGAACCGCATCCGACAGGCTTTCCGCCGTCAGGCTGCTGCCGGGGGCGGTTTTTCCGGCCATGACGCCGGCGCCGTTTCCGGTCACGGCCGAATGACGCAGCAGAAGCCAGGAGTCGAAATCATACAACGAAAGCGCCGTTTCGAAACCGCGCAGCAACTCGTCCGTGTTTTTGGCATCTTCAGCCGCAGCGAGAAGACGGAGGATGGATTCCGTTGGCACTGTCGTCTCTCAAAACGTGATCGCCGCAGGCTGCTGCGCCGTCGTCGTTGCATTTGATTAAATATATAGCACGCTGTGATTTATTGCATTTGCATATTTGTTCAACTGCTAAATTTAGTGGTCTCCTTCGCTTCTCGCATCTACAGGCAGCTTATCGCGTCTGCGTCCGGCCTTGATGATCTGCGTCAAGTCGCCCGCGATCGGGGAAATTTCGCACCGCACAATGCGGGCCGGAATTGTTAATGCTGAGTTCAGGTAGGCTTCGCTAGGCTTGTGGCAATCTAGACATTGGTCCACAAGAGGAAACGTCGTGTCCTTAACTCAGGTGTATGCAAGGGCGTTGCAGTATCTTGCGATTTACCGGCTGCGCGTCTCTATGGTGGTTGTCGCCAACATCGTGCTGGCCGTGATCACGATTGCCGAACCGGTGCTGTTCGGCCGGATCATCGACGCCATATCGTCCAAGACCGAAGTGACGCCCATGCTCATGATGTGGGCCGCCTTCGGCGTGTTCAACACCGTGGCCTTCGTGCTGGTGGCGCGCCAGGCAGACCGGCTGGCGCATGGCCGCCGCGCCACGCTTTTGACCGAAGCCTTCGGCCGCATCATCTCCATGCCGCTGTCCTGGCACAATCAGCGCGGCACCTCGAATGCGCTGCACACGCTGCTGCGCGCCAGCGAAACGCTGTTCGGCCTGTGGCTGGAATTCATGCGCACCCATCTGGCGACCGCCGTGGCGCTGGCGCTGCTGGTGCCGACCGCCATTTCCATGGATTACCGCCTGTCGATCGTTCTGGTCGTGCTCGGCATCGCCTACTGGTTCATCGGCGCTCTGGTCATGAGCCGCACCAAGGAAGGGCAGGCCGCGGTCGAAAACCATTATCACACCGTGTTCTCGCATGTCAGCGACTCGATCTCGAACGTGTCGGTCGTCCATAGCTACAACCGCATCGAAGCCGAGACCCGGGCGCTGAAATCCTTCACGGAAAAGCTGCTGTCGGCGCAATATCCGGTGCTCGACTGGTGGGCGCTGGCCAGCGCCCTGAACCGCATGGCCTCCACCATCTCGATGATGATCATTCTCGTCATCGGCACGATCCTGGTGCAGCGCGGCGAGCTGCGCGTCGGCGATGTCGTCGCCTTTATCGGCTTTGCCGGTCTTCTTATCGGCCGCCTCGACCAGATGCGCGCCTTCGTCACGCAGATTTTCGAAGCCCGCGCCAAGCTGGAAGACTTCTTCAAGCTGGAGGATTCGGTGCGCGAGCGCGAGGAGCCCGCCAATGCCGGGGAGTTGAGCGCGGTGAAGGGCACGGTCGAGTTCCGCAACGTCTCGTTCGAATTCGCCAACACCAATCAGGGCGTGCGCGACATTTCCTTCACGGCCAAGGCCGGGCAGACCGTCGCCATCGTCGGCCCGACCGGCTCCGGCAAGACGACGCTGATCAACCTCCTGCAACGGGTGCATGAGCCGCGCGCCGGCCAGATCCTGATCGATGGTGTCGATATCTCGTCGGTGACCCGCAAGTCGCTGCGCCGTTCGATCGCCACCGTCTTCCAGGATGCGGGCCTGATGAACCGCACGATCAGCGACAATATCCGCCTCGGCCGCGAGGGCGCGACGCATGAGGAAGTCGTTCAGGCCGCCGCTGCCGCTGCCGCCGCCGATTTCATCGAAAGCCGCAACGCCGGCTACGACACGCCGGTCGGCGAGCGCGGCAACCGCCTGTCGGGCGGCGAGCGCCAGCGCATCGCGATCGCCCGCGCCATCCTCAAGGACGCGCCGATCCTGGTGCTGGACGAGGCGACTTCGGCGCTCGACGTCGAAACCGAGGAGCGGGTGAAGGTCGCCATCGACAATCTGCGCCGCGACCGCACCACCTTCATCATCGCGCACCGCCTGTCGACGGTTCGCGAGGCCGATCTGGTGATCTTCCTCGATCAAGGCAATATCGTCGAAATGGGCGGCTTCCAGGAACTCAGCCAGAGCAACGGCCGCTTCGCCGCGCTGCTTCGGGCAAGCGGCATCCTCACCGACGAGGAAGTGCGAAAGGCGCATGCCGCGCAGGAGCCGGAAGCGGCCTGAACCGGCCAATCCGCCAGAATCCGCAAGCCGCCGGAGCGTTCCGGCGGCTTTTTTTATGCCCGCCCGCAAGGCGTCTCGCCGCCGCTATAAGCCTTTAAAACGATTGAAGGAATCGTTGCGGCGCCGATGCGCGCCGCCCCTGCCGCAAGCGTGAAGGAACCCTTAATTATCGACAAAATGAGTAGAGATCGTTGACTCGCGGCCGGAATATGGCATCATTGTGACACGGGCAAGGAAGCCCGGCATTCGCGCAACGAGGTGCTGATGTTCTATCTTGGTGGTTTGACGCTCGGTTATCTGTCACCCCATGGCCCCGCGGCCCCTGTGGCTGCCGGTGCGATTTTAGCCCGAAAGCCGGTTTCCCGGCAGGCGCCGCGCATTGCCACCGGCGGCGATGACGGCAAGGAGGCCGAGACCGGCGACCGGCCGATCCTCTGGCCCTGGCATTTGTTCTGCTGAAACAGGGATATGTCCGGCGGATGAATTTTTTCCGCCGGGCCGGAAAGACGGAAATATATCTCTACTAAATTGATAGAGATATTTTACAAATTGGGCATGCACAGGAACGAACCGCTCCCTGCGCCGTTAGGGCTTTCAAGGCAGGCGATGAGCGAGGTTCGTATCCACAGGATCGGAGAACTCCATGGCGCATTTTCATTCTGCTATCGATGCCCGGCAGCCTGTTGCGGATCGAGCGCGGGCGCGGCGCAACACGTTTCACAAGGTGCTGAGCGGAGCCGTGTTCACGGCGGCATTCCTGTTCGTCGTCGCCGTGGTCTGCGGCCTGCTTCCGTAACCGGTTTGACCGGCATTCTTTTCCGAGACAGACGAATCCCCGGTCCAGCGGCCGGGGATTTCTTTTTGTCCGGCGGCCATGAAAAAAGCCGCGGCGGTTTCCCGCCGCGGCTTCCGTTTTGAGAGGCGCTCGAATCAGCCGCGCTGGTTGCGCTTGGCGAGCGTGCGCAGGCGTAGCGCGTTCAGCTTGATGAAGCCTGCGGCGTCCTTCTGGTCGTAGGCGCCCTGATCGTCCTCGAAGGTGACGAGCTTGTCGGAATAGAGCGACTTTTCCGATTCGCGGCCGGTGACCATGACATTGCCCTTGTAGAGCTTCAGCGTCACTTCGCCCTCGACATGCTCCTGGCTCCTGTCGATCAGGGCTTGCAGCATTTCACGCTCCGGTGAGAACCAGAAGCCGTAATAGATCAGTTCGGCATAGCGCGGCATCAACTCGTCCTTGAGGTGGGCGGCGCCGCGGTCGAGCGTGATGGATTCCATGGCGCGGTGGGCGGCGAGCAGGATGGTGCCGCCGGGCGTTTCATAGACGCCGCGCGACTTCATGCCGACGAAGCGGTTTTCCACGAGATCGAGGCGGCCGATGCCGTTGTCGCGGCCGTAATCGTTGAGCGCGGCCAGCAGCGTCGCTGGGCTCATGCGCACGCCGTTGATGGAAACGGCGTCGCCGCGCTCGAAGCCGATCTTGATGACGGTCGCCTTGTCGGGGGCGGCTTCCGGCGAAATGGTGCGCATATGCACATATTCCGGTGCTTCCTGCGCCGGGTCTTCCAGCACCTTGCCCTCGGAAGAAGAGTGCAGCAGGTTGGCGTCGACGGAGAAGGGAGCCTCGCCCTTCTTGTCCTTGGCGACCGGAATCTGGTGCTTTTCGGCAAATTCCAGCAGGTCGGTGCGGCTCTTGAACGACCAGTCGCGCCAGGGCGCGATGATCTTGATATCGGGATTCAGCGCATAGGCCGATAGCTCGAAGCGAACCTGGTCGTTGCCCTTGCCGGTCGCGCCGTGGGCGATGGCGTCGGCGCCGGTCTTGCGGGCGATGTCGATCAGGTGCTTGGAGATCAGCGGGCGGGCGATCGAGGTGCCGAGCAGGTAGACGCCTTCATAGACGGCATTGGCGCGGAACATCGGGAAGACGAAATCGCGCACGAATTCCTCGCGCACGTCCTCGATGTAGATTTCCTTGATCCCGAGCATCTCGGCCTTCTTGCGGGCCGGTTCCAGCTCCTCGCCCTGGCCGAGATCGGCGGTGAAGGTCACGACTTCAGCGCCGAGTTCGGTCTGGAGCCATTTCAGGATGATCGAGGTATCGAGGCCGCCGGAATAGGCGAGAACCACTTTCTTGACTTGCTGCTGAGGTGCCATCGTGCTGTCCGTTCGAAAGGGGGCGGGCCGCCCCTGCGTCACTGGAGGATGGCGGCACTTTTATCGAGATTGGCGCGGGGTGCAAGCCCAGTTCGTCGCGATGTTGCCCCCGATTGGCAAGCCCGCCAAAGCCGGATACAACAAGGCGATTTCCTCGGCCCTTTCCGGATTCCCCGCTCATGGACTTTCTGCCCAGCCTGCCGACCCTGCTCGCCTTCAGCGCCGCCAGCGTGTTGCTGGCCGCCACCCCCGGCCCGGACATGACGCTGTCGATCAGCCGGGCGCTGGCGCAGGGGCGCAATGCCGCGCTTTATGTCGTCGTCGGCACCAGCCTCGGCATCGTGGTGCATACCATGCTGGTTTCCTTCGGCATCTCGGCGCTGATCACCGCTTCGCCCACTGCCTTCATGATCCTGAAGACCGGGGGCGCCGGTTATCTGCTGTGGCTTGCCATTCAGGCGGTGCGCTACGGATCGAGCCTGACGGTGACGCGGGTGGAGGAAGCGCGCGGCACGCCGCTTGCCAATATCGCCAGCGGCTTTGCCGTCAATATCCTCAATCCCAAGGTCATCATCTTCTTCATGACCTTCCTGCCGCAATTCGTGACGGCCAACGATCCGGCGGTGACGCAAAAGCTGCTGTTCCTCGGCTTCTATTTCATCGTCATCTGCTCGCCCTTCAACGTGGCGGTGATTCTGGCCGCCGACAGGCTGGCGAACTGGCTGCAAAGCAACAGGCATGTGCTGCGCGG